>CAJZIX010000006.1 GCA_916049765.1 uncultured bacterium
GAGATCTGCAAGATGGTTTTTACTATTCCTCGATGAAATGATCAGGCTGAACAATACTTTTGGCAGCAAATGCAGAGCAAAGGATTTTTGGATATTCTAGAGGCTGAAGGAGTCATGAAATGAGATATTTTCAAAATCAAAAGTTATTATGAAGATTTAGAGGATAAGTACATTTTGTATTAGTTTCTAACTCTTGTTTGCATTTTCTTTTTTAAGAAAACTATTGACATTTTTTAGGAAAAATCTATACTGCTAGTCAACGTCAGTAGACTTTTTTGTTAACTTTTAGATTCTTGAATTATAATAATGTCTTCATTCAATTTTAAAGAAAAAACTTCTCAAATCCTTGGTACTTGTGAGATGATAGGGAAAACACAATTGCTAAAATTAGTAACTCTTGCTGCGCTTGCTTGAGCTTTTACGTGATGTGAAAGAGATAGAAGTACTATACAGATTTCTTTTGATAAAAAATCTGTTTCAACGGATTTTTATTTTATTCGTTCTGTAGGAGAGTGAGACTATGAGAAAAAAAGATATGATTTAAAAGTCGTTAAGAAAGATGGTCTTTGTATAGCAGAGATTGATGGTCCTTGATCTGATAACTATGAATTTTCTGGAACTCCTACTGAAGTATTTGATAGTGTACAAGCAGTCTTGCAAAGTGAATGTGAGGAGTGAACTAATTGATCAAAAGAAGTAGCGTCAAAGGTGTTTGATAAACTTATACAAGTAAAAAGAGCTTATGATGATATGGCCACTTGAAAAGATCATTAAATTCAGATTTTTTTTCTATTTTTTATGTTTACAATTCTCGCTATTTCAGATTCAGATAAGCATTTCTCGACAGCTCTCCAAGAATATAGGAAAAGACTGTGAAAACAGCTTATCATTGATGATCTCAAGCCTTTCAGAGATGAGAATCAGTTTTTGGTAATTGAAAAAGAAACAGATAAACTTATTGATCAACTTCATAAGAAATATTCTCATCATCAGAAGTTTCTCTTGATTAAGGAAGGAGAACAATTGGATACGATCGCTTTTTCTCAAGTCCTTCAGGGAAAAGAGAGCGTTTTTATTATTGGAGGTCCCTATGGAGTTGATGATAAGAAGCTAAAAACTGGATTTCCATCCTTGAAAATGCTTTCTTTTTGAGCAATTACTTTGCCTCATGGATTGGCAAAATTGACTTTGGTTGAGCAGCTCTACAGAGCAACTACCTTGTGGTCTGGTAAGAAATATCATTACTAAATCTTGACATTTTTTATTTAAATGACTATACTTAGTCAGATTTTTTAATTATTATTTGATTGAACAATATGGTGAAATCTCTTGATACAAATGATAAGCTGACGGATCAGAAACAGTGGAAACATAGAAAGTTGATTAAAAATACCCTTTCTCAGTTGACAAACGCACTTATTCTTTTTAAGATGAAAACAGGAAACAAGGGAGATTATAGTGTAAAACCCTTGGCATTTAATGAAGATTGGGAGATCGTTGTAGTCAACAGACAGGAGAAGAATAAGAAAGGCCCTGTGGATGTTTTATGAGATATTGGAAAAATTAATATTCTTGAAACTCAACGCTCTCTTTTTGATGATATAAACAAAGAAGAGTGACTTTCTCTAGAAGAAAGAGAAAAATATAAAGGTGCTATTAGACAATTCGTTAGAACTCATTTTATTAAGGCAAGGGAGAATTTAGAGAATAAGAAAGTTTCTCCTCATTCTAAATTCCGTGCTTTTTATACTAAATTAGCTAAAGAAAAGAGTGCTGATCCTAAGGAACAATCGCAATATAGAGATATTTATCTTACTCTTGCAAATATGTTATATGAGAAAAATAAAAGTTTTCTCAATGAAAATGGTGAAATTAATGAAAGTTGATTAAGAGAGATCGCTATTATTTTTCTCAAGACAATAAAAAATATCCCAAATTCAGGTTCTTCAAAGTCGTTTCATAAAATTTTTCATGATGGCGATTTTAATTTTTTGAGGAAAGAGAACGATGCCTGAGAACCGATGGTTGGAACTCTAGATCATTATGTTGAAGCTATTCAGTATTTAATGGATTTAGATGGCTATAATGCTTATGCAGAATGAGGTAATGTAGGAGCGGAAGAATGGATGAAATCTAAAAAGTCTTTTCTTAATAATTTATTTGTAGGAAGTAAGCTTAATGGTGAGGGTAGACATGAAGTTTATTCGGATAAAAAATTGCTTCATAATAAGTTAAGTTCACTTTGGACTGAGACAATTGGAGAATTTCTTAAATCAGATTCAAAAATGTTGCATCATCGAGTTCCCTTTAATAGATTAAAATCAGAATCCTCGATTTTTCAGAAATTATGAGGAAGGACAGAAAATATTCAAGATGAGTCAGGATTGAGGGTTGTTTATTATAAGGATAAGAGAGAAAAAGCTTATTGTGTAGATCAAGATATTGTTGAGATATTAAAAAGTTATTGTAAGAAAATTGTAGACTTAGATGGAGTAGATATTGTAAGTCTTCAGCTTGACAAAAAGTGAAATTTTATTTCGGAAGAGGGACAAGAGGAAATTCTTAATCTTCTTTCAGAGATTACAGGATGTGAAGATATAACTTATAGAATAAAACCAAAGAAGTCTGCTGATCGTTTGGACTCTATCAGCTCAAAATATCATCACTTAACAAAGACGAAACCTACCCCTGGATTGAAAGCTGCTTATGAAATAGCTAATGCCACAAAGAGAGGAAGTAATGGAAATCAATATAAGGATTTTAAAATTATTGCAAAATTGTCACTTGATCAGGAAGTATATAATGCGCATCTTGAAGATCAAGAGTTAGAGATAAAAAAGGATTTGGATCTTTCTCAGGAAATCTCTTTTTATCCTTATACTAATGATCTTAATATAGGGAATCACCATTTTCTAGATTTGGAAAAGAAAATTTTTCTCAGAGTAAAAAATATGAATGATATGGAATTATGAAAAAGTATTTCTTTGAATAAATTGAGATATTTTACAGAAACGACATTAAAAGATATTTCTTTTGATATTGATGTCTTTGAAGATAAAGTAAAAAAAGGCCTTCTTCCAACCCCAGAAAATGATCATTATGCATATCTTGTTTTAGATTGAGAGAAAATTTCATTGAAGGGGCTAATTTATAGGAATAGAAATAATTCTGAGAGGTTTGATAAATTAATTTCTATGGTTATTAATTACTTTTTAAAAAGTAATAAAATCTGATATTTGAATAAAAAAGACACTATTCATAGTGGTTTAGTTTCTCCTGAAATGCTTAGGAATCCTCAAGAATTTAAATCTAGGAGATTCCTTACTTCTGATGTCTTAAGGACAAGTGCTTTAGATGCAAGTAATGCAGAAAATTCAGTTTGTTTTTATACGGATAATAAGGATAGTTATATTATACCGCATTTTTATAATGTTTCGCTTGGAGATTTAGGAGATTTTATTGCTCTTGAAAAATGTTAAATTTCCTCCATAATTTCAGTCACAATGGCGTTGAATACGTCCATCCCAGCGTCTGTTAGTTTGAGTTTTTCTCAGTTAATGGTGATTAAATCTTCATTTTCATAAATTTGCAATTTTTTCTCGTAATGAGGTATGAGGAGTTGTTTAAATTTTGAGAGTTGATCTATTCCTTTATCAGTTCTTAATCCCAGAAAAAATTCTTCTATCAAATAATCCTTTTCATTGAGAGGTTCAAATGCTGTTGGATCAAGAAATTGCTTGTTGCAGTAGTTTTTAAGACTATTGGTATTTTTGAATCTTAGACCTGCTTCTGGTGTTGGAATTCCTAGAGAAGAAAAGAATTCTGAATTAAGCTCTTTTTTATTCAAAAATGAAGAGGCATTGAGTCCTAAACCGAGATAGTTCTCCATTTCCCAGTAAGTTCTATTATGGATACTAGATTTTCCAGAGAGGGAGAAATTTGATAGTTCATACCTATGATATCATGCATCTAAAAGAATATCTTTTAAGAGGCTAAATTCCTCATATATTTGTTCATCAGTTCCAAAGTATGCCCCTGAGATGAGTGAATCAGTTTTTTTTCTTTTTCGAGCTTGATTTTCAAAAAGCTCCAAAGTATAAAGCGAAAAACTATCGGCAAATTGTGAGTTTACAAAATCGGTAAAAAATTGTAAAGCTGAAGGAGTCCATAGGTAGGGATTTCCTTTCTTGCTCTGATTCCATTTTCCAAAAGCAATAAAATCAAAATTAAAGACCGTATTATCTTGCTTGAGAGGCTGGAGATTACGGAGGAAATCTACAAGTCCTAGAAAACGTGTGTGTCTTCCTGCTAATTGGAGTACTTCATTATCAAAACTTTGGATCCCAAAGGAGAATCTGATCCTTGGATATTTTTTTCAGAAAGTTTTTTGAAGTTCTTTTACGATTGTGTAAATTTCTTCTTCAGGATAAGGATTAAACTCAAAACTTAGTTCTGCAAGGTTAGAACAGTCAAAGTGTTGCTCTAGCGTGAAAATGATTTCAGAAAGCTGATCTGCTCCAAGGAGATTTGGTGTTCCCCCTCAGAAGTAAAGAGTTTTTATTTCTTCGTGATGAAAGTATTGGCTGTAATGCTTGATTTCTTCTTTTAGGGCAAAAAGATATTGTTCAACATGATCTGATTTTTCTGTTAGAGCAAAAGAGGAAAATGCACAGTAGTTACATTTAGATTGGCAGAAGGGGATATGAATATAGAGTGAAAGCATATTAATGGAACATATAGAATAAGAAGTGATTGTCAATGTAAGTAAGGTAAGGAAAAGCTCCTTTATTTGCAAGTCAAAATTTTTTGATAAAACTCTTGCATTTCTCTCTCATTTTCTTATATAATATGTCGTTCATATTTTTTATTTCATTATGAATGGTAAAGATGACAAAGAAAATGTTGGCAGTAGCTTTGATGGCTGGATCAGTACTTGTACTTGCTGGATGTAACGATACTCCTGCAGAACCAGAAGTTATTACTGGAGATGAGGTAGTTGTTCAACCAGAAATCCTTCCTATTGATGAAGCTCAAACAGGAGAAGTTGCTACTGGAGATGAAGTTGTAGTAGAACAACCAGTTGTAGTAGAACAACCAGTTGTAGTAGAACAACCAGTTAAAAAAGTTGTTGCTGAATAATTTTCTTGCAACTTGATCGCAAGATACTATAAAGGGCATTGTAAAAGATGCTCTTTTTAGTTACGAAAAAATAATGCTCTTAAGGACTTATCTTCAAACCCATCATGGAATCTCGAGAAGAGTGATTGCTTCATTAATTGATGAATGAAAAATTTTTGTCAATGGAGAAAAGGTAGAGAATTATAAGGCAGATCTTCAAAATGGAGATACTCTTGAGGTACTATCTTCTTTTTCAGAAACTCTTGATTTTCAGTGAGAGCAATCAACGAATATTTCTCTTTTAGCGTTTAATAAACCAAAAGGGTATACCTGTTCTAAATCAGATCCTTATAATCCAACTTTTTATGAGCTTTTACCTTCTGATTTTTTAAAAAAATATTATTATATTGGGAGATTAGATAAGGAAAGTCGTGGTTTGATGCTTCTTACAAATACTCCTGAGCTTGTACATCAGTTTGAGCATCCAAGTAAGGAAATTGAGAAGACCTATCTGGTCCAGCTTAATCATCCCTTTGACTGGAGCTTTAAAGAGAAGATTTTAAGAGGGATATCCGAGTGATGAGAGCTTCTTAGGACAAAAAAGCTTGAAAAATCAGATTTTTGATGCTTGAAGATTACGCTTAATGAATGAAAAAAAAGGCATATTAGGAGAATTTTCAAAGCCCTTGGTTATAAGGTGCTAGATTTGCAGAGAATCCGTATTGATAACTATTTGCTTTGAACGCTTCCAGAGGGAAAATGGCAAGAGTTGAAGTTATAAAACCTTGGTTTTTTTAGTTAAAATTCGTGCTTTTCTTTATTTCTATCTTCTTATCTTTGAATAATGTTTACACGACTAAGGAAAAAAATTAAATCTGATCTCAAAACCCTCAATACCATCTATATTTCCAAGCAGGCGATTTTGCAGAATCTTGATTTCCTGCAGAAACTTCAGCCGAATTCAGTTTTTTTCCCTGTTTTGAAATCCAATGCTTATGGACACGGAATTTTGCAGATGCTAGAGATTTTGAAAGGGCAGAATTTCCCTTATCTGGCAGTGGATAGTTATCCGGAGTATCAGCTTATTCATAAGCATTCTGACTTTAATGTTTTGTTGATAGGCGAAACCTTGCCTGAGAATTATCGTTTCTTTGATCTTAAAAGAACGGCTTTTGCAGTTTATACCTTGCAGGCATTGAAGGCACTTGCTCAACTTAAGAAAAAAGTCAGACTTCATCTTTTTTTTAATACGTGAATGCATAGAGAGTGAATTCAGGAGCAGGATTTGCCTCAAATTTTGGCTTTTCTTCAGGAACATAAAAATCTAGGGGTAGAGGGACTGATGTCGCATTTGCATAGTGCTGATGTGGGGCTTTGAATTGAGGAGCAGGTTTGATCTTTTAAAAGTATGGCTGCTCAGTTAGAAAAAGCCTGATTTTCTCCAAAGCGAAAGCATATTTCAGCGTCGGCAGGGATTCTTAGGTTGCGTGATTCGTATTTTACTGCGTGTAGACCTTGATTGCTCCTTTATGGGTATCATCCTTTTGAGGATGAGCAGGATTCCTGATTACAGCCAGCTTTAAGTCTTTTTTCAACGATTGTTTCTTTACAAATCTTAAAAGCAGGAGAATGAGTAAGCTATAATCAAAGGCGAAAGGCTGAAGAAAACTGTAGAATTGCTACGATTCCTTTCGGATATTATGAGGGACGGCTCAGAAATCTCTCTTGAAAATTGGAGTATTTTTATCAAGGAAAGGCGTTTCCTCAGCTAGGAACAATTTGTATGAATCTAAGTTCTTGTCTTGCAAATGAAGAAATGAAGATTGGAGATAGGATTGAACTCATTTCTGTTCAAAAAGGAGCAAGGAATAGTATTGAACAAATTGCTCAGTTAGCAGAAACGATTCCTTATGAAGTATTGATTAGGCTTGAAAAAGGGATTAGAAGAATTGTTATTGATTAATGTTTTATTTCATCTGTTGTCAAATGTTTTTTTCATTTATAAACCTTGGTTGCACTAAAAATTTGGTTGATACTCAGTTTTTGCTTGGGAGGATTTTGGAACATTGGTCAGATCAGTTTTTTTATGATGTTGATCCCTTTTCTGCAGAGGTGGAGCTGGTTTTCCTCAATACTTGCGGCTTCATTTCCTCTGGGAGAAACGAAATGTTTCAGACGATCAAAAAGCTTTTGAGAAAAAAGAAAAAAGTCTGTCTCCTTGGCTGTGCGGTTGCCTATTTTGAGAATCTTGCCGATTCCGTTCAGCTTACGGATCAGGAAACCGAAGAATGGGTGAATCTGAAAAATCATCCTGATTTGTTTTTCCTTTCTTGGGGAGATTTTGCGAAATTTGAACCGAGCTTTCTTTTCAATTCAGAGCAAAAGTCTCTGCAAAAGCCTTTACAAGAGTCAATGTTTCAGCGACCAGAGAATGTGAGAGCATATACGAATCTTGAACTTGGATTTGAATATCTCAAGATCGCTGAGGGCTGTAATAATCAGTGTTCTTTCTGCATTATTCCAAAGATTAGAGGAAAACAGACTTCTCTTCCTATAGAAAGGATCGTTGAAGAGTCCAAAAACCTTATTGCAAGCGGAGTCAAGGAGCTTATTCTCATCGCTCAAGATAGTACGAGATATGGAGTGGATCTCTATGGGAAAAGTCAGCTTTTTGAACTTTTGGAGGCGATTGATGAGCTGGAGTGAGATTTCCATTATAGGGTGCTGTATCTTTATCCTGATATTTTGACGAAAAAACACCTGGAAAGGTTGACTAAGTTGGAGAAATTTATTCCGTATTTTGACCTGCCTTTACAACATGCTTCAGCAAAGCTTTTGAAAGCAATGGGAAGATTTTACAATCATGAGATGACGCTTGAGCTTTTGGATTTTATCAAGCAGAAGTTCCCAGAGCGTTTTGTCAGAACGAATTTTATTATCGGATTTCCAGGCGAAACGGAGGAGGATTTTCAGCTTTTGATGGATTTTATCAGGCAGGATTGGTTTGATAATATTGCGCTTTTTGAGTATCATGACGAACCGCTTGCTCCTTCTAGTAAGTTACCCAACAAAGTTGATGAAAAGATAATCAGAACCAGATTTCTGCAGGCGAAAAAACTCGTAAATGAGCTTCAAAATGTGAGAGTTGCAAAAGAAGAAAAAGAAAAAATCTGAACGATTTCCGATATTTGGCAGGATACTCAAGGGAATTGGAGATTTACCGTTCGTCCTTTTCTCCACTGTCCAGAGATTGATCGTGAAGATGAAATCGGCTTGGATCAGATTTTAGAGAGTTTTGATGAGGAAGAGTTAAGAGTAGGATCGAGAATTCGTTTTCTTGTACAATAAAAAAAAGCCTTGAATCAAAATTCAGACTTTTTTAAGTATTTTTTAATTGTTTTTTAATCACTTCCTTGCATTTCTTTGTTGAGGAGAAGGGTCTGGTTTTCAATGACCATTTTCCCAAGGATATCATCAATATTCCCCATCATAATATTTGGCAGATTAGACCAAGACTCGTGGATTCTATGATCAGTTACTCTATCCTGAGGAAAGTTGTAGGTTCTGATCTTCTCTGAACGATCTCCAGTTCCGATCTGATTTCCTCTTAAACTTTTTTCTTCAGCTTGTTTCTTTTCCAGTTCAATTTGGTAGAGCCTAGACTTCAAAACAGCAAAGGCTTTTTCCTTATTCTGCATTTGGGATTTACTATCTCCGATATTTACGATAAGTCCGCTTGGAAGATGGTGAAGTCTGACTCCGGTCTGGTTTTTATTGGCATTTTGCCCTCCAGAAGAAGAAGCAGCATAGGTATCCATTACGATATCTTTCGGATCAATCTGAATATCCACATCCTCCGCCTCCGGCATAATCGCAACGGTCACCGTAGAAGTATGCACTCTTCCATTGGATTCGGTGTCAGGGATTCTCTGCACTCTATGCACTCAGCTCTCAAACTTCATCAGAGAATAGACTGAATCTCCAGCAATCTTTACCATCACAAATTTTACTCCACCGATATCAGAAAGCTGTTCTTCGACGATTTCAGGTTTTCGTCCTTTTTTCTGTGCGAAAGTTAGGTACATTTTCAAGAGTTCCGCTGCGAAAAGCCCAGCTTCATCTCCTCCTGCGGCAGGTCTGATCTCTAGATAAATGTTCTTGTCATCATTCGGATCTTTTGGTAAGAGGGCGATTTTGAGGTCATAGTCAAGTTTTTCTATCTCCTCTTTTGCAGTATCAAGTTCTTCTTTTGCCATTTCAAGCAGATCAAAATCGGTTTCAGTATTTAGCATTTCTTGTGCATTTTGCTGGGTTTCTAAGGCTTTTTTATAGGCACAAGCGAGATTATAGGTCTTTTCCAATCAGGCAAGTTCTTTATTGATTTTTTTTGCTTTCTCCATATCCTCAAAAATCTCAGGTTGGAGCGACTGTTCTCTGAGTGTTTCATATTTGGTAATGATGGTTTGTAATTTATCAAGCATTGAATTGTAATGAAAAGGGTAAAAAGTCTGATTTTATCTATAAAATTAAAGGTAACTAAAGTGATCTTGAATATAATTAGTTGCTTCTCCGATTGTAAGTGAGAGAGAACCTGCTGCTTTTCTGATATAAAATTCCTCCTTCCCCTGATAAGTGAAATATACTGGCTTTTTGGCAGCTTTTACCTCAAAGACTAAAATCTGTTTCTCATCAACCATTTCCACATTTACGGTAATCAGAGCATATGAAGTGTTAAAATGAGTTTTGGTAAGATTATCAATATCCAATAAAAGTCCATCCAGCCCTTTCGCAAAGCAACTAATATCATGTTCCAATCAAAGAAGGGTCCCATCATCTGCAACTCCAACATACAAAGTTCATCAGTCAGTATTCAAAAATGCAGCGATGGTTTTTATTATCTGAAATTTCAAAGCATCATTTACTTGCTGATTTCTTACATCTCGTTTATAGGAAGATTTAAATTCTGTAGTATTGTTTTCTCCAATCAGAATCTTTTCTTTTAAAGAAACTTTCTCAAGTTCGATATTTGGATTTTTGAGCTGTTCAAAGTATTTTTTTAGGATATTCAACATAAGAAGCCTTCTTTCTTGCAAAAAATCTTCATAAGAAAGCTGATCAAAATAAGGAGGAATTGCATTCTGTTCCAAGTTTTTGCTCCAATCCAAAGTTCAGCTTTTAGAAAAGAGCTGTAAATACTCTTCAGGAGCCTGATTTGAAATAGTTCTATTGTCGCTATTATAGGTGTAAACTCTATTAGCAATCTGATTAATCTCTTTTGTATCAATCTTATCTTTACCATAGAGAGAAATAAGGTAATTTTTTGGAAAAATATGATGAATATCCATTTCAGTTTTCTCTTTGGTAAGTGCCTTATCTTTAAGATCAATGAAATACTTACTCAAAGGGATATTTCTAAAAAGAATTGGAGATTGAAAATAAATCTGAGCAGCAGTAAACGCAATAAATAAGGGAGATCTAATGGAAGTAGAATCCATATCTTTTGGAAATCTTATCGTCCAAATATCTGGAGTAATCTCAAGATCAATTTCCTCTTGCAAAAATGCTACAAATCCTTCCTTAGTCTTTACCTTTTGAAGAGATTGAAAATCTTTTGATAACGTAGATTCAGCAGAAGATTTAGAATATTTTTGGGAGATGAACATCGCTACATAGTAGATCCTGAGGATGGGAGCCAGCTCCTGGAAACTAAGATGGTACTCTTCATGTCCGATGAGATAAAAAATATAACAAGCGATCAATAGCGTTTTCTGAGAAACCAATTCTTTACTGATAAATCATGCATCTTTTAGAATGGTCAAAAAATTTCTCCAATTCTGAAGATTAACAACGCTTTCAATGACAGTATTCAGATTTTCAAATTCATGAGTTTGAGCCTTGAGAAAATTATAAACATCTTCCAATCTAGCCCTTTTAAACCCAACTCCAACCAGAACCCTCATTACATCATCAGCATTAAGGTCAGCAATATCATTTCTCCTTCTTGTCGCTTCAGAAAATTCTTCAATCAAAGCCCTTCCTCCCTCTCGATAAACAGACATCAAAGTTAAAATAAAATCGGAATTATTAAGGACTTTCCCCCTACTATTGATTCTCAGGAAAATATCTGAAACCTCTTCAATCCTGAGATTTTTTGAAATTTCCATAACCGTAAAAGCCTGTTTTCAGAGATTACAGAGCTTCTGAATGTTATTAGCAATAACTTTTTCTACTTCTGGATTATCCCCATACCTTTCTTTAAAAGAACGCAAATAATCAGAGGTAATATTAAAAAGATTTTCTCCGCTCAGGATTTCTTTAATATCATAAATCCAATCATAGCCTTTTTCTGTAGAGGCATCAGCAACACTAAATTCTGCGGTCAAAGGATTGAAAGACAAGACGATAACTTCAGGTTCTTTATTTTCTTTGAGAACAGGATATCAAGTAAATACCGCATATAATGAAGTCAATCTTTGTTGTCCATCAATTACAACATAGTTAGGGATTCTTTTGAGATCTTCTTTTCTACCAATACTTCTCTTTTGTTGTTCAGTTTCATTCTCCAAAAAAAGGAGAAGTCCAGTCGGATATCCTCTAAAAAGACTATCAAAAAGATCCCTCACGCGAGCTCTATCCCATACATAAGGTCTTTGAAGATCGGGAAGGGCAATTTTATTAGCAGAAATATCGTTGATAAGCTGGTTAATCGTCCAATCTACACGCTTAAAAACATCTCAAGACATTCGCAACCAAAACAAAAATTAAAAAATCTGATTTTATCTTTATTTTTTCTTCCTTAATAGAAAATCTGACTCAAGGGGAAGGCAAAAATCCTAAATAATCCCCAAGACACTTTTGAAATGTAGGTTCAAAGAGCATTTGAAAGAGGTCACCATACCACTAATACAAGGAATCCAATCGCAATATATCTCATATTTCTTTCCATCCAAGCGCCTGTCTTGTGCGAAATGATTTTTACGAGTCTATAGCCATCAAGTGGAGGGAGCGGAATAAGATTGAAGGCAGCAAGCCCAAAATTGATCATAGAAAAAAGCGTCCAAAACTGAATAACGAGATCATTTGCATTGAAAAGTTCAATGGCTGAAGTTCCGAGGAGTTTTCCATAAATCATCAGGATGAGGATTCCTAGAATTCCAAGCACGATATTGCTCGCAGGTCCTGCTAGAGCTGTGATAAGCTCATCTCTATAGGGCTTCTTGTAATAGCTAGGATCAATCTGAACAGGTTTCCCTCGCCCAAAATGAATCAAAAAAATCATCAAAAATCCGATCGGATCAATGTGTTTCAAAGGATTGGGAGTCAGTCTTCCTTGGATTTTTGGGGTAGGATCACCGAGCTTATAGGAACTATAGGCATGAGCAAATTCATGAATCCCGATAGAAATCAAGAGGATGATCGCAAGCTGAAGATATTCTAAGAAGTATTCCATAGATTCTCATAATAGAAATAATTGCCTGTAAGGATATAGTTTTCCTTTGATTTTTCAAGTTTAAAGGAAAAAAGAGGCTTGAGCCTCTTTCTATTCTTTTATTAAGACGAGGAGAGTAGTCCTTCAAAAGGATCATCGCTCGTAGTTGTTTTTTCTGTCTTTTCAGAAGTTTTTTCTAGAAGCTTTTCTGTTTCTTCTTGAGTGGGAGTGGAAGGTATTTTCTTGTTTTCATTGCCTGTTACGGAAGTAGGGGGATTTATCTTTTCCTCTTGAATTGAAAGAGGAGGAAGTCAGATCTTTCCTTGAAGATAGTTGATAAACTCTCTAATATTTTTTACTTTTTTGAAGTTTAGCTCAACACTTTGTGTCAGTGTTGTTGTGGTATAGAGGCGATTCCTTCGATTATATTCAAAGAGTGTATCAGAACTGAATTCTGGAGTAATCAGATTCTTTTTGATATTTATGAAATCATACGGATGACCAACAATAACAAGTGGCATATCTTGCGCAACAATTCCATTAATTTGATTTATGATTTCTGTTTGTTGCGGATTTTTCATATATTGTTTGAAAAGATTGGTTAGGTTAGGATTTGTATATTTAGAAGGATTCATTAGGCTATCATCCGTTGCAAGTACTTTATGGACGTCTTTTTTCATTCCCATGCTAATGGTAGTCAGTAGAATATCATAGTCTTCCATTACGATTTTTGCCTCAAATTGTTCTGGAGAACTTACTTGTTCAAAAAGAAAGTTATCTAAAATTTTTGCATTTTCTAAGAGTTTTCTGAATTGTTTGATAGCAAAATTAGATTCTAAGTTATTATAGTAGACTACTTTTATTTTCCGATCACTAGTGGCTTCTTGGGGTTTTTCACTAGTAGCGAGAACGTAAAGATCAATATTTGCAATAGTATACGTCTTCCCTTTTATACTTCCTACAATAGTATATTGATTTTGTCCTGGGTTTAGGTTTTTCCCATTTTCTAGAGGATAAGAGATTTTTTTATCGGTTTTCTTGTAATTTTTAGGAGAGAAGGTATGTCCTTTTGTATCTTTCACTTTGATATTTTCAAATTGGTTGGAAAACTTAATTTCAAGATTAGTTGTAGTGTCTGTCTTTGGGGTATAAAAAACAAATTTTCTTTCTACTCCATCGATGCTTATGGATTTTTTTAACGCTTGTACTCAGCTATCTTCAAGATCCTTTTGCTGAACTCCTTCGTCTTTTTCTGTCAGTGAAATACGGTTGATAAACTCTTGAATATTGCTTCCGTCAGAGTAGAATTTTTTGAGGAGCTTCCCTTTATACATTCGGAGAAATTTTCCGTACTCTTCGCCTACATAAAATTTACTATTAATAAGTCCTCCTAAGGCTCTTCTAAGCCTAACTTTCATTTTTGGAGATTTAGTATTGAAGAAGAAAGTAAGAAGATCGCTTTTTACCACATTTACTCTTTCATAATTTGGAAGCTGTACTTGATCTGCATAAGCGTCAACGATCGTTGAATTTTCCTCTAATATGGATTTTGATAAACTTTCAAAATCAGGATAATTTTTGATCTGATAGAAAGCAAAGTTTGTTTCCTTACAGTCTACAAGGTTAAAAATCAGACTTTGAGTATCACTTGATTTTGGAACGAGCTTTCCACACCCACTTGTAATCGGATTCGCTGCAAAAGCTGAAGTGTAATCCTCAAAAGTAGCTTGAGCTAAGATATGTTGTGGAAGAATTGCAAAAGTAAAAAAGTAATTGTTGTCTGTTGTACTACTTGGAAATGTGATTTTTATTCTGTCTTTTTCTTTTTCAACTTTCAGATCTGTGTAAGAAGTTAGCGTTTTAATTCACCAAATATTTTGATGAATAATTTTTTCATAGGTAAAGTAGATATCTTCGAGTGTTCGAGCCTGACCATCAGATCGTGTATTTCCAGTTCCTGCGAGAGAAACATAATAGGTTTGATAATCTGAGGTATTTAATTTACAATGGCTTCCTTGTAATCCTTGTTCGTTGATGGTGTTATAATCTGCACAAGCATCAAACAAAAAAGACTGATAAAATAGGCTTTGTCAGTCGTTCTTTAGATAAGGCAAATAAGAAACTTGATTGAAAATTGCTTCAACAAAAGTTCCTCACTTTGTGTTTATTTTTTCTCCATTTTCACTGAGAAATTGATAGCCAAGGATAAGGGTTGTAATTCACCAAAATGCTCCTATTACATAGAGAAAGTAAGTCAAAACTCTTCTTGGAGAGCTAGACTCATAACTACGATATCGCATTATTTAACGTAAGGTAAAAACAAGACAATGATCACAAAAAGAATACCGCTGATCAAAGCTATCTTTTTAAGCTTTCCTTCCATAGTTTTTTTACTTCCGTATTCATTTCCTCCGGCTGAAGCTCCTCCAATTCCCATTCAGAT
The DNA here is from genome assembly GCA_916049765.1 of uncultured bacterium. Classification (GTDB taxonomy): domain Bacteria; phylum Patescibacteriota; class Gracilibacteria; order Absconditabacterales; family Absconditicoccaceae; genus HOT-345. The sequence goes on from CAJZIX010000006.1 coordinate 14,991, forward strand.
TCCTCCTCCTTTAGGAGATTGAAGTAAGACACTTCCGATAAAGACAATTCCCGTGAGGATAAGTAAAATAAGCATTACTGTATACATCTTTTTGATAAGAGAGATAAATAACTCTGGAGAAGTTTAAGGATTTTCTCAATGAATGCAAGTTTAGCGATTTTTTTGGCTTGAGGAGTGCTTATTCCGTTGCAAGTTGTATTTTAGCACAGCGACTTCCACATGCTTTCCAGACTTTCCATACTTCATCAATTTCTGGTTCTCTCGTGCTAAATTCTCCTTCTTCAGTAGTCAAGCGGACTTCTAAATTATGAGCTTGAAAGATGTTTGTTACCTTGCCTTCTAGGATCAGCTTTTTTGCTTCTTCTCGTGAAATTTCGTTTGAGAATTCCTTGATGGCACATTGTTCTCATTCATTTTCAGTTCAACATGATGGAACATTTTCATGTTTTTTGACTTGTTCTGTATGTCAAGAAGATAAGTTAAAAGCTGACTTTTCATCAGGAGCGTTACATTTATGTAGTGGATAGAGGAGAACTATTAATGCGAAAATTACTGTTCCTATAGTTCGTCCTATCCACTGTCTTGTTGAAAGCTTCATGACTGATAGTATGAGAAATAAAGTATTTTTTATACTAAGATTTTTTTTAGTTATTGCAAGTTATTTTAAAAAGCTGGAATAAGATATTCTTATCCAGCTTATTTTGTAGATTTTAATTAGCTTTTACCAAAGCCAATCAAGATTGAATTTTCCTTCGTAGCTTTTAATTAGCTGAAGAAGAAATTCTTTTGTTTCTTTAATTTTTTTTGAATCTCCACTCGCTTCTATTTGAGCAAGTGTTTCTCTTTTAAACAGTATGGAGGATTTTTCTACGATACCTCCAATTGTTTTTATTTCGAGATCTTGAATTTCTTCGATTTCTTTAAATAAACGAATAAAAGCGCAGACTTTTTCTTCCGTTTCATTCGAAACGAAGAGGCATAAAAACCTCCCTTTTCTTTTCATTCCAAAGTGAATTTCTCCTCGATTATCTCCGAGAAATTTAACTTGTTGAAAGAATTCAACAGTGACGTTTAAAATGTTTTCGTTATTTGCAAGACCAATCACTTCCTTGATTTTTTCAACGCTTCTCGTTAATTGTCTTTTTGTTATTCCCATTTTTTTTAAATTTTTAATGTTTTATTATCGTAATATAATATATGTATATACTTGATAAAGTCAAGCCTTTCCCGTGAAATAAAAAATCTTACTTGAAAATCCAGAGCAATTCACTAGCTTTAGATCAGCTTTTTTAGCTTTTTTCTATGGTAAATGTCTGAAATTTCTAGAGCATTGATTTTTGATTCGGTTTTTGATCCATATAAGTGAGTTCTCGCCTATGTAAAAGTCGTAGATGGTTCGTTTTCCGCTGGAGATGAAGTCTATCTGATCCATTCAGAAAAAAGTTTCCAACCAACGGAGGTCTGACACTTCACTCCAGAATATGTTGCAGATAAAGTGCTCTCCGAAGGGCAAATTGGTTATATTGTGACTGGACAAAAATCGGTAAGAGATGTGAAGATCGGAGATACTATCATCAAAACCAAGATCAATAAAAACGAAGGAACTAGTAAATATCATCAGTATTTGATTCCTGGATTTAGAAAAGTCACTCCTTATGTCTATGCCGGGGTTTATCCGATTGACTCTACTGAATACGACAAACTCAAAGATAGCCTAGAGAAGCTTTCGCTCAATGATAGTGCAGTTGTCTACGAGATGGAGGATAGTAAGGCACTTTGACTAGGTTTTCGCTGCTGATTTCTCGGAATGCTCCATATGGATATCATCAAGGAAAGGCTTTTTCGTGAGTATGGTCTGGATACGATTTTTACCATTCCGACCGTGATGTATCTTGTAAAGTCCAAAAACCTTTCCATTCCGCTGATCAAGACTTGAATGAATATCAAAAGTCTGATTCAGACTGGACTTTATCGTGAAATTCTCAAAAAAGAAAATCTGACTCTATCCGCACAAGAACAGGAACATTTAGAACACTCCGAAGGGATTTTCGGAACGATGCTGGAGGAGCATACTTTTGTGAAACTCGCTGAACTCTTGAAGCCACGAATCGTTGTAAAATCAGGTTCCGATATGATTGATCAAGGAATGATTGAGGAAATCTTAGAGCCGATCGGGAATGTTGAGATCGTTGGACCTGAAGAATTTGCTGGGAATATTATGGCACTTTGCCAGGAATATAGAGGGAAACTTCAGCATATGGAATACTTGGATGCAACGAGGGTTGTTTGGCATTATGAGCTTCCTATGGGCGAAATCATCGTTGATTTTTATGATCGCTTGAAATCTGCGACAAAAGGCTACGCAACGATGAACTATGAATTTAAAGGTTATCATGCAGATGACCTCGTGAAACTTGATATTTTTATCAATAATGAGAAAGTGGAGGCTTTAACCTGGGTTGTGCATAATGATAAAGCCTATTATCTCGGTCGTGAAGCGGTAGAAAAATTAAAAACCCTGATTCCAAAACATCTTTTCGCAATTCCTCTTCAAGCGGGACTCGGAAATAAAATTATCGCTCGTGAAAATATTTCTGCAATCAAAAAAGACGTCCTTGCTAAATGTTATGGTGGGGATGTGAGCAGAAAAAGGAAGCTCCTCCAAAAGCAGAAAGAAGGAAAGAAAAGAATGAAAGCTATTGGAAATGTAGAAATACCTACTGATACCTTCGTGAAAATGATTACCAGGGATTAAAGAACACCTTCTAAATTTAATACTTCAATTAAATTTAATATACTTCTATCCTAGATATAAACCAACCAATTAAATTAGAGATAGAGGCGCTTTTAAAACTTTGCTTTTTGCACATTAGAATTTGGAAATCTACTAAAGTAGAAATCTCTTGCATTTTTGAGGATTTTGACTATACTAGTAAGTGCAATGAAGGGGCGAGTAGCAATACTTATGGGCTCTTCTTAGGGGTGGCTCTATCCATCCCTTTTTCTTTATTCTAAAGCAAATTTTCATGTACACTAAGCCCGTAAAAACAGTAGCAGAGCTACTGGAGAAGCTCAAAGAAAAATGATTTGTAATTACCCCCAGAGAGGAAGGGCTAATTAAGAGTTTTCTAGAAAATACTGGATACTATCATGTTTCCTCTTATATGAAAAGTTTTTTTAACCCAGACAAAAAGGAGGACAAAGTTCAAAAGAAAGATATTCCTTTTCGAAATGTTATCAATCTCTATCGTCAAGATAGGAAACTGCAGTCATTTTTAATTTGGTTACTCCTTCATATTGAAGTTTTTTTAAAAGCTAAATTTATTCATATCACTTGTGAAAAGTATTGATCTCCCTTCTGGTATTTAGATCAAACAAATCTCTTCAAAAGCTGTGATGACCTTGTTAATGACATTATCCTAAATAACAAAAAATCTCATATTCTAACAAATTATAAAGAAAAATACTGAAAAAACGAGCCCTTCCCACTCTGGCATATTGTCGAAGTAGCTTCGTTCTGACCATTCTCTGATTTTTTTGTTCATACAAAACAAGAAATCAATACTGAGTTTTATAAAATGTTTAATTTCTGAGGCGATATTTATTATAAGCAATTTTTATGATGGCTTCATGGACTTTGTAGGCTCAGGAATAGAGTTGCTCATTCTGAAATATCGCGAAGCATGAGATTGCTTCCACAGATTAAACTTCCCTATATTAAAGCTTCTATCAATTCTCTTACGGCATATATTTGTTTGATTTACCTCTTTTTAAAAATTGAAAATCAGGAATTTGCCGACAGTCTTTTCCATGAACTCTTAATCTGTCTAGAAGATATTGCTAAAATAGATGGACTTACTTTTCCAGAAAAACAAAGAATTGGAATAAACGGGAAACGAAAAGATACTATCCTAAGATGGAAGAAAAAAATTGATACTGATAAAAATCACAAGTAAATCTTTTTTATCAAAAACGGCAAAATTTGCCGCATTTTAAAATCTTTATCTACAATAAGATATTTTTTTAATTGCTTACTTATGGTTCTTCAATATCTTGATGAATAAATTTACACCTATTTTGTTAACACTCTATGCAAAGACTTGATAAATACCTCGCAAATCTCGGTTTAGCTTCTCGTAGGGAAATTCCTGCCCTTTGTAAGATGGGCTATATTCTCGTGAATGGAGAAACTGTGAAAAAGCCAGATTTTAAGCTTTTTGGTGGAGAAATTCTTGGTTTTCAAGGGCAAGAAATCAAGGTGCTTGAAAGGGTTTACGTGATTCTTTACAAGTCGGCAGGCTATATTTCCTCAGATGAGGATGAATTTGGCTATCCGAGCTATAAAAAGCAGATGCTTGATTGCCCGTATGTGAATTTGCTCCATGCTGCGGGGAGGCTTGATGTCGATACGGAGGGTCTGCTTTTGCTTTCTAATGATGGTCAGTTTATTCATCAGGTCATCAGCCCAAAACTAGATAAAGAAAAAGAATACGAAGTCTGGCTCCAATCGCCGATCAGCCTTACGGACTGCGAACAACTGCAAAATTGAGTTCAACTTGATGATGGATATCTTACCAAACCTGCTAAAGTCCAACAACTCGAGGAAAAGAAAATCCTCTTGACCATTACAGAAGGGAAATATCATCAGGTCAAAAGGATGCTGGAAGCGGTCGGAAATAAGGTTGTTTATCTCAAAAGGTTGAGGATTGGAGAATGGACTTTAGCGGGATTAGAAAAAGGGGAGTGGAAGTTGGTTACTGTGTCTTAGGGGGATTGATTTCATTTATAATTATATCCTTTAATTTCCTTCTAACTTTATCCTCATTATATTTTTCATTTGATGTTATATCCTTAATGTTAATATTATACTTGTTATTTTTTATTGATAATATAATGTTCTCATTCCAAGATCAATCAATAGAAACTGTAATATTCTGATTGTTGGACTGATTTTTGAAATAATTATTAATTTTTTCTATTCGACCAGAATTGTTGGACTGATTTTTGAAATAATTATTAATTTTTTCTGTTTGACCAGGATTGTTCTCAAATTCTTGTCAAAAAATATCTGTTTTGCTTCGTTCTTTTCCCTCCAATTTGGATTTGATCGCTTTTTGTATGTTTTCTATTTTTATTTTTTTCTTTAATTGAGCTTTCATTTGTGGTAAAATTACGTGGTCCCAATATTCTCAGTGGATGTTCCCTCATTTTTGTATAAAGCTTTTTAGGCTTACTGGGCTTGTTTCTATCTTTGTGTCGTTAAGAGATGTTTGAAGTATTATTTCATTGTTATTATTACTTATTAGAGAAAGCTGATAGGAGTTCTTCCCATCGTTTAATGTTAGATTCCCTCTCCTTCCCAGCATTTCAATTGCTGTTGCTGCTGCTCATTCAATATCGTTATTTTTTACTCATCTTGTCTTGATTCTATCTATTATTATTTTTGAGGGATAATTTCTGTTATCATATGGAGAACGGCATTGTCCGTTATAGTAAAAACGATAAATCTTATTTTTATTGAGGGGATCAATAATGTTATAAACGGTTTGTTGATCCTTCCATTTATAATCTTTTGGTAAACTGTCGAAGTTATCTAGTATTATTACTTTATATTCTTTCCCATCCCTTCCTATTTCTTTTCTCTCACTTGGATTTTTGTCGTTTTTTTCTGCTTTTTTGTCACTTTTTTCCTTATTTTTTTGGGAAGCTTTTTCTTCCCATTTTGTTAAGTTTTTTTCAAGCATTTTTTCCATCGTTTCTTTCCCTGCTATTCCATCAAATTCTCCATTTCTTTTTTTTGAGCCTTCTAATTTATTATTGTTTTGAAATTGTTTTACTGCTTGCCATGTTTGATTTCCGTAAATTCCATCTATTTTTCACACATTATAATTAAGTTCCTTTAATTTCATCTGAATAGCTGTATTTCGTAGGAGAGAATTTTTTAATTCATTTAGTTTTTTATTTTGTAGTTGAGAAAGAATCTCATTTGTTGTTGAGTCTTTTGAGATTGGAGTTTTAATGTTTTTATTGAGTGCTTCTAACTCACTTTTTACCTTCTTTTTATACTGTCTTTCATCTCGTTGAATCTATCGGACAACGTTAGTGCTTCACTCATTTTTCCCTTACAGAAAATAAAATCTCTTACTCTAAGTATATCTCTTATCCGTTCAAAAGTCAAAAAAATCAGACTTTTTATTTTTTTGGTTGTGGAATATTTGTTGATTAATCAATCTAGATTGGTATATTTGTTCGATATTTTTGTAGATTTTTTTTAACTTTATAGTTCCTGTTTAATATGAGGCGAATTTGGAAAATTTATTGGTCTGATTTAAAAGCTATTTTTAGTAATTGGGTTACCGTTTTGATTGTCGTCGTATTATGTATTTTGCCTTCACTTTATGCTTGGTTTTATTTGAAATCTTCTTGGGATCCCTATGGGAATACAAAGGGACTCAAAGTTGCTGTTGTGAATGAAGATAGGGGAACGCTCTTTAAAGATCAGTTTTTAAATGTTGGAACCGAAGTAGTTTCTGAACTCAAAACAAATGAAAGTATTGGTTGGGTTTTCGTGGATAGAAAGGTTGCTGAAGAAGGAACAAAAAGATGAGCTTATTATGCTTCTATTTTTATAGAAAGTTGATTTTCTGAGAAGATAACAACCCTTTTGGATGAATATCCTCAGCATCCTGAGATTCGTTATACGGTGAATGAGAAAATTAATGCAATTTCTCCTAAAATCACTGGTAAAGGGGTTGAAACCATCAAAGAAAATATTCAGAGAGCTTTTGTAGATACGGTTAATCGCGTACTGATGGAGAAACTCAATCTTATCGGGTTTGATCTCAAAAATAGTAAGAAGAGCGTCTATTCCTTGATTGATTTTGTGCATGATGCTCGTGAGAGTTTGGATTATCTGGATACGAAAATTGATAAAATGCTTGAGCTTTCTTATCGCTCAAGATTTAGGTTGGAAGAATTGTATGGAGAGGTACCAGAAGTTCAAAAGAATCTTGCTGAGGGAAAAGAAAGTTTGGGGAAAAGTGCTCTTTTGGCTCAAAATACGCTAGATTTTCTTGATACAACACCTGAAAAGCTAAAAAATCAGATGGCAGAACTTCAAAAGATTGCTGATGATTTAGATTCAGAGTTTTCTCGTATTTTGAGTAAATCAGAACAAACTCATCAAAAAGTAACTAATGATTTTTTTGCTTTACAACCTAAACTTTCTCATTTAGAAAATCAACTCTGATCTCAGATTCAAAATCTGAGTAAAGTAAAAGGGGTTCTTGATTCTGTTCTTTCTAATACTGCACTTGTAAAGTCGCTTGATATAATGATTACAAAGCTTAATGGAATAAATTCTAAAAGTCGCTCGTTTCGTACTACTATTGCTTCGGTTAATCAGGAGGTAGAACATACCTTAGATTTTGGTAGAGATACTCAAAAAGCACTTACGGATCTTCGTGACGACTTTAGAACTTCGCTTGGTGAAATCCGCAGAGAATATGAAAATGAAATTGAACCACTTTTGCATGATGTCCTTATGGATTTGCGTAAAGTTTCCGATCAGGGGGTTAAAAGGATTGAGCGTTTAGAGAAAAGAATGCCTGATATTCAAAATAATCTTGGAGAAGGTATCGATATTATTAATTCTGAATCAGAAAAAATAAGATCTTTTCAGGATAAACTTCCTAAATTTCAAGCTAGTGTTTCTACTATTGATCATCAGCTTCAAAAACTCAAAAATACGGGAAAAATAGATGAGCTGATCTCGTTAGCGACCTTAGATCCAGGTCGTTTTTCAGATTTTATTTCTGATCCAGTGAATCTGGTAGAGAATAGAATTTTTGCCATTCCTAATTATGGTTCAGCAATGTCTCCTTTTTTTACGACACTTGCGATTTGGGTAGGTTCACTCTTGAGTATTTCTATTTTTACTACGAAGACTAGAGGAAAGTTGTTTTATCATTGTAAAAACTATCAAAAATATTTGTGAAAATGGCTCTTTTTTTTGACACTTTCTCTTTTACAAGGATCGATTGTGGCTTTGGGAGATATGTTCATTTTACATGCTTATGTTGCTAGCCCTGGTGCATTTTTTTTAATTTCTCTCTGGGCGTCAGTAGTTTTTTCTATGATTATTTATACGACAGTTGCAACTTTTTGAAATGCCTGAAAAGCAATAGTGATTGTGTTTCTTGTTCTTCAACTTTCAGGAGCAGGAGGAACCTTTCCTGTTGAACTTTCTTGAGCATTTTTCCAGGCTATTAATCCTTTACTTCCTTTTACTTATTCTATTGCTGCAATGAGAGAAGCAGTTGGAGGAGTAGTTCTTGATATTTATTTTTCAAATATGATTATTTTGTTGTGATTTTTTGGAATATTCCTTTTGTTAGGTCTTTATGTTAAACCTCGTATTGCGCTATTTGTAGCTCGTTTTGAGTATAAATTTTCTGAATCTGAGCTTTGAGAGCATTAGAGAAATTTATTATAATATTTAAAAGTTGTAGTTTTCTTCTTTGTTTTTCTTTAATTTTCTTTAGGGAAAAGAGCTAATGGGATAGTTTTCCTTGCAAATAGAGGTAATTTCCATAAGCTAATGTCAGTTTTTTTGGACTTTTTATTGTTAAATAGTGTTGAGTATGCCTCGTATTGAAGATGTAAAAAAAGATTTAAAGCTTGATGAAGCTACTTTTGCCAAGGTGTATGAGAAAGTGATGGGAAAAAAAATAACGGCAAAAACGGCTACAATTTCTGACGCTAATCTGGAAAAGTTGAAATCTGTTGTAGATCAGCTTCCAAAAAAGGCTCCTAAAAAGCAAGAATCAGTAAAAAAAGCAGATGATAATAAAATTTTGAAGTCTGATGAAATTGGATTTGGTGAAGGGTTTCTTTCTGGTTTAGGGTTTGCTAAGCAGGAAGAAAAAGCTGAATCTCATTCAGATGATAGTTTAGAGCTTCATAATATAGAAATTCCTCTTGCTTGCAATAAAGAAGCTAGCCAGGAAGAGATTTCCTTTTCTGAAGCTCCAAAAATCAGAAATGCGAGAGTAATCTCTAGAGCAGAACCTCGTCCTACAGAACCTTCAAAAAAACCAAGGTCTGGAGTTGCCAAAACGAGCGGAAATATTTCTATTGAACAGGGAACCTACAAAGCTAAAGAAAAACCGCAAAAAAGTTGAAGTGGGTTAGATTTTTTTGCTGATCATTTGGCACAAAAAAAGCAACATGAACCAAAAAAAGTAGAAAAACCAGTCTTCAAAAAAGAGGAAAAACCCACACCAACACCAACAGCGAAAGTTCATAAAGAAGCTACGACTTCATCAAATCTTGTTAAAAAAACAGAGGTAACGATTGAGGAAAATATTACGGTAAAAGAATTTTCAGAAAAAATCTGAGTTCCACTTCCAGAAGTGATGAAAAAGCTTATTGCAAATGGAATCATGACCAGCTTGAATGCAAGTTTGGATTTTGATACGGCTTCATTGATTGCTGAAGATTTGGGAGTTAGCCTCAAGAAAAAGGAAGCAACACTTGATGTGCAGAGCTTTATGGAAGGAGATTTGCAGAAGATTTTGGATATTGATAAGGAAGCTGAGCACCAGATTGAGAGAGCACCGATTGTTACTGTAATGGGACATGTAGATCACGGAAAAACTTCACTTTTGGATTATCTCAGAAAAACCAGTGTTGCGGGAGGTGAAGCTGGGGGAATTACCCAATCTATTGGTGCTTCTATGGTAAATTATAATGGAAAGCAGATTACTTTTATCGATACCCCAGGACATGAGCTCTTTACTTCACTTAGAGCCAGAGGGGCAAAATTGACTAATATTGCAATTATTGTAATTGCAGCAGATGATAGTGTGATGCCACAGACGATTGAATCGATTAATCATGCGAAGTCCGCAGGGGTTCCAATTATTATTGCAGTGACTAAAATTGATAAACCTTGAAATAATCTGGATCAGATTAAGGCTGATGTTGCTAAGTATGGTTTAACTCCTGAAGATTGGTGAGGTGAAACGCCGTTTGTAGGGGTTTCTTCTAAGACAGGTCAGGGTATTGATCTTTTGTTGGAATATGTACTTTTACAGGCGGAGATGCTTGAACTTAAATACAATCCTGACAGACAAGCAGTAGGAGTAGTTGTAGATGCCTACAAAGACCCAAAACAAGGAGTAGTAGCAAGTTTGATTGTATTGACAGGAACGTTGAAAAACGGAGATATTATCGTAGCTTACAATACTTATGGAAAGGTAAGAAGAATGCAGAACCGGCTTTGAAAGAATACTGGTAAAATTATGGGGGGGGAACCCGTTCAGATTCTTGGGTTTACAGAACTCCCTGAACCTGGAAGGATTGTAGAAGTTGTTTCTAATGAAAAGGAGGCTCATCAGAGAATTGCTTTTATTAAAGAATCTGAAGCAAAAACTACAGGAGATGGGGCTTTACAACAATTCTTGGCTCAATTGAAAGCAGGGGATCAATCAAAAATATCAGAATTAAGACTGATTCTTAAGGCAGATGGTTCCTCAAGTTTGGAAGCTCTTAAACAAGCAGTGGATGGGCTTGCTCTTCCAAAGAATGTGACGATTAAAGTTGTACATAGTGATGTAGGATATTTCGGAGAGAGTGATCTTTCCTTAGCTCAGGCTTCAAAGGCATTATTGATTTGATTTAATATCTCTATGAATGCACTTCTCAAAAAGAAAGCTGAAGGGCTCAAAATTGAGATGAAAGTTTTTGATATTATTTATGAACTTACCGATTATCTCAATAATTTGCTTCTTGGAATGGTTGAAGTAGAAAAAGAGGAGGTGGTTGTTGGAAAGCTTGAGATTCTCTGAGTTTTTCATACTGAAACGAGAGAAATGACCGTTGGGGGAATGGTGAAAGAAGGAAAAGTAAAGAATAAGCTTAAATTCAGAGTCTATAGAGGTGATGATATTTTGACGAATGGTGAAATTCTTTCTCTTCATCGTAATAAAGATGAGGTAAAAGAGGTTAATGCGGGTGAAGACTGTGGTATGAAAGTAAAAATCTGAAAGAGAATTGAAATCGGAGATATGCTTGAGTTTTACGAGATGCAAGAAGTAAAAGCGTAAATTTTTTGTTTTGATTTTACTGTTTTATTTTAAAGATATATTTTCCCAGATTAGTTTTGGTATTTAGGATATCTTCTCTGTTAATTTTTTTCTATATATTGTGAGATAAAAAGTGGGATATTTGTTTTGAATTTTGAAAAATTGAATTTCTCTTGTATTTTTCTTAAGAATCCTCATAGTAAGTGTGATGATTTATCTGTCAAAAAAAGTATGGAAATAAAAAAAATCTGACTTGAAACGTGTGAGACTTCTCTTGTACCTCAAAGGCCAGAAACCTTTGATCAATTTATTGGTCAGGAACCCATAAAATCTGTTTTGGTAACTGCAATAGATAGTGCACAAAAAAGACAAGGTCAACTTTGACATATCCTTTTTTCTTGACCGAGTGGATTTTGAAAAACGACAATGGCTGGTATTATCTCTCATCAGCTTGGAACGAGGATGAAAGTTATTACAGGTTATGCTCTTTCTAAACCTAGTGAATTGGTTAGTGTACTTAATAGTTTAGAAAGTTGAGATATTCTCTTTATTGATGAGATTCATAGGCTTAAACCTACGATAGAGGAGGTGTTGTATATCGCAATGGAGGATTTTGTTATTGATATGGTGATGCCTGAGTGATGAAATTTAAGGCTTCCGATTAATCCTTTTACGCTTGTTGGAGCGACGACAAAGCCAGAATCCCTTTCTCAACCGATGAAAAATAGGTTTGTATACCATTTTCACTATATGGAATACACTCCTGAGGAGCAGATGCGTATTTTGAAGCACTATTTGGAACGCTATCATATTTTTTATGAATCAGAGTTGTTGGCTTTGTTTGCTCGTAAGGTTGCTCCTGTGCCTAGAGAAATTCATAATTTAGTCATCAAAATGAGGGATTTTGTAGTTAGTAAAAAAATCCAAAAACTGGCTGAAAAAGAGCGATCAGCTTTCCTTGATCATATTCAGCTTGATGATGGAGGAATGATGCCGATCCACAAAAAATATTTGGAACTTTTATCTCGTTTTGATCGTCCAGTTTGAGTAAAAACTCTTGCACTTCAGCTTGGAGTGAGTGAAAAAACGCTTGAGGAAGATATTGAGCCACTATTACTCCGCCTCGGGAAAATTGAAAAAAGCAGTAAAGGAAGAACACTTGTGTAATGAGAAAAATTCTAGGGAAATTGGATATACATGTTTTTTACGTATTCTCTAATACTCAATTTTATCAGATTTTTTCTTCCATTCATCAAAAACTTTAAGGGCATTTTCTTTATCAAGCTGGTGAATTGGAAGGCTCCTATTTTCTAGATCCTTTTTGAGTTCTTCATAGAGGAAGTCATCATCAAATCCGATGTCTGCGGCATCTTTTCTCGTATTGGCATAGTAAATAGCTTTTGGTCTTGCTCGATAAATTGCAGCAAGGCACATTGGACAAGGTTCACAACTCGTATAAATCTCACAACCATCCAGCTGGAACGTCCCCAAATTTTTACAAGCATCTCTGATGGCTACGACTTCAGCATGGGCTGTTGGATCGTTTTCAGAAGTAACGTGATTTGCTCCTGTTCCGACAATTTTCCCTTCTTTTACAATAATCGCTCCAAAAGGTCCCCCTTTTCCTTCTCTCATATTTTCGAGTGAAAGCTCAACAGCTTTATTCATAAAGTATTGCTGATCCATAGTGTTTAAGAATAAAAAATAAAAAGTCTGATTTTCAATCTAGTAGTAAAGAAAATAAGCATTTTTTCAAGAGGGAATGTTAAGAAAAAATACAAGCTAAAGCGAAATGAACTTACTTTTTGATCTATTCCCTTAGTCTTGGAATGCTTTGTAGGAGGAAGAAAACATCGTACTATTTTTTTCCTCTTGCAAAAAAATGACAAATCCCTAATCTAAATCAGATTTCTTTTATCTTATGAAATATATGATGGAAAAACAATTAACACACGGGAAACAATGTAATTATCAGGTAACTTTTACTTTTACTGATGCAGAAAAAGCTGGAGTGAGGAATCATGTGCTTGAGCATTTTGCAAAAGATATGAATATTCCTGGTTTTAGAGCTGGGAAAGTGCCTCTTCATATGGTAGAATCTAAAGTGCAACCTGCCTATATTCAGATGGCTATTACTGAACACTTGGTAAATAAAGGAATTCAGGAGCTTCTTGGAGAAAACAAGGATTTGAAATTTATTGGTGAACCGTATGCGTTTGATACCAAAGAAGACAAGGGAACAACGACCGTTTCTTTTTTGCTTGATATCTATCCAGAGGTAGAAGTGAAAGGAAAAAACTGGGAAAAAGTGCAGATGAATGCCTTAAGTGTTGAGGCAACAGAAAAGGAAGTGGAGGATTCTCTGCTTAATATTCAAAAAAATTATGCTGACTACAAAGATACGGATACGATTGCTGTCAAAGATACCCTTTCCAAACTCGGACTTGAATTTTTTGATAAAGAAGGAAAGAGTGTGGAAAAGGGAACGACCTATCTCGGAGAAACTGAGTTTGCTGAAGACAAGTTCTGGGAGAAGACCTTTGACGGAAAAAAGAAAGGAGAGCTTGTAGAACTCAAATATGATGTGAAAAAACTTCCTGCCGTTTTGCATGCCAAGAAAGGAGAAGCTGCTAGTCTAAAAATTACTATTCAAGATGTGAAGCAGATTGTGCTTCCTGAGCTTAATGATGAAATGATCGTGAAACTTTTCGGAAAAGATGCTGAGGTAAAGACGAATGCTGAACTTAGAGACTATATCAAGAAAGAAATCTTGAAGCAGAAACAGGAAAGCTGACTCGTTCAGACGATAGAAGACTATCTCACTGAAGTAAAGAAGGCTGGAGTAAGTGTGATCATTCCAAAGACGATGGTAGATCAAGAACTCAAAGTTAGAATGCAGAATCTTGAAAAAAGATTTGGTTCTGCTGAAAAGGTAAAAGAATATTTCCAGCAGCTTGGAGAGGAAAAAGCGAAAGAATTTGTAGAAGGGGTGCAAACTGCAGCTGCAGAGAGCCTTGAAAAGTTCTTTATTCTTAATAAGATTACCGAGCTTCTTGGACTTACAATTGATTGGAATGCAGAGCAGGAGCCATTCTTCGTAGAGAAACAGCTCTATACTAAGTTGGTAGGGGAGTTGGAAACTCCAGCTAATGAGAAGAAGGTAGCTAAAAAAGCTCCAGCCAAAAAAATGACTAAAAAAGCTGAATAATATCTTTTAGTTTGAGATAAAACCCTTGAAGATGCGGACTTTCTTCAAAGATTTTCTTACCTATCCTTTCTGTGCTGATAAGGAACAGAATCAGTTTTGAAAATTTTTGACGACGATTTTCAAGGATTATCCGGCATTCTTTTGGACGAAGCCGACTTTTAAGAAAGCACTTGCGTTTCCGTTCGTAGTGCTGTATGCGCTCTTTAGAACCAAGAAAAACTAAAAGAAAAAATCTGATTTTTCATTCTGTATTGAATAAAATATAATCCGGATTCCCTCCTTTTTAGGAGGGTTTTTCGTAAAAGAAAAATTAGTCTTGAAGCTTTGTTTTTCAACTTGGTTCCAAAAAGTCCTCAAAAATTTGACATTTTCGAGGGGGGGGATATAATTATATTGTTTTAGTTCCTTTCTTCTAATTATATAGAAGTTGAGAGAATGGTAGATGTTTTATATACTATAGGATTATGATGCTTTATGAAGATCTCTTTCAAGAGTTTTCTCAGCTTAATTTTGAAAATAAAAGAGATAAGCTGATTAATATTCTTAATGAATTGGGTGATCAATATGATTTTTATGCTCCAACTATAGAAACACTTCAAAATCCAGAAGTATCTGAGGAATATCTAGATGGTTTATATGAAGCTTTGATGAAACCACTTTCTCAGTTTGCGGAAGAGGATGATCAGATTGCGCAAACGAGGCTTTTAATTACTCAACTCAATCTTTCTGTAAAGACGGATATGAAAAGCAATTGAGAGGGTGTAGATGAATTGTTAAATCACATTTCTGATTTATAATTACTTTTTTATTTTATTACAAGTATTAAAATGGCAACATTAGAAAGAAAAGAGGTAAAAGAACAAGCTAAATCAGCACTTACAGCTAAAGAAAAGAACGTTATTAAAAAAGCTGCAGAAAAAAAGGATCCAAGATTAGAAGAAGCAATGAGAGAAACAGAAAGGCAAAGACAGAAGGAACAAACATTAAATCAAGAAAAACAGTTAACTGCCAAGAAAATAAAGGTTTTAAAACTTTTTCAAGACAGGAATACTGTGATAGATGCAATTAACAGGGCTAAGAGAATGAGTGCTGGTATTAGTTTTGGTTCTTTCAT
Organism: uncultured bacterium; assembly: GCA_916049765.1. Classification (GTDB taxonomy): domain Bacteria; phylum Patescibacteriota; class Gracilibacteria; order Absconditabacterales; family Absconditicoccaceae; genus HOT-345. Next base: position 30,400 of record CAJZIX010000006.1, read on the forward strand.
GAAGAGATGAATATTAGATGCTTCTTCTAATTTCAAAATGGGAAATATAAAATTTAATGATAATTATTCTGAAATGGAAATTTCTTATGAAGATTCTCTTGGAAAGGATCATGTTAAAAAGATGAGTATCCCTACGAATGGAAATTTAGATTTAGCGAAGGTGTTTACTTATCTTCATAATGATATTCAATCTGTTGAGAAAGAAATCTGGAAGGATAAAACGGAAAAACTTCTTATTACATGAGCAGAAAATTTTAAAATTACTAATCTAAGTAAAAAAGCTCAGTCTTGGCTCAAGGAAAAAAACTATGTTTCTTCTCTGAATGGTGGAGTTTTGGATTTAAAGAAGGGAGTGTGAAGTTGAATTACTGTTTCCAATAATGTATTGAGTCTTGGAGCATTGCTTAGCATTCAGCAAGCTTCAAAATTAATTAAAAATGGAAAATTTGATAATAATGCTTTTAAGGCTGTTGTCGCAAAGCATCTGGATGTAAGTGCAGATAAATATTATCAGAATGATGTTCGTAATCAAGCAAGAAATCTTTCAAATGTTAAGATGAATGCTATTACAGATAATAAATCAAAAACGCTACTTAATAGTCTTGAACAGAGTATGAATAGATGTAGAGAACTTTGAGTTATTGTCCCTCAGGATTCCTTAAAAGTACTCAATGAAAAGAAATATCTTTTGAAAAAAATGGAGAATTTTTACAAAGAAGATAAGCGTCTTGCAGAGATGTATAAAAAGTATGATGATCTGTTTAATTCTGTAGATTTTGTAGTTTTTGATAGTGCTGCTAAAAGAAATGAGAGAATTAAGGTAGATAATGTAAATAAAAAGATGGTTCAAGCAATTGCAAAAAATTTGTCAGCAGGAACTTTGGCAGCCAGTTTAGATAAGACAAAATCTTCTAAATCCTATTTTGATGCTGTTGGACAACAAGCTAAATATCAAGAATATGTAAAGAAATTTCAATCATTACTAACAAAAATGTCTCCTTAAACTTATATATGAATACCAAAAATACCCCTTTAAATCCTAAGGGGTATTTTTTATAAGTAGTGAAATTTTAAACATGTCAAGTTATACAAGACATGTAATACACTACTTCCAATTAGACCGTGGATTAATCCCATCCAAAGTCTTTTAGGTTTGCCTTCTTGATGCGCAAATATGACAAATATTGCAGCATAGAAGCATCCCATTACTCCCCATAATGAGGATTGGAGGTATTCTCCTATCTCAGGAGAAGCTGGACGATTCATCATAACTACTCTAAAGGCTTCATTAAAAGGGATATGAGATATCCCAAATATAATTTGTGCCAAGAAGAGTGTTAGAAGTATAATGTCTTTCTTTAGTTCAGAATTTATTATAAAGAAAGCAATTCCTATTCCTATTAGGTAAGGAATTAATCTAAATACTAATTCTTCCCTAATTACATTGGGGATTAAATTTTTTAGTACTTCTTCTGTAGCTGCCATTTCATACTCTACCATTTCAGGATAGAGAATATGGAAATAGAACCATTTCCACACTAATCCCAAAATAAAGAGTAAAGGGATCATACTGATTTTAATTTTTGTTATTTTTTTCATTGTATTTATTTTTAATTTTATTTTTATAATATAAACAAAAAATACAAAAAGTCAACTATATGTTTTATGAAAAAATGTTTTAAATAATCTCTCAAGGTGTTTTAAAACTAAGTCTGTTCAAAAATTCATCGTTATGGTGGTTGTTTCATCTTGTTTAATGTTATCAATTTGATGGTTTAAATGATTAAAGATTATAGACTTTAATTATATTACTGAGATTTCTTATTATCAAGGATAGATATGTTATTTTTTAAATCACTCTTGAAATAAAAGTCAATATCTTTAATATACATACTCATTCATTTTTTAATATTTTTTGAGAGAATGTCTAAACTCAATCCTGAAAGAATGCCTGAATCGAAGTCTCATAAAGCTTATGCCTTTGATATTGATGAAAATTTATTGCATACCAACTGCACGGTCTTTGTAGAGAGATGGAATGGAAGTGAATTTGAAAGATGTGAAATTCCAGAAAGTGAGCTTAAGGCAAAACTGGCAGAGGGGCGAGCCTATCCTGATAATGATCCTGAGGAATGTTTCCGTAATATGAGGCTCGGTAATAGGAAGCTCACTCAAGACCTCTTTGATGCTTTAGATGCTGGAGCCTATGGTCCTGCTTGGGAAAGATTTAAGCTTGCGAATCTTCAAGCGAGTCCGATTGGAATTATTACGGCTCGTGGACATCCGATTGAGGATATCAAGAGTGCTCATCAAGCTCTTTTGTATGAGGCGTTTACGCTTGAAGAAAGAGAGCAGTTCTTGGAGCAGATGAAACTTCGCTTGGGAGACTATCATGCAAGTGCAGATCATCTGATCCAAAACTTTTTTGATACGAATTATTATGCAGCTTGTGCAAATAGAACCTATTCAGATAGTCTTAATCTACCTTTTGATACTCCATCTCCTAAGAAGAAAGTTTTTGCTTTTCATAAATTTATCGAACATATTGTGAATCTCAATCAGGAGAAGCTTATGAATCCTTATCGCAAAGCTCTAAAAATCTGATTTAGTGATGATAGTTTAGAAAATTTATCTGCAATAAAGGAAGCAGTCCAAAATCGTTTTGTGCTTCGCTATCCAGAGATTACCTTTGCACTCTACAATACCAATAATCCTAAATTCGTGGAAAAGACCCTCTATACTTCTAAACAAAATCAAGATCCAGAATTTTAGCTTATTCTACCATTTAATAGCTTAAGTAATAAGCTTAAGAATCTTTTTTTTTAACCTCTTTTTTATCTCCTCTTGTAAAGTTTAGAGATATTTCTACACTTGAGGTACTTTTATTCTCTAACCAACGACTACGATGGCTGTAAAGTACAATGTTATTGAAAGAAAGAACCTCCTCAAACCGACTGAAGCTCCAAAATTTTATGCTTCAGCAAAGGCTGATGGAGAGGTGAGCTTTAAAGCTCTTGCCAAGGAGATTGCCGGTGCTGGTTCTACGGTATCCGATACGGATGTCCTCGCCGTACTTAATGATCTTACGAAAGCATTAGTAAAGTATCTTGCAGAGGGAAAAATTGTGAGATTTGGAGATTTTGGAAGTTTCCAAGTATCAGTATCAAGTAACGGAGTAGAGACTGCTGAAAAGTTTACTGCAAGTAATATTACGGGTAATAAGATTCAGTTTCGTCCTGGAGTTGACTTGAAAGCAATGCTCGCGACGGTGAAGTATGAAAAAATGAAAACGAAATAAAAATGTCCGTATCTTTTCCCCAACAGGTATATATCTTTCTCCCAAAAGGTATATACCTTTTTTCTGATCGATACATATCTTTTCGGTAAATATTCAGCATTCCTTTCACTTTTACATCAGAGGTAAAGGTCCTTCCTTTAGAACCTTCCAAACGATTCCGACTTTTCCCTAGCCAAACAGCAACTATTTCATGAAGAGAGAGGATACTAGAAGCTTAGGATTTTATAAGATCAAGGAAGCCTTTTTGAAGCATACATCTAATCTGATTCCTATTTCGTGAGATGATTTTTTTGCTATTTTGAACAGAAAAAAGAGATAAAAGTCAGATTTTTTATCTTATGTTCCAAACTTCCTTTCTAGATACAAGTTATGTTAATCATGAGTGCTAAAAAGATACTTTTCAGGAAGTTCAAGATAGCTCTCAAATCCTCAGGGATTAGAAAAGAGATGATCCACTCCCTCAAGCAATAGGATGTTTTTCTTAGTTCAGACAAGCTTTTCCTTGAGTACTTCATGAAGATCTGCTTCTCCGTCTTCGCTTCCATGGATGATCGTTAACTGTCACTGAAAATTAATCAAGTTCTTTATATTCTGCTCAAAATCAATTGAAAGTACAGGATTGACGAGTAAAAGTCTTGAAATCTGAGGATAGGCATCAAGAGAGTTCGCGAGAAAGAGTCCTCAAGCCGAAGACCCCATTGCAAAGCTTTCCCATTTCTCAAATCCAAAACAACTCATGGTTTCTTCTACAAATTCCATGGCATTTTGAATAAAGGGATGAGCCTTAGCTTCAAGAGGAAGCTGATTTTCTACTACGAATATATTTGCACCGTAGTGTTCTACGAGTTTTGAGGCAATAATCTGGTATTTATTTTTGTAGCCATCAACGCTTCCTCCCTGTCCCACGATAATGAGCACTGCAAGCGGATTTTTCCCAGGATAAACGGCAACTTCTACCATTTGCTCTGTAAATCCCTGATTGAGAAAGAAAAAGGTTTTCTCTGCTTCCATTCGCCTTTTGATAGCAATTAAAGAAAATAAGGAGGTATTTCTAATACCAGTCTTCTGTCACTCCAGCCAAAACTTTCGGACCATTTTCGGTAATCAGCACTGTATATTCCCATTGAGCACCCAAGTCTCCCTTTCTACAGTAGAGGTTCCAATCGCTCTCATGATAGACAACATCATCAGATTTAACGGCAGTAATTGGCTCAAGTGCAATGATCATTCAAGGAATCCACTCAATCTTTTTCATCTTGGCATTAGGGTAGTTGTAGAAATGAGGAAGTTCGTGAACTTCATTTCCTACTCCGTGACCAGTCAGTGTTTTAATAATTTCAAAGCCATTATTCTTTACATGATTATAAACCGCTTTAGAATAATCATACGCAAAACCTCAGGTTTCAATGCTAGCTACTCAGCGGTCTAGTGCTTGTTTCGTGATCTTGATGAGTTCAGCTCCGAGGGGATTTAATCCAGCGTCGCCGATAATCATAGAAATACAAGCATCAGAAATTCCTTTTTTGTAGAGGACTCCGGTATCAATTTTTAAAAGATCTCAATTTTTCAAAAGGGTTTCATCAGGAATTCCGTGAACGACGCAGTCATTTACTGAGAGGCAGAGATTAGCAGGGAATCCTTCATAGCCTTTAAAGGCTCCTTTCAGATTTCTTTTATCCAGCCAGGCTTGTGCAAGTTCTTCTACTTCAATGAGACTTATTCCAGCTTTGGTATGCTCTTTGAGGTAATGGAGCAGTTCAGTGAGATAGGCACAAGAATCAGAGATATTCTGAATTTGTTGTGGGGTTTTGATGAGGTTTTTCATGAGAATAATATGATAAGTAAAGTCCTTCAATAAAAAAAACCGATTAGCCGTGAAAAGCGTATCATCTCTCCTTACGGAAAGGTGGGTAGCTCCTCAAGATCATTACGATCTGATTTTTGGCTCCCAAGAATAAGTTGAGATTTTTGATAGTAAGCTTTCCCACGAGATAATCAGTCTTCCCTTTTTTTAGGGATTTAAAACTCATTTTCAAATGAAAGTCGATTTTTCTTGCAACTGAGGCTTAAAACAATAGACTGACGATGTTTTATTTGCTTTGTTCATTATGGTTGCTTTTCAGCTTTTTGGTCTTTCAATCTATTGGTATGGAATATTCTATGCCTTAGCCTTTATCTTAGGATATTTTGGTTTTACTTGGATTGGAAAGCAAGAGCGATTTTCGACTTCTCCAAGGATCCAGAAACTTTTAACAGAGGAGCTGGAAGATCTGCTTTTTGCGATAGCACTTGGAGTGATTTTTGGAGGAAGGCTCGGGCATGTTCTTATCTATGGAAATGGCTACTATTTTTCTCATTTGAGTGAGATTTTTAAGGTTCGAGAAGGAGGAATGTCCTTTATTGGAGGAATTCTTTGAGTCGTATTCTCGATTGCGCTTTTTGTAAAGCTAAAAAACCTGACAAGAAAGGATTTTTTGTTCTTATTTGATCTGATTTTAATTTTTGTTCCTTTAGGAATTTTCTTTGGAAGGTTTGGGAACTATCTCAATCAAGAATTGTATGGTATTCCTGTTTCTGAGCTTCCTCAGCGGTTAAGTCAGGTTTTCTCTACTTTTGGTCTTGTCCATCAGTATAGTAGAATTGATGAGATTCAAAGGGTAAATACTAACTTTCTTTCAATGCTTTTTGAGGGAGGAGGACTGTTTTTAGCTCAGCTTTTGGTCGCTTTTCGTATGATTAGACAATGAAAACGAAAAGTCTGATATTTAGCGACGAACTTCCTTCTTTATTATTCTCTCATCAGATTTGTTCTAGAGTATTTGAGGGCAGATAGTCAGCAGGAAATCATTGTCTTTTTGAGCAAGAGTCAGCGATTTTTTCTGATCTTTATCTTGATTGCTTTAGGTATTAAATTTCTTCTCTCTAGGAATCAGCCTTTACTTGCTATTTCTGATAAAAAATGTTTGAAATAACCTTAAAATTTTTGGAAGCAGTAAGACTGAATAATTCAACAGAATGGCTCCATACTCATTGGGATCTTTATCAGCAAGAGAAGAAGAGATTTACACAGTTTATAGATGTTTTTCTCAAAGAAGCAAAAAAACTGAATCCTCTTTTAGAGGACTTAGAGCTGAAAGAGTGTTTGTATAGATTTAATAAGGACCTTCGTTTTTCTAGGGATGCTAAGCCTTACAAAGAAAATTTTTGAGCGATTGTGGCTTATGGAGGGAAAAAGTCAGATTTTCCTTGTTTTTATTTTCATCTTGAGCCAGGAAAAAGTGCTTTTTATGGAGGAGTTTATTTGCCTAATCCAAAGCATGAAACACAAATTAGGAAACATCTTTTGAAGAATTTCCACAGATGGGAGGCACTTATTTCAGCTCCAAAATTTAAAAAGTATTATGGAGAGCCGAGCGCTGAACATTATTATAAGAGTACTTACAAACTTAAACAACTCTTCAAAACGAATCCAGATCTTTTGCAACAGATCAGTCCCTCATTGAAAAACTATGCTTTAGAAAACTATGCTCAGGCTTCTGCTTTAGTACAATTTCCAAGAGATACTGAAAAAACTCTCAGTCAGTTAGCATATTTCAGAGATTGGCTCTTCTCTCATTCCTTAAAAGATCAGGTGCTCCTATGAGGCGATCTTTTATCAGAAATGCTAAAGGCTTATAAAACTATCTTACCGGTTCTAAATTTTCTTCAGGAGGCTTATGAATAGTTGATTATTCAATGTCAAAGACAAAACCTCTATGATCCGAACCAGGAATTTGAATGCTTTTTAAATTTTGAATTTTTATATTAGGACTGATGAAGAGGTGATCAATATGACTTCGGAGGAGAGGAAGCTTTCCAGTTACGGTTCTTAGCCAGAGAGGGAGAAACTCAAAATCATGATGAACTTTTAACATCTCGGATAAACTCCAAGTGAAAAGGAATGGGAAATTTCTCGTACTATTTTGTAGTTCTCCAGAAAGGCTTCTTGCAAAATCTTTATAATAGTTTGACCATGGACTGATATTAAAATCTCCAATCATAATAATTTTTGCATTTTTTTCTCTTGATGCAGGGTGTAAAGTTAAGAATTCAGATTTTAGCTGTTGAAGTTGTTCATTTCTTCTTTCAAAAAACGACTTGCTCACAGGAGAAGCAGTATGAATTTCATAGAAATAGTATGGAGTTTGATCTTTCTCAACTCTAAAATAACCATATCTTCGGCTTCCTTGTTCAAAATTATCTGCAAGATTAGTGATTGGAAACTTGCTAAATACAACACTTCCTACGAAAATTTTAGATCGCGTTGTGGTATTCATATATGGGTAATGCTCGTCAAGAAATGTTTTTAATCCCTCTTTATGTTGATCACTAAATTCTACAAAAACAAGAATATCAGGATGTTCTTCTAGAATTTTTTGTTTTATATCTTCAAAGTTGCTATTCCCTTCATAGATATTAGAGTAAAGAACTCTGATAGGAGCTTTCAGTTCTTCTTTGCTGAGAAGGTCTTGATGGTAAAATTGTTGCACTTCCCCAGAGAAAATTCGAAAGAGAGCTCAAAAAATAAGGACAAAAACTGGAGCACATCTAGTTTTTAGATTTCTCTTTCCCATTGGTTTATAGAGCTTTTTTCGTAATTGAAAGAGCCAGTAAATAAGGAAAAAAAGACTTAAAAGTCAGATATAAGGCAAAAAGCTGATTGCAAGTTCACCAAAATAACTTCCTTTCATTAGGATTAGTAGAACTTCCAAAAGAAGAGTAAAGAGTGAAAGAACAAGCATTTCTGAGCAAAAAATAAACGAAAAAAGTATAACTATCTCCTGATAAAAAACAATTAGAAGAAAATAAAATTCTATCTTAACAAGGAAGTTAGTTAAGTGGGTTTAGCTATAAGAAGTGTTTTTTTATATATTTTATTGCTTTTAAAAAATCTTTTTCTGATAAAAATTGGCGTTCTTCTCGGCTGGTTTTTTCTGGACCAATCGCCATATCAGGAATAAGATGAAAGTGCATATGATTCACACTTTTCCCTATTGTTCCTCCCATAAATCCATCTCTCAAAAGGAGGTTAACATCATGATGTTTTTGATGGAGCTTTTTGTTCCATTTACTTATCAGTTGCATTAAATCTTGGACTTCATCCCATGAAAGATCGTTGAAAAGTATTACATGCCTCTTAGGAATGATAAGGAGATGATTTTTGATATAGGGGGCACGAGCTAAAGTAACATAGAAGGAATCTGATTTTTCTAAAATAAATTCCTTTGGCATACTACAAAAGGGGCAGAGGTTATGCTGGAGATTATAAGCAATAATATCGTGATATTTCATAAAGAGTGAATATATTACCTAAAGTTTCATCTCCTTTTCTAGGAGAATATTGAGTGGATCGTTATTCCCGATTTCAGTAGGAAGGATGTCGTAGTTTCTGATAAGTTGAAGTACATAATAAGCAATGGTTCCTTGAATTCATAGATAGAAAAAAATGAGTGAGAAAATAAGCTGTCCAGAGAGTGAAAGTCTCATGAGAAGCATAATGTTTAAGAGCATTGCAACTAGACTTGTCAAGAGCCAGAAAATCACATCAGTTTTTTTAAACCATGCTTTTATTGCAGGAATTCTTGTATAGAAAACCAAGATTCCACATAGGATATTCCGTGCAATTAACCAAGGAAGCATTTCTTTTACTCCATCACCAAAAACAAGTAAACTGATATAAAGAGAGAAGTTAATAATGAGTGCTACTGCAAATCTACTTATAAGTGAGAAAATCTGATTTTTTTTAAGAAGAAAGGCGTTTATGAGAAATAGAGCAATTCATGATCGATATCGTCGCTGTTGGAGGACTTGTCATTGAAATATTGGTAAAAGATAAGTAACCAAAATCCCAATAAGTAAGCCAACATTGCTGTATTCAAAGAGTCTTTCAATTTTTTTAGGTAGTCCTTGTAAAAAATGAAAAAAGGAAAGAAAGTCAGATTTTTTTTCTTTTTTTAGAATCCTTTCTCCAGCGAGAACCCTTCTTAGGGAAATTTCTTTCTTTAGTGTTTCTTTTTCTTTTGGTAGTTGATAGGCGTGGTTAAGGAGTAAGAGGAATATGCAATAAGCTAATAGATCAAGATTCAAAGCATAAAGCGGGGTAGAGATAATTGAAAATAGGATATCTCCTATTAAAAGAAGGCAAAGAAAGAAAAAATAATAGTGATGATCTTTTTCTACGTTCCTAAAATTTCCTATTCCATACCATAATCCTCCAAACCCAAGATTGGCTAAGATTAAGCAGATGCTTAATATTCCTGTGAAATTATTTCGTCCATTCTCTAGCAGACGATCTCCTAATAAGAGGGCTAAAATAAAGAGAAATCCGTATCTAAAGATATTTTTCCCATCTTGATACTCTCGAAAATACGAACAGTACCAGAGAATCCGTGAGATGAAAAGTAAAATAAAAAAAGAAGTCTGATTGCTGAGTCCAATAAAATTTAACATTCCAAAAAGCCCAAAGAATACCAAGAGCCCTAAGGCATAAAGTCCATATTTTTCTGCAAAATCTCCTTCAGAAAATTTTAGTTTCACATCTTGGATTCCTTGTGAAAAAAAGAAAATCAGAAAGAGTAATGGAAATAAACCAAAATATCGCACTTCTAATTGCACAAAAAATGCGATAAAAACGGTACAAATAGTAAATATTGTGAGATAAAGCACAGAATAACTGCTAAAAAACTAAAATAATTTTTATAAAATGGATGATCCCTCCATAAATTCCAAGAATTCAGATAAGAAGCAATCCGTACTGGGAGAGATTTTTTGGTTTGAGATATTCATTGCTGAGTCTGAAAAGACCTGCCAATATCGCTCAATAAATAAATATAATTCAGAATTTTTGAAAACTAAGATTAATTCAAAGTTGATTGGCGAATACAGCGAGGATACTCATTTCTATGAGCATAAAAAGAAGCATGAGTTCTATCCCTTTAAAAACCTGCTGAACAAAAAGAAGTCTATTTTGTGAGGCGAACTGAATATCTTTATAAAGATATTGAGAAAAGAGCTTGAGGTATCAAAGAGATACATACATTGTTTCTTCTCTAGAGAGTTGCGCACCAAGCGCATTGAGGAGATTTGCTTTTGCGAGTCTGGTTTGTTCCCTGATGACTTCTACATTTGTGACTTGGCTTTTGGGAGCAATGGTAAAAATTTTATCTGATTCTAGTTTTCACAAGAGTAAATCCTGAGTCTCTACGATCAGATTCATTGCTTTATGGAGTTCCTCAATAATTTTATCATAGTTGGTAGCAAGACGGAGTTTGCTAATCTCTCCTCTCATATCATCAAATTTTTTCAAAGTCATAGGAGGAATATTTCTTCCACCAATTGCCAAAAGCTGATCAATTTGGTTGATAATTTGGTCAATTGCATTATATGCTTTTTTGAGCTTCTTATCGTTGTAGTTGAGTCTTCCTTTTTTTTCAGCTTTTTCTTTTTCTTGTTTCTTGATTTGAGCTTGATGTTCTGCTTGTTTATTTACTGTTTGAATCAGGCTTTGTACCTTTTTCTCATCAAGTGGATTCAAGAAATAGTTTGCATTTGTTACTTTCAATTCAAGCTTTACCACATAGGAAAGAAATTCTTCTAATTTTTCTAGCTGTCCAACAATTCTAAAAACCTGATTTTTCCCCTCAATATCTAGATACATTGTACCAAAATCCTCTGGTTTCCCAGTATAATATTCTAGCCCCAAAACAATAACCTTTTGGTCGGAAAGAAATTGCTTTACAGATGACACATCTTCTCCCTCTATCAAAAGTTCTAAGCTATAGTTTTTGTCTGAAATATCCTTAATCCCTGTTAAGTGAAAAAACATTCCTCAAAAATACTGATAAAACCTAGGAAATTTTTCCTATACCTTCACTTTATATTGAAAAAAACAAAAAAATCAATATATACTCTGCCGTTTTACTTTAAAAGAAAAGTCAGTTTTTTTTGTAATTTCTTCTCTATCTGGCTATAATGAGAAAGGCTACGGCTTTTTAATCTTCTAAACAAAAATATGACGCAAACAATTATTGGAAATTCCGTTTTGGATAAGTATTTTGATGAGCAGACAATGTCGCTCCATCTCAAAGCTAATAGACCTATTCTCAGAAAAAAAGGATTTCCAGGGAATTGGCAACCTGTGGTAGATCCCAACGAAATTATGACAAAAGAAGCTTTCAATGAACTTATTGATCAGCTTTTTAAAGAGGTAGAAACGAGAGAAGATGCCTTTTTGGAGATCAATAGGGAGCTCTCAAAAGTGCTTCAAATCTGACCCTATAGAATCGTAATCGTCTATCCTGCGCTTTCTGATGGACTAGAACTTACCGCAGTAAAGCCGGTAAAGAAAATGAGCATTGAGGAATATAATCTTCAGCCAGAACTCTTTGAATTACTGAGGAATAAATCCAAAGGAATCCTCGTTTCTGGAGCTCCTGGAAGTGGAAAATCAACCTTTACTTCAGCACTTATTGAACTTTATCACAAGGATCAGCACATTATCAAGACTATTGAGTCACCAAGGGATTTGATGTTGGATGATGATATCGTCCAGTATTCCTTTACTTACGGAAGTCATGATGAAGTGAGAGATATTCTCCTGCTTTCTAGACCTGATTATACGATTTATGATGAAGTAAGAAATAAACCTGACTTTGAACTCTATAAAGATCTAAGACTCACAGGAATTGGACTCGTTGGAGTCATCCATGCGACGAAACCGGTGGATAGTATTCAGAGATTCATTGGAAGTATTGAAATGGGAATTATTCCTCAGGTCGTAGATACGGTTATCTTTATTGATAAAGGGCAGGTGAGCGAAGTCCTTACCCTAGAACTTACCGCAAAAGTCCCAGATGGAATGCTTTCAGAAGAGCTTGCGAGACCAGTCATTGTCGTTTCTAGCTTCCTTCAGAAAAAGCCACTTTATGAAATCTATACCTTTGGAGAGCAAGTCGTGGTAATGCCAATTGCTACCGATGAAAACGGTAATCCAAAAGTACCAACCAAAACCCAGGTTGTCTCTCAATATGCAAGGGAGGGAATTCAGAGAAAATTACAGCAGTTGCTTCCTTGTGATTTCCATATTGCGATCAAGGGAAGTGAGCTAGAGCTCTATATTCCAGAGTATTATAAATGAAAAATTATCGGAAAAGGCTGAACTGCCATCACGAATCTCGAAAAAGATATTGGACTTAGGATTCATGTTAGAACCTTCAACGAATTGCCTTTGCTTGATGTAAAGGTAGATATTGCGGGAGGAGATAGAAAAGGTGATCCTTTGGTGATTTCCCTTCCAGAAGAATTTAGAAATAAGACGGTTCCTCTGCTTGTTGATGATGGATTAGTTTATGCAAGAGCAGATAATCAAGCGAATATTGTCATCAAAAATAAAGAAACCTCAACCCTCATCAAGAGAAAAGGTTTTGTCGTAGTAAATGCAGAATAAATCAATTCAGAATAACAAAAGCGGTCTTTCTCAGTAATAATGATCGTTTAAATGTCATTGCGAGCAAAGCGAAGCAATCTAGTAAAAATTAAGCTTGTTTGCTATCTGGATCACTTCGCCTACAGCTCGTGATGACATCTTACTCTTAGATCCCCTCTCATCAAATAAACAAAAAGCTGAAATCAAATCCCAATATTACTCCAGATTTTTATCTTTTTTTCTCAAGTATGAATAACTTCAGATTTACGAAAATTATTGCAGGGGTAAGTCCCGTTTTAGCGAAGGAAACAGTACTTTCAAAAATTATCAATATGGTTGATGCCTTTAGAATTACTCTTTCAAAGGGGTATGATGATAATAACAAAAAATATATTGATACTATCATGAAGCTGGATAATAGTAAAACAATTATTCTAGAAACGAAATGAATTGATACGAGAATCAAAAATACTTGTAATCTTCCGGTAAAAAAAGGAGAAACGTGGACAATAGAATACTCTGAATATGCTCAGGAGTGAGCAGGAAAAATCTATATTGATTATGCTCATCTTGAAGATTTGAAAGAAGGAACAATTATTACTTGTCAACAAAGTCAAGTCCTTCTCAAAGTAAATAGTACTGAAGAAGATCTTGCTCAGGTAGAGGTTACAGATTCAGGGAAAGGAGAAATTTTTCAATATGATAGGATTTCTTTTGATGATTTAGATAATGATGATGAGGAAATCACTGAAAGAGATAAGAAAGATATTCTCTGGGGATTAGAATATGGAGCGCATGTAATCGGATTATCATGTGCAAATACCGCAGAGCATGTGGAAAGCGTAAAAACGTTTCTTGAGCAGAATAATGCAGGAGAAATGAAAGTTTTTGCAAAAATAGAGACAAGATCCGGACTGAAAAATCTTAATGAGATTTTGGGTATTGCTGATGGAATTATTCTCGTACTTGATGAACTTTCCGATTTTAAAGAGGAAGAAAAACTGATTTCGACAATTCAGATGATCAAACAGTCAGGAAAACCTGTCCTCATTACTGAAACGAATACAGAATATGGAAAAGAATACTCTAAATATTTTACTAAACAAGTTCAAGTTCTGAGTCAAGAATATATTGATGGAATAATGCTTGAACCTTTTCTTGTAGAAGATGAAGTATTTGATGCTGTTGAACAAACAGGAGATATCCTTTGAACATATGAATTGAAAGCAAAACCAAGAGAATTAAAAAGATTTGAGGATTATGCTGAGTTTGAGGTAAGGGATTATATTATTTATAATGCTTTTAGGAGTATTGACGAATTGTGAGTAAAAACAACAATTTGTTTTACGGAAAATGCTTATACTACTTCTAGATTTTCATCATTGGGACCTAAGATTCCTATTATTACCTTTACCCAGTCTAAAGATACTTATAGATATTTAAGTCTGGTTTGGGGAGTAAAGGGTTATAAGATTTCTCAATCTTTTAATTACGAAAATCTCAAGAAAATTGGAAAAGAGATGATTAGAATGATTTTTAAAGGAAATATTTCTCTTGATGATAAAATCCTGATTCTTCAGGCAAATGAATCCGTAAGCAGTCCTAAAAATGATATGATTAATGGAATAGAGTTTTATAATTTTAAGAACATTTAGTATTTCTAATTTTTAATTACATATAATTGAAATATGTCAAGCTCAATGGCTTTCGAGTTGTTGAGTTTTTTTGTAATTTTGAGAATGCTACGTTATACTTAAGTAATAAAAATTCTGACTTTAGACTTTTTAATTTATTTTAGGTATAACGATGAAAGTTAATGAAAAATCTTATATCCCCCTGATTAGTGTTAAGGAGATGACTCGAGGCTACCATGATAGTAAAAGGATACTTTTCAAAAAATTCAATTTTGAGCTAAAAAAGGGAGATTTTACAGTAATTACTGGAAAGTCTGGTTCTGGTAAGTCTACTTTGATGAAGTTTTTAATTGGTCAGATTAGACCGCATAAAAAGACGGTTTACTATAAGATGGAAGATATGGCGGAGTTCTCAGATGCTGAGATCCAGAGATATAGAAGAAAAATCTGAATTATTTTTCAGGATTATCAGTTGATAGAGAGTTTAACCCCTAAGGAGAATGTTATTTATCCTCTTATTTTAGAGGGAGCTCCAATTACTGAAATTAAGAAAAAATATGATGCTATCAATGCTCTCCTAAATATTTCTACTATTGAAACCTGTGAGATAAAGAAACTAAGTGGATGAGAAAAACAGAAAGTAGCGATGGCAAGAGCCTTAATTCATGCTCCAGATTTTATCATTGCTGATGAGCCAACGGGAAATCTTGATCATGAAAGTACCCTTCAAATAGCTGATATTTTGATTAAAGCAAATGCTATGGGAAATACAATTGTTCTTATTACCCATGATATGACACTTTTGGCTTATTTGGATAAGTATGCTAAAATTAAAACGGTTGTGCTTTGATAATCCACTTTTTTTAGACCTTGAATTTACTTGATAGCAATGACAAAAACTCAAGAACTCTTGCATACCTTGAAGGAAAAAGTTTCTCAGCTCGCGATTGCCTGATATCTCAAGGAAGAAGTAATTTCCTCTCTAAAATATCTTCATCGATATAAGCTTTCTAATATAGAAAAAAATTGGAATATTTTTTGTGATTATTTACTTTTCTTGGATCTTCAGAATACGGATAAAATTAAAAAATTGGGAACAAAAGTTAACAAAATACAAAAAGAAAAAACAGAAATTGATTTGGAGTATTATTTGTCTTTGGAAAAAGTTACTAAACAACAGAAGGCTACTTATCTCAAGAAAATTCAAGAAAATGGCTACGAACTTTTAACCCTCATTCAGGGAATGAAAGGAGTTTTGGTGCTCAGTATTGATGAATTTTGTAATGCATCAAAAACAAGAATGGATATTCATCAACTTCTGATGAAAAGAGAGCCTGAACATAAAAAGCTAAAAGTATAAACATATTAAATCCAGATTTATTTTATTGCCACTAAAAGAACGTATGGAGACTTTTAAAACTATGGTTTCGTATGAAAAGGAGTTATTGAACTTCAAGAGCGAGTTAGCTAATTTATCAAATGAAGTCAAAAAACAGGGATCTGCTATAGAAAAAAAAGCTTGGAATGGTCCCAAACTAACAAAAAGTAAAGGGGCTATTCAAGGACCTACCGGGAAGGAAACGTATTACAATCTTCCAATGAAAAAAGTAGTTGACTCATTGAGAGTAACAAATGGAATTACAGATAAGTATCGAATTAGAAATGATGGTGTTAAGATGATTGGACCGTATGTTATGGTTGCGGCTAATCTTAAAACCTTTCCTAAGGGAACAATTGTAAAAACAAGTTTGTGAGAAGGAATTGTTTGTGATACAGGAAGTATGAAAGGAACGCATATTGATATTGCAACGGATTGGTAGTTTTTGTTTCCGTATAGGGGTGTTTTATATGCTGTTTATGAAGAGTGATGCCAGTGCCAGAAAGTTTTGGAAAGTATGAAGGAAAGGAAAAAAAATCCTCTTCTAAAGAGGAGTGATTTCTAATTCTTAAAAAACAGGACGAAGTTAAACAAATTCTTGATTCATCATTTCAGGAGCTATCCTCATTAAAAGGCGAAGTTGCACATTCACAAAAAGTTGCTACAGTTCCCTATCCTCTAGAAAATACTTTTGAAAAGCAATATTTCGAATCTGTATCTTCTGTACAATCAGTAAAACAATCTCAGCAAACATCAAAAGATAAAAAACCTGATGAACAGTGATTTTTTGATGGTATTAAAGATGGAGCGGTTCGCATTTTTGAAAAATGAGTAGCAGCAGTAAAAGATGTAGCAACCTCTTTATGAGAAAACCTAAAAAATGCTTATCACCTTGCAAAGGAAATGGTAAGTTTTGAAAAAGTCCCGGAGAAGATTTCTGGAACAATTGCACAGATGCTTCAGTATGGACAAACTCTTATAGGTGCAAAATATTCTTATTGAGCTCAAGGAAAACAGTGAGCATTTGATTGTTCATGATTAGTAAGTTCTCTTTTTAATAAGGTTTGACTTTTAAAAGGGCGCGAAACTTCTTCATCTTTCTATAAGCAGGCTCAACAAATTAGACAGTCACAGGTAAGAGCTGGTGATTTTATGTTTTGGTGAAATAATGGATGAGGGCATATTGAGTTTGTTGTAGGAACGCCATATAAGGTAAAAAACAGATCCTGAAAAGAATGTTGGTATGTAGATACTCTTGGATCTTCTTCTGATCGTGGATTTTTTACTACGGATGGGAAAAATAGAGCAGAATCGGGGGTCTGATATAGGAAAAGGCAGATTCAACCACGTCATCAGTTTAGAAGACCTGCATATTATGATAAATTGAAAGCTTAAAGTTCCCAAACTTTATAGTCTACTCAAGCTTTTGGGGCTTGTTTGCCTTCTGCAATGTATCTTCTGAACCAAGTCCTTTGTTTTTTTGCAAGATGATGGGTGTTTCTTTTGAGGAGTTCTTCCATTTTTTCGTAGTCGTATTGTCCTTGAAGATATCCAATAACCTCTTTATAGCCAATCCCTTGCATAGATTGAAGTGTTGGAGGATAGCCTTCTTTGAGGAGATGATCTACTTCTTCTATGAGTCAGTTTTTAAACATTTCCTTGATCCTTGCATTAATGAGATGATTAGTAGTTTCCTTATCTCTTCGCAATCCGAGCATCAAAATGGGATGACGGACTGCTTGCTGAATATATCCTGCAGTTTTAGTAATTCAAGTTTTTTTATAAATTTCTAGAGCTCTAATTAGATATCTCGTAGAATTAGGATGAAGCTTTGCAGCTTCTTCAGGATCGATTTTAGATAATTCATGATGAAGAAATCCTGGATGCTGCCTTTCTTGTTCTTCCAGTTCTGATCTTAATGCATAATCAGGTGGACACTCTGGTAATGAAAAATTTTTATAAATGGTATCAATATAGAGTCCAGTTCCTCCAACGATAAAAGGAAACTTTCCTCTTGCTAAAATTTCATCAACTTGATGATCGGCATCTTCTTTCCATTGTCCTGCAGTGTAGGTTTCGTCGGGATCGACAATATCTATCTGATGATGAGGGATTTTTTTTCTAATTTCTGCACTGATTTTGTCGGTTCAGATGTCCATTTTACGAAAAATCTGTCTGCTATCACTTGAAATCACTTCAATATCAAAAAATTCTGATAATTCTACGGAAAGTCTACTTTTCCCAGTGGCTGTTGCTCATCGGATAATAACAATTCCATCGTTATTCTGGCTTTTAAATTCGCTAATAGTTGTTTTTGCATCTTGTAGAATGCTTGAAAAGTCCATGGAGCTATGAAGAATAAAGAAATAGATCCTTAGTCTAGAGAATCTCTTTCAAGATACAAGTCAGATTTTAAATTTATTGTATCGATCAATCTTGAATCTCGTATTCAAAAAGATAGAATATCATCCATTTTACACTGGTTTTTTAACTAATGCGAGAACCGCTTATTTCTACCTTTTTGAAAAAAAATGAAAAACTGAATCTTTCTGCGATTCGTGATGCAGAAGGAGTTCGTCTCAAACATATTCAGGATTCCTTACAGCTTTTAGAAACTTGATTGTTTTCCCCTTGAAAATTCGTAATTGATGTGGGGACAGGGTGAGGATTTCCCTTGATACCACTTGCTTTGAGCTGTCCACAAGTCCAGTTTTTAGGTATCGATTCTGTGAGGAAAAAGACCTTAGCTGTGAATGAAATGTTGGAAGATCTTTGAGTAAAAAATGCTGAGGTGCTGTGGACGAGGATCGAAGACTATCAAGGAGAAAAGGCAGACCTCCTTACAGCGAGAGCAGTCGCTTATAGTGATAAACTTTTGAAACGAAGTTATCCTTTGCTTAAAAAGGGGGGGGTATTTGTTTTTATGAAGCAGGAAATCGCTGGAGAGAAGCAACTTTTGCTCCAACTTTGTAAAAAATATCATTTGACTTTGGAACAGGAGAGAACCTATCAGCTTTTTGAGGGTGATATTATGAGGGTACTGTATGTTCTGAGGAAAGAATAAGGCTATCATTTAAAGTTCTTTTCTTCTTCTTTATTCAGAGATTTTCGGCTAAAGAGCTTGCTTTCTCTATGAAAACAAGTATATCTAATCAGTTTTAGTTTCTTTCCCATTTATAATGCAAGCTCAAAAACGATATGTGGTCTGGGAAGGAGTAAAAAACTGAATTTTTACCGATCGAAATGAGGTACAACCTCTTGTTTCGGGTTTTAAGGGTGCGAAATATAAAGCATTCTCGAGTTTACAGGAGGCAGAGCAAGCGCTACAGTCTGGATGGGAGCCTTACTATCAAGTTGAGAAAAAATGGAATGAAAAATCACTTCCTTTCGTAAAGGAGAGTATTGCAGTTGATGCAGCTTGTTCTTCAGCGACAGGGATTATGGAGTATCAGGGGATTGATCTCGTTTCTGAGCAGATTATCTTTAGCGTTTCTCAACCCATAGGGACCAATAATATTTGAGAGTTCCTAGCTATTGTTCATGGAATTTCTTGGCTTCAAAAGCAGGGAAAAATAGATTATGTCTTGTATTCTGATTCAAAAATTGCGATCGATCGGGTAAAAAATTGAAAATGTAGGACAAACCTTGCTCCGAATGATGGAAATATTCAGCTTTTTGAACTTATTAAGAGAGCGGAGGAGTGGCTTGTTACCAATTACTATCGCCCAACAATCCTTAAACGAAATACTCGTGAATGGTGAGAAATCCCTGCTGATTTTGGTAGAAAATAATTCATATCTTAGATACATAGCTTCTTATGCAAATTCAAAAGAGCTTATTTAAACTTTTTTCAGATATGCCAACTGTTTCATCAAAAATTTTGAGTGATGGAATGTTTTTGATATTGCAAACTCCTCCTGAAGGGTTTTTGCATAGAAAACATAAATTCTGAACTTGCGCTCATCATTCTTTGAAAGCAGTTATTGAGGCAAAAACTGGGAAAACAAAAAAACTTCGTGACTATTCTTGTGATTGGCGATCAAGACTGACGTATCTCATGACTCCCTGGGGAATTAAGAAAATTCTTAAGAAACATCAGCTTTCTTTCAGAGTTATTAAAGCAAAAAATCTGACTTCTGATGAAAAGTTGTCTTTACTCAAGCAGGAATTGACTAAAGGGCCTTTGATTTTGCTCGTTGGAAACGGAATTACAAAAAAGAAAATGTTTTCTTGGAGAAAAGCACTTACTCATTGGCATTATGTTACCTTGCGAGGTTTTAGTGAGAAGGAGCAAGTTTTTTATGTTTATGATTCTAATACCCAAAGGAAGACTGAAGAATATTTAATGAAATGAACTTTGAAAATTCCTTATTTACTTCTTCTGAAATCCCGATCTATAGGAGCTTCTAAATTGCTTTATAATTATGCCATTGCCATAGAATATTAGTTTTTTTTATTTATTTTTTGTATATAATGAAAACTTTTGAAGAAAAAAAGAAACAATATGCACAGTTGCTTATTAAGTTCGGACTCAATCTCCAAAAAGGTCAAAATCTGATTCTTAATGCTCCTATTGAAGCTCATGATTTCGTTCTACTCCTTGCAGAAGTGGCTTATGAAGCAGGAGCGAGAGAAATTTTCTACAGACGACAGAGCGAACGCTTAGAAGCTTTGAAATATCAAAAAGCTCCAGAAGAGGTTTTCGGTAGCTATCCGCAGTGGCTTGCTGATGGCTATACTGAGGAAGTGCAGAAAAACTGTGCGGTACTTGCTTTGAGGATGGATGATCCAAAAGTGCTTGAAAAAGCTGATCCTCGTTTGCTTGAAAAGGAAGTCAAAGCCAGAGCTAACGCTTTCAAACGCTATAAGGATTTTGTCGCAGGAAATGGGACGAATTGGCTTATTGCTTCGATTCCTACGGCGGGTTGGGCGAATGCAATTTATGGAACAGAAAATACAGAGGAAAACGTGCAAAAGCTCCGAAATCAGATTTTTTCTCTTGTAAGGCTAGATAGCGAAGATCCATTTCAGGCTTGGGAAACTCATCTTCAAAACCTAAAATCTTATGCTGATTTTCTTAATAGCAAGTCCTTCAAAAAGCTCTATTATCGCTCTGAGAAAACGGATTTGACCGTAGTTTTGCCTGAGGGACATCGCCGAATTTCCGCTGGAGAAAAGACAAAATCTGGAATTCCATTTTGTCCAAATATGCCGACAGAAGAGGTCTTTTCTATGCCGCATAAATATGGGGTAGATGGAATTCTCGCTTCTACTTTGCCTTTGCATTATCAAGGGAAACTGATTTCCAATTTTTCTCTGACCCTCAAAGCTGGAGAAGTGGTTGATTTCTCAGCAGAGGAGGGCTATGAAGTGTTGAAATCGCTCTTGGAAGCTGATCCCTGATCAAAGAGGCTCGGAGAAGTTGCAATCGTTCCTGTGAGCTCGCCGATTTCGCAGTCAGGTTTAGTTTTTTTCAATACGCTTTTTGATGAAAATGCAAGTTGCCATTTTGCGTTATGAAGTGCTTATCCTACAAATCTTCTAGGAGCAGAAACAATGAGTGCTGAAGAAAAAGATAAAGTCTGAATGAATGAAAGCATGATGCATGTAGATTTTATGGTTGGAGATAAAAGCCTTACCATTACCGGAGAAACAGAAAGCTGAGAAAAGATTCCTTTTTTTGTAAATGGGGAGTGGAATATTCTTCCTTAAAAAAATAACAGAAAATCTCAGCTTGATTTTTATCCTAGAAAAAGTATAAGTAAACGAATTTTTTGTTCGCGTTTTTTTGTGCCTTAAAATTCTAGTTAAGCTCCTGTAGTTCAATGGATAGAATAGGCCCGTCCTAAGGGTTAGATACTGGTTCGATTCCGGTCAGGAGTAGATGACATTCCTTGGTGGTAAGGATCCCTCGTTTGAGGAGCTTTACTGTGGGGTTTGATCAGCTTTTATTTTATTTTTTTAAATCCATTATCCAAATGGCAAAAACAACACAGGAAAATGTATTTCAAAGACACGATAAAGATACCGGGTCTCCAGAAATGCAAATCGGGATTTTATCTGATGAAATCGCAATGCTTCAGGCGCATGTGGCTGCAAATGCAAAGGACTATGATGCTAAGAGAAGTCTTTTGAAGAAGGTAGCAAAGAGAAGAAGCTTCTTGAGATATCTCAAAGGGAAAGATCTTGATGCCTATACAAAAATCTCAAAAAAAATCGGACTAAAAGTGTAGTTCAATTACCAGTGAACCAGTAAAAATAAACAATGACAAGCTATGAAAATGATTCTTGAAAATTTGAGCATCTATTCATTGTTAATTGTTAATTATCAACTGTTCATTGTATTCTTTTATTTCTTTATTTTTATATTCTAATGGCTAAAAAAGCTAGTGCCCCAGCGGCAAGCCAATTTACCGTTCCTGTAATCAAGGAAGGGCAAAAGGTAAAAGGAACCATCCTTAAAGAAATCGAGAACGGAGTTCTCGTAAACTGTGAAAATGGTGCATTTACTGGAGTGATTCTTTCCAAAGAAGCGAAAGAGCTCAAAAGATCTCAGTTTGATCTTAATCCATCTACTGAACTTGAGCTTGAAATCATCAATCCTGCAGTAAGACATGAAGATGGATACTATATCGTATCAGTAACAAGACTTCTCCAATACGATGTATGGAAGTCTGTGATCGCAAAATTTGAAAAAGATGAAATCATTACCGTGGTTCCTACCGAAGCAAACCTTGGAGGACTTTTGATTGATATGCACGGTATCAAGGGATTCATCCCATTGTCTCAACTCGCTCCTATTCATTATCCTAGAGTAGAAGACGGCGATCAGGAGGCAATCTTTGATAAACTTCTTGAGCTTATCGGACAGGAAATCAAAGTAAGAGTGATCAACATTGATGAAGAGGACAGAAGAATCATCCTTTCTGAAAGAGAAGCGCTCAAAGAAGAAAGAGAAAAGGTGCTTGCTGAACTTGAAGTTGGAAAGATCTTTGATGGAGTGGTTTCTGGAGTTTCTTCTTACGGACTTTTCGTGACTATTGGAGGAACGGTTGAAGGACTTGTGCATATTTCAGAAATTACCTATGGACACGTGAACGATATTGATAAACTCGGACACATTGGAGACAAGATGCAAGTTAAAGTCATCGGTCTTGAAAATGGAAAAATCTCACTCTCTAGTAAACAGCTCAAGGGAGATCCATGGGAGGAACTTCCAAAGAGATACCAGGTTGGAGATATTATTGAAGGAGAAATCGTGAGATATGTTCCTTACGGAGTATTCGTGAGAGTATACGAAGATATCAACGGACTCGTGCACTTGAGTGAGCTTTCTCAGAAGTCAGTGAACAATCCAAACGAAATCGTGAAGCTTGGGCAGATCGTGAAAGCAAAATTGATCCTCATTGATCCAAAAAATAGAAAAATCTGACTTTCTATGAAGGATTTGGAACCAAAATCAGCTGATGCCGAAGACAAACCAGCGAAAAGAACTCCAAAAGCAAAAGGAAGTCTTGAAGACGTGGTAAAGAAGATTGAAGAAAAGGAAGAATAATCTTTCACTTCAGATCTCAAAAGAAAAATCCCGAATACTCGGGATTTTTTTATTATATCTATAGTTTTGAGGACTTCTTGTAGTAGCTTTTACGGAGAATATCTTACTCTTCTTTGGAGCTATTAAAGAATACGCCGTGAATAAAAATCGCTCCTAGCTGATGAAAGGAATCTTTACGCCTCGCCAGAAGATCAAATCCTTTAAGATAATGACCACCCCGAGAAGCATTAATGCCCAGAAGAATACAAAATTTACCCATCCTTCTACGCTTGCAAATTTCTCATCTTTGATGCGGAGGAGTTTTTGTAAGATAACTGCCCAGAATCTTCCTCCATCTAGAGCAGGAATCGGCAGAATGTTAAAGATGGCTAAGGCGAGAGAAAGCATTCCTCCAAAACCAAGAAAAATCAGAAATCAGAATTCTTCCAAAAGCTTTTCTCCAAATTTCACCGCTCCTACCGGTCAGGTAAGTTGGTTAAGCGCAGATTTAGTATCATTTACATTGAATGAAAAGAGTTGTTTTCCGATCCTTCAGAGTGAAGTCATGGTCAGATTTCGTTCTGCTTGTATCTCTTTGAGTCCAGCAAGCATTGCTCCTCCTATTCAAAATTTAATCGGCAAAACTTCCAGATCGCCTTCTTGACGGAAAACAATTCCGAGCTTACAGTCTTTTTCGCAGTCAAAAGTCTTTTCCTCTACAGAAGAATGCTCTATTCCTTCGGCAAAACGGATCGTATTTCATTCCGTATTAGAGAGCTTGGAGAGAACCTTATTGATCGTCAGTGAAGAAACCGCAGTGCCGTTGATATCTACGAGAACCGATCAGCTTTTGAGTCCGATCTTTTCTGCGATACTTCAGGACAGTACTTCCTCTACGACGATGCCACTGTCTTTCAAGTCTCCGCTAAGGAATCCCTCATTTTTCAGAAAACTTAGGCTTGGCATCAGATAACTTTCAGAATAAATCCCTTGAAAATCATCAGGTAAAACTGACATTGGCTTGGTTCCAATCAAGAATAAGCTTGAAAAGATGATCCAAGCAACAAAAAAGTTCATTATCACCCCAGCAGAGATGATGATCAATTTTTTCCAGAGCTTTGCTTTTACGAAGCTATCAGAATCGCGGTTTTCTTTTGCGTCCGTTCCATCTTCTCCTTTGAGAGAAACGAATCCACCAAAAGGAAGCCAGTTGAGGGTATATTCAGTCCCAGATTTGTCTTTCCAGAGGGTACAAATTTTCGGCGGCATTCAGAGTCAGAATTCTTTTACTTGGACCCCTGATTTCTTAGCAGCTGTGAAATGCCCTAATTCGTGGAGAATTACCAGCACAATAAAAACCAAAATTCAAAGGATAATTCAAAGCATTTTCAAAAAGACAAAATAAAATCCGATAGATGACTATAGTAAATTTGTGGGATAAAACAAGAGAAAAATAGACGATAAAAGAAAAATCCTGAATGTAGTTCAGGATTCTTTTTGTAGTGAGGTAGATTATTTTTTTAGCTTCCAGCTCCATCGTTTTCTTGTTCTTCCTCTTCGTCAGGTTTGAGATGCACGAGTCCATTTCTCTGTCTTCGTGCGACCATCGTTGCTTTGATGAGGTTATTGAGGCTCGTGATGGCTTTTTGGCTTTCTGGGAGTGGACTTACGACATTGAGGGCAAAGAGTTTAGTTGAGAGGGCATCATATTGCAGATCCATCTCGCTACGAAGCGGTTTGGTCGCGATAAAGGTCGCTGCAAGTCCTTCATTCGTGCGATGTTCTAGGAGCTGTTCATAATCTTCATTCAGCTTTTTGAGTTTGGTGAGGACGGTCATGAGCTGAAGGGTTTGCAGTGGAGCGGTATATTTACCTTGCTGGGCATCAAGCAGTAATCCTTTGATGAGCTGGGTTTCTTGACGGTTCGGCTTTTTCTGAATGCCACGATATTGGATCAAGAAATCGCCGAGTTGTGTTGCTGCCGCCTCGCTCTCAGGAACTGGCGACCTCATCTCTGAGGAAATCTTCATAAAAAAATAGGTTAAAAGCTGATCACGATCGTTGTCCAATTGCACTAAGGCTTCAGAATTTTCATCTTTTTTGAGTTGCATATTCGCATCTATCATCTTGTTGAGGTTCGCTTTGAAGGCTTTTCGGTCGGCTTCGGCGATCCCGAGTTTCGCGATGGTTCCTTGTTCAATAATCTGAGCAAAGGAATCCATAAACGCTCCGTATTCTGCATTATTGAGTCTTTTTAAGCTCAGAGATTTAAGTTTTGTTATGCTTGTCATTTTCTTTCTTGATTAGGGAATAAAAAATGATCTTTGGGTGAAAATAGCTTAGTTTAGCGGAATTCCCCACTGTAAAATGGTGTCCGCAGACGGTTTGAGCAAATTCCCCACTGTGAAATGGTGTCCGCAGATGGTTTGAGCAAATTCCCAGCTGTGAAATGGTATCCGCAGACGGTTTGAGCAAATTCCCAGCTGTGAAACAGTCTCCGCAGACGGTTTAAGTAAATTCCCCACTGTGAAATGGTGTTCGCAGACAGTTTGAGTAAATTCCCAGCTGTGAAACAGTCTCCGCATTCGGTTGAAGAGTAGTTGGTCATCGCGAGTGTTAGCGTGGCGATTCAGTTGAAATCCAATTCGCTTATTCTC
Source organism: uncultured bacterium (assembly GCA_916049765.1). GTDB lineage: Bacteria > Patescibacteriota > Gracilibacteria > Absconditabacterales > Absconditicoccaceae > HOT-345. Next base: position 56,364 of record CAJZIX010000006.1, read on the forward strand.
TGGATTGCTTCACTGCGTTCGCAATGACGGGCAGGTGATACTGGATTGCTTCACTGCGTTCGCAATGACGAGTAGCTGTCATCGCGAGGCGAAGCCGTGGCGATCCAGTTGGAAGCACATCTGGATTGCTTCACTGCGTTCGCAATGACGAGTAGGTGATACTGGATTGCTTCACTGCGTTCGCAAGGACAAGTGAGTGAAATGGTAGTGCTTTACGAATTATAAGACATCCTCAAGGGAAGAGGCATGCTTATACAGAGCGACGGCTAAGCTCTGGAATCTACCTTCCTCGCAGGGAGGAAGTTTACTAGTTTCAGTCTATAGGTAGGGGAGAGGATTTCAAGGGGAAGTTAGAAAAAAGAAGTAAAGAAATGATATATGCTCTTTGATAAGAATAATATTCATCCACTCCACACGGAGGGGGCTATTTGTTTCATCAGACAAAACCAGACTTTAACCTTTCATCATGGGCATCACTGATGTTCTAGGAATCGTGGTTGAGAATGTTCTCCCATTCCGACCGCTACCAGACCAGCCGCCAGAAGCAATCATGCTAGGATATACAAGAGGAGTATTCAAATACTGATTCTTATTGTTCGTTGGTATTTTTTTTTCATCTTCTGCTAAGAGGTTAATAAAACAACCAACAGTGAATATACCGTTTATCCCAAAAAAAGCAACTTCTTATTCGAGATTATTTTTTAAACGATAGAGAAATTGGTGACTTATGTATTCCTGAAACTTAGTGTTAAGTTCAAAAACGGCATAGCCTTATATAAGATGAGAAGAATACATTATTTATAATAAAAAACTAAGAATGATTCTTTTTATGATAAATTTTCCTTGCAATTCACAAGAAAAATAGTATTTTTTAGTCAGTTTTTTATTCTTTTCTAAGAGCATGGAAACACATCGCAAAGTTATTATTATAGGATCAGGTCCTGCAGGGCATACTGCTGCTATTTATGCAGGGAAAGCCTTACTCAAGCCACTGATGTTTGAGGGATTTATGGCAGGAGGGATCGCAGCAGGAGGACAGCTCACCACAACGACGGTTATTGAAAATTTCCCTGGATTTCCTACAGGGATTGATGGAAGTGAACTGATGCTCCAGATGAGGCAGCAATCGCTTAACGCAGGAGCAGAAATTCAGACGAAAACGGTGGATTCCGTAGATCTTTCCTCGAGGCCTTTCAAAGTGCAGGTAGGAAAAGATCAATATACTGCTGAAAGTTTGATCATTGCGACGGGAGCTACGGCCAAGAGAATGGGGCTTCCGGGAGAAGAGCAGTTTTGGCAAAAGTGAGTCTCTGCCTGTGCTATCTGCGATGGAGGATTGCCGATTTTTAGGAATAAAAGGATTGTAGTGATTGGAGGAGGAGATGCTGCACTAGAGGAGGCGATTCATCTGACGCATTTCGCGAGTGAAGTCAAGCTCCTCGTGAGGAGAGATCAGCTGAGAGCTTCTAAAGCAATGCAAGAAAAGGCTTTTGCAAACGAAAAAATTGAAATCTTACGGAATACCGAGGCAACGGAGCTTGTAGGAGAACAGCTTTTAAACGGAGTTTGGACTATCAATAATAAAACACAAGAAAAAAAGCTGATTGAATGTGCTGGGTTGTTTTATGCTATCGGACATACTCCAAATACCGCTTTCCTCAATTGACAATTAGAGCTTGATGAAACCGGCTATATCAAAACCCAGCCGTGAAGCACAAAGACGAGCATTCAGGGAGTCTTCGCTGCATGAGATGTGCAAGATAGAATATTCAGGCAGGCTATCACTTCAGCAGGAACCGGATGTATGGCGGCACTCGAAGCAGAAAAGTTTTTACAAGCCTAAAGAAAAAAATAGCTAGTATTTTCTACGACGTTTCACAGTTAAAAAAAAGAGGCTCTATCGCTTGAGCTTCTTTTTTGATACATAAAGGAGAGTTTTCTATTCTACCTCACTAAATCTTGGGAAAAAAAGATAGACAATCGTATAAAATGAATCAATTACTTTATCCAATCCTTTCTCCTGTTTCAGCATTTTTTCGGTTAAAATTCATTCTAGTTTAAACATCTCAATTTCTACTTGTTTCCCGAGAGTTTGAAAAGATGTTGAATCTGTATTGTTGCGATCATTAAGTTCACGAAATTCCCAAAATAATTCAGGATAGGTTTCCGTAAATCTCGCAAAAAGCTGTCCTCATTTAGTCCTCTTGATGGCTTGAATTTTTTCTTCTATGTAGGTCTTGATGATATTCTTGACTTGCTTTTTTTCTTGATCAGAAAGTGAAGAAAAAAGAGGTCAAAAAGCTGGATGTTGTTCTAAATCAGAAAGATAGGGGATCTTCTTTGTTGATGATTCGCAGTTCGCAAGTATATTTTTGATTTGTTCAATTTCTTGAGCTTGCATAAAATGTTGGATTATTCGTATATAAAAAATCTCTCATGAAGAGAGAATTTCTTGTAACTTTAAGTATGAGTATTTGCCTCATAAAAGCAAGTGATTTTTTTAACTACCTCCTCTTGCTAAAAACTGCACGAGCCTGATGATAATCAGTGAAAGCGTTACGATAACCATTCCGATGAGTGAATATTTGATTCCATTTTTCGCTTTATTTTTGAGTCAGCTATCTACGGTAGAAAAGATATACAAGAATCCTGAGAAAATCAATGCAACCGTTACGACTGTTCCAATAAATGTTGTTGCTCAAAGCACAATATCTTGGATAAAACGCATTACAGAGGTTCTTTCTCATGGAGCTCTATTTTTCTTCACATTTGTGGCATCGTAGATTGAAAACGTGCTCGTTCCATCAATCATACTTTGCGAGGTTAGATTGATTCCGAAGTTATCGTTAGCAGTAGTTGTAAAAGAAGGTAGTCCGAAAAAAGCTATTCCACACAACAAAAGAAATCAGAATTTTTTGACTTGTGAAAACATTTTCTTCAGATGAAAAAAGATAAAATTATTGAATTTCAGCATTAACTGGAGTTTTTGATGAAGTTGCTGTCTGTTTATTATCTCCAGCTCCCAAAAGCATAATAAAACTACCAAAAACTAGGGAAATCGCAGCAATCACGAGGATAATGACCGTAATCCATTTGAGACCAGCACTTCTTTTCATTTCAAATTGTAACAACAAAATAAAAACTGATTTCAGACTATTATTTTGACCTTAAAAATCAAGCGATTTTTGTTTTTTATTTTCTGAAAATTTGATGATGGAGAGCCTAGATGTTTTTTTTAGTACTTTCAGTTGCATTAGAAAAGTAATTTGCTATATATGCTTTGTTGGTCTAGAGAGTTCGCTCAGTGATGGGTGAGGAAAGTCCTGGCACTCGAACTTCGTTGTCTTCTAACAGAAGCTGGAACTTCCCGTAAGGGAGCAAACGAAAGTGCCACAGAGATTAAACTACTCCAAACCTTTGGAGGAAAGGTGAAACATAAGGGTTGATGATTATCATACCTTTACTCAATTAGATTGATGATCTGATGAGGGGTAAACCGCAACGAGTGCAAGCTTATCATACTTGATATGGAAGTGCAAAGATCGCTATAAGCGATAGTAGATAAATGCTCTCTAATACAGAACCAGGCTTATTGGATCAACATCAAAAGGGCCGTAGCTCAGTGGTAGAGCGGGAGTCTCCAAAGCTCCGCGTCGCGAGTTCGATTCTTGCCAGCCCTGAATCAAGTTGAAAATGCTGAATTAAGTCAGTATTTTTTTAATTAAAACTTTTTATCTGCTTGATTTTTATAATAAGAAAAATATGGTAAAGGAGAATTTTTATCTCCTTTTTTCTAAAAAGATGAAATCAGACCTTTTTTCTCCTTTCACCAACCTCTATCCTATCCAAAAAACCCTTCGCCGAGAGCTAAAACCGCTCAACGAAAATTTTCAACACGATCCAGCTCTTAGCGCACTCCGAAACTCAGAAATTCCACAG
>CAJZIX010000007.1 GCA_916049765.1 uncultured bacterium
AGGACGCCACCCTCTCACGGTGGAAATCGAGGGTTCGAGTCCCTCCGGGAGCGATTCAATTTATTCTCATTGCACTTCGTATGGATCAAAAAACTTTTAAGGCATCAGGAACAAATCAGAATTTTTGATGACCAAAGAAAGCGTTTTGAGGGCAGAAAGCTGATAAAGGAGGAATGTATTCCTTCAAGGCAAAGATGATCTATGTAAATGATCAGATTAAAGCTCCAAGTGTAATGATCATAGATGATGAAAAAAATAATCTTTGAACTTTTCCTAGGAGGATTGCTTTGGAAATGGCTCAGGAAAGAGGACTTGATTTGGTGCAGTTAACTTATGATCCTGAGAAAATGCTTTCTACAGTGAGAATGACCGATTATGGAAAGTATATGTATCAAAAAGGAAAAGAAGAAAAAGAAAGAAGAAAGACTCAAAAAGGAAAGGATATGAAAGAATTAAAAGTGAGTTATTCCATAGGAGATAATGATCTTCAGCTTAAGATAAAGAAAGCACAGGAAATTCTTCAGGATTGAGATAATGTGAAATTCTCTATCAGGTTGAAAGGGCGTGAGAGGATGTATGCTGATAAGGCAGTTCAAAAATTGAAACTTATTCAGGATTCGCTCCTTGAGTATGGAAAATCTCAATATGATACCCCTAAAAAAGAAGCAAACGGATACAGTGTTATTTTATTTAGTAAATAGGCTTAATTCATGGCTAAGAAACTAAAATCGCATTCTGGAGCACTTAAAAGGTTTAAGATTACAAAAAAAGATAAGGTGTTGTCTAGTAAACAATGTAATAATCACCTTTTGACCAATAAAGGAAAAAATAATAAAAAATTCTGATATGGAAAAGAGGTTATTGGTGCTGCTGCGAAGATGTTGAAAAATTTACTTCCTTATAAATAAGATAAACAATGGTAAGAGTAACAAATGGATTACAGAGACAGAGAAGGCATAAGAAGTTTATCGCTCAAGCTTCTGGATTTAGGTTAGGAAGAAAAAATCTCTACAAGCAGGTAAGGCTTGCTTTGGTAAAACAAGGTCAACATGCTTATGTGAGTAGAAGGCTCAAAAAAAGAGATTTCAGAAGACTTTGGATTGAGAGACTTTCTGCTGCAATTAGAGAAAAATGAGGAAAGTATTCAGTATTTGTAAATACTATGTATCAAAAGGATATTAAACTTGATAGAAAGGTGCTTTCAAATATTGCGGTAGCATTTCCTACAGTATTTGATAGAATTTATGAAGAGGTTGTTAAATAAATAAGAAATGGGGTGGTAGTGATCATCGCTATTGCCCCTCTTCTCGTGTTTACAGAGCCGAGGTGGTGGAATTGGTAGACACGAAGGACTTAAAATCCTTTGAGGCTTATACCCTCGTGCCGGTTCGATTCCGGTCCTCGGCAACTTAACTTACAAAAAGGTTAATTTAGGTTTTAATTATTATTTGTTATATTCATGTGATTTACCGTTCGAAGAACTGGAGATTTGAATACCAACGAAAGACTTATTTCTTTCTACAAGAAAGAGCTTTGGGCTTCTCATATTTTGGACAAAGCAAAGAAACAACAACACTATGGTACTAAATGGTATAGAAAGTTTGTAAGTTATGATTTTCCTTCTTCTAGAAGATATAAGAGAATGAGGGCTATTGTATCTGATGCTTATAGAAAGACAAAGAAGAAGTATAATACTTTGGCACAACTTGGAAAGATTGTGTAAGCTTTATTTTGATATTTTACTAGAGAATGTATGCAGTTGTAGATTTGCAAGGACATCAATATATTGTTTCAGAAGGAGCTGAACTTATCGTAGATAATGTAGATAAGGCACAGGGTGAAAAGTTACTTACTGATAAAGTACTTGCACTCTTTGATGAAAAGGGAGCTGAAGTAAAGGTAGGAACACCGTATGTGTCTGGAGCTCAAGTTGAACTTGAGGTTGGAACGACTCAAAAAGGAGAAAAAGTTAGAATCTTAAAATTTAAAAGAAAGACAAGGTACGCAAGATTGAAGGGATTTAGACCGCTTCAAACGGTTTTAACTGTTAAAAAGATTAGTGCTTAATGGCTAAAGCTTGAATGTTAGAACGAGATGGAGAGATTCTTGAACAATTACCTGCTGGAAAATATATGGTAAAGCTCAAGGATACGGATATGATTATTACTTGCTATAAAGCAGGGAAAATGAAACAATCTCATATCGGAATCATTGAAGGTGATTGGGTTAAAGTTGAAGTCAATCAGTATGATATGAAGCAAGGGAGAATTGTATATAGATATAATGTAGCGACCAAGGCTCCAACTCAGGAGTAGTAAGGAAGCAAAACTCTTTAAATGTTATGATTAAGGACGATGAAAGTGGTAACTTCTCTTAAAAAAAGATGTATGTATTGTCAAATTGTAAAGAGAAAAGGTAGACTCTATGTTACTTGTAAGAAAAATCCTAGACATAAGGCTAGGCAAGGATAGTTTTTTATTTATTGTATTTTTTGAGGAATGTTTAGATTGATGGGGCATGTTCTTCCAGAAGAGAAATCTATTTGGATTGCACTAACAAATATTTACGGAATCGGAAGAGAAAGATCAAAGAAAATCTTAGGAAATCTCAAGATTGAGTATATGAAGAAAGTAAAGGATATTACAGAAGAAGAACAAAAGCTGATTTCTGATGAGCTCAAGAATTATGTTCTTGAAAACGATCTTAAAAGAGAAGTTGCTTCTGCAATCAAGAGATTAAAGGAAATTAAATGTTACAGAGGAATGAGACACAATCTTGGGCTTCCTGTAAGAGGACAATTGACGAGAAAGAACGGAAGAACTGCAAAGAAACTTCTCGGAAGGTCTAAAGTAAGACCAGTATTGAAGAAATAATTTTATCTCATTTTTTTCTATTGAAATGGCTGTTACAAAGGCAAAGAAGAAAGATATTAAGGTGGTAAGTGGAATTTTGCATGTACACACAACTTCAAATAATACCCTCGTAACTCTTATTGACCAAGAGGGAAATAAAATTCTTGGTGGTGGAACAGGAAAGGTTGGATACAAGGGGTCAAAAAAGAGTACTCCTTATGCAGCAGAAATGCTTACAAAACAGATTCTCAAAGATGCTCAGAACTACGGACTTAAAGAAATCGGAATTATCTTTAAAGGAGTAGGAATGGCAAGAGAAGGGGTTTTTAAGGCAGTTACTGAAATTGGAGTAATTGATGTTGCTTACATTAAGGAAGAAACCTGAATCCAATTCGGTGGATGTAAGGGAGAAAGACCAAAGAGAAACTAATTCTTGGTTAAAGATACTATAAGATCATCTTTCAGTTTATTTATTATTTTCATAGGAGATATGAGATACACAGGAGCTAAATTTAGACTATGTAGAAGAGAAGGAGTAAATCTTTTTGGTTCTCAGAAGTATAATCTTAAAAAGAGAAGGGCTTTGCCTGGACAGCATGGTGCTGGAATGCAGAGAAACTCTGAATATGGGAAACTTTTGAGAAATAAGCAGGTAGTAAAGAGAAGTTATCTTCTTTCAGAAAAGCAGTTTGCAACAATTGTAAAGAAAACTGCTGCAAAATATGCTAAAAATAATAATCTTTCTCATGATGTAGCGTTGTTTCAATTTTTAGAGAGAAGACTTGATGTGATTATTTTGAGGTCAGGACTTGCAAATACAATTATGCAGGCAAGACAAATGGTAAGTCATGGGCATTTTCTTCTTAATGGAGTAAAGCATAATATTCCTTCTACATTCGTTGTGGCTGGAGACAAAATTACTTTAAAAGAGAAACTTAAGAATTCAGCATTATATTCTGATGCGTCAAAAGCTTCTCCGGCTAAAATCCCTTCTTGGATTAAAGTGGATAGAAATAATTATACTGTAGAAGTACTTGGAATGCCACAAACAGGAGAAATAGAAGTGCTTGGAGATCTCTTGAAAGTGATTGAATTCTATGCGAGAGCTTAAGTAATCCAGAGAGTAATAAAACACAAAAACTTTATATTATATTCCTACTTCTATGTTGAACATACAACACTTTATTGGAGTTCCGAAGATTGTATACAGCCAGTTAGACGATGGTGCCACGAGGTTTGAATTAAAATATGTTCCAAGAGGATTTGGGCATACGCTTGGAAATGCACTTAGAAGAATTATCCTTGCTTATAATCTTGGGGGTGCGGTGACTGGATTGAAGATTAAAGGAGTACCTCATGAATACGATATTATCAGTGGAGTGAAAGAAAATGTGATTAATGTTATGTTAAACTTTAAAAAGCTTCGCTTTAGAATAAATGAAAATGCTGATACCCTTCAGCGAATCTCTCAGAGATTTAAAGGAATCGGTGTTTATACTGCAGCTGATTTGAAGTTACCTTCAGGAGTTGAACTTTTGAATGGAGAGGAACATTTATTTGAGATTACTGATAGTTCAGTAGAGCTTAATATGGAAGTGAGAATAGAGAAAGGATATGGATACTATAGTCTGGATTATTTGAGACAGAGAGATGAAAAGGGTGATGGATCAGAAGTAAATTTACTTTTGATTGACAATGATTTCTCTCTTGTGGATTATGTAAGATATGATGTAGAAGAAGTGATTGAGGATTTTAGTGGAAGTACGAAAGATGCGCTCAATCTTGAGATTAAAGCAAAATATGAATCAGTTTCACCGCAGGAGATCGTAATGTTTGCAGGTGAAGTACTTGCAAGTTATGCAAAACTGTTTATCTTTGATGATGTTTATATTGATAAATCAGTTTTGGTTGATTATAATGATCTCAATGAAGAGACTGAAATGCCTGCTGAAGAAGTAGGTTCAGTAAAAACAATGCCGATTGATGCACTTCCATTGAGTGAAAGAACAAGAAATGCTTTGATCAAGAATAATATTCTCTATGTTGAGGATTTAGAAAAGAAGAAGAAATCAGAATTGCTTGTAATGAAAGGAGTTGGAAGAAAGGCTATTGATGAGATTACTTCTTCACTTACAAATATTGGTAAGACCTTGCTTGGATAAAAAATTTATCATTTATTAGTGTAGATAAGATGAGACATCAGCAGAATAAGCTCTTGCAGTTGAATACTGGAGCAAAAAGTAAAACAGTTTTTATGAGGATGCAGCTTTCTAGTTTGATTAGAGCTGGAAAATTGACAACAACTCCAAAGAGGGTTAAGGTACTTAAGGCTTTTGCCGATACATTCTTCTCAACTTTGCTAAGTTTTGATGCTAAATATGATGAAAAGGGAGCTTTGAGAGAAGCGATTAGATATGTGAAATCTGTGGTTTATGGTGAAGCCGAAGGAAAGAAAGTTATTGAAACTTTACTTCCAAAATATAGAGAAGAAAAAAGAACTTCAGGTTTTACGACTTCTTATAAACTTGGATTTAGAGTAGGAGATGCTGCTGCAAAAACCATGCTCAAGCTCGTATAGAGAAGACTCAATTTATTTTAATTATCGTATAGGACTAATCATGGAGTTTACGAAAAAAGATTTAAATAAAACCATCTGGATTAGGCAGACTGATCAGGAGAAAAATAGAAGATGGTATCGTGTAGATGCTACAGGAAAAACCCTTGGAAGATTAGCGGTAGATATTGCTAAGAAGCTTATGGGAAAGGATAGAGCTTATTATTCTGATTTCCGAGATGCAGGAAGTTTCGTTATTGTAGAAAATGTTGAAAATATTGCAGTAACAGGAAAGAAGCTAACAGATAAGGTTTATTATTCTTATAGTGGATATAAGGGAAATTTGAAGAGTATTACTCTTGGAGAGCTTCTCAAAAAAAATCCTGGTAAAGCTTTGTGGTATGCGGTAAGAGGTATGCTTCCAAAAAATAAGCTTAGAGATCCTAGAATTAAAAGATTAAAGCTCATCAAAGGAACGACTACCAAATACGATAATTTTAAACCAATTAACCTTTACAAGTAATGACAAACAGAGAATACACTAACGCAGTTGGAAGAAGAAAAGAAACGACAGCAACTGTAAAGCTCTATGCTAAGGGAGCTGGAAATATCCTTGTAAAGACAGCAACAGGTAAAGAATATACACTTGCTGATTACTTTGGAGGGAATATTTACCTCTATAAGAATGCAGTTTTGCCTTTTACTACACTTGGTAATGATGTACTCAAAAAATTTGATGCAGAAATCAAGATTGTAGGAGGAGGAATTGCAGGACAGTCTGATGCAATTAAGCTTGCTTTCTCAAGGGCTTTAGTAGAATGGAATTCTGATTTGAGGCCTACATTGAAGCCACATGGACTTCTTAAGAGAGATCCTAGAGTTAAGGAAAGAAAGAAGCCAGGTTTGAAAAAGGCGAGAAAAGCACCTACTTGGTCAAAGAGATAATTTTTTTACTGGAGAAAAGACTGATCTTTATGGTTGGTTTTTTCTTTTTTCTCTTGAAAAAATATGAGGCTTTATCTATGTGAAGATGATTTTTTACTCTTTAGTATGAATAGTAATGAATAAGGACCTTATCTTATTTTGAATCCAAGGATCTGGGAAATGAACCCAAGCGGAACTTCTTCTTAATGAATATTCTCGTCTAAGATACCTAGAATCGGGAAATGTTTTTAGGGCTTTATCTTCGAATGATAATATTATTGCAACTTATATTAAAGATCGTATTAGACAGGGAAAAATGTTAGATGACAATCTAATTTTTGATCTTTTTAATATGTATTATCATCTTTTGGGCGATAAGGATTTGATTTTGGCAGATGGTTTTCCAAGAACGATTCCTCAAATGCATTATTTCCTCAGTAAAGAATATAAACATAAGAGAGATTATTTTGCAGTTTATTTTGATATTCCTAGGACTGTTGCAGTTCAGAGAATCTTGGAAAGAGCAAAAATTCAGAATCGTGCTGATGATCTTAATATGGATACAATTAATCAAAGGTTAGATCTTTTTGAGCAGGAAACAATGCCAGTAATTCAATACTTCCAAAGTACTGGAAAATTGATTACCATCGATGCTCAACAAACGGTAGAAGAAATCTTTGAACAGACAAAATCGGCACTTGCTAAGTTTTAAATCTTTCATACTACGATATAAGGTCCTGAAATCTGATTCAGGATTTTTTATTTTATCATAAAATACAAAAAAGGCAAGGAGATAAAATGATGAAATAGAGAAAAAATAAGACAAATAAAAAAAATAAAGTATACTTGGAGTAGGAAATTTTATTCTACTATTGGTGAATATGATGACGAAGAGAGATTATATTACTATCTTTCTAGAGAAAGTAAAAGAAATCTGGGAACCAGCAAGAGGATTCCTTGTCCTTATGAGGTATAATATCTTGAATGAGGAACAGACAGAAGATCTTTTTCAGGTATTTAAGAGTGTTGTACAGAGTAGCTCTGATGAGATGAAAAAAAGGAAGTTACAAAGAGCAATCCTCGCAGTAGAAAATCTAAGAAATCAAGAAAAAACTGAAACTACATTAAATCAAGATCTCGATCAGATTTTAGCCGAAATATAGTCAAATTAAAACGAAAAAATATTTTTTATTACTTATTCTTAGTAAAAATGGCAGATACTATTCAGATGAAGGACAAAGTTAATTCTACTTTAGAACATCTTAAAGATGGGAAAGAGGTGGGAGAGAAGGATCTTGAGATGATGAAAGAAGTTCTTTCTGATAAAGAAGCTTTGAAGCTTTTAGAAAAAAAATTAGAAGAGAAGGAATCTAAAATTCTTTCAAGTCTTTCTGAGGATCAGATGAAAAAGGTATATCAAAATCTTTCTCAGCAAGAGAGGCAAAATTTTGAAAAACTTTTTAATAAAATTTCAGTAGATAAAGATCAAAAGGCAAAGAAGGTCGAAATTCAGAGAGCAATTAAGGATAAAAAAGTCGAATTGGCTAAATTGGAAGGATGAATAAGAAGTGGTTCTACTTATAAGGTAGAAAACTTTAGATCGAAAGACGAATCTAAGGAGGAAGTAAAACTTTCTTCTAGTGAACATGTTTCTTCAGCGATTTCTGATCAGGAAATGGAAAATCTTAATAAAATTCTCTGAGGTAATTTATTAGTAGAAGAAAAGCTAAATAAAGTAGAAAAAAAGCTTAAATCAGATTTCAAGAAGGCAATTATTATGCTAAAGGAGAACTCAAATGTTTCTTTGATGGAAGTAATTAGAGCTTTCAATAAAGGTGAAATGTCAAAAGTAGAGTTAGAAAAGAGCTTTGCTAGAAAAGATAAAAAAGAATGGTCAGAAAAAGAAGTAGATAAACTTCAAAAGGGTTATCTTGCATATCTTGAGGCGAAAAGGGGAAATCCTGATACTTCAAGATGGAATGCAGTAATTGGAACCTTGGAAACAGGATTGCTTAATTTGGGACAATCTCTTGATAAAATCATTGTAGAAAATGTTAGCATGCCAATTTCTAAAAAAGAAAGAAAGGTAGGAGAAAAAGAGTTCAAGAAAGAATTTTTTGCAGCAGATACAGGAGAGTTTAAAGACCTAAAGAATAATTATTTAAAAGAACATGCACAAGAAATCCAAGAGTTGAGGCAATATTATGGTTATTCTAATGAGGAAATTAAGGAATATATCAATAAAAAAGCCTATAAACAATACCTAAAAGAACAAGAAAAATTCTGAATTCAAAAGTCAGATTTAGGGAAGTTTAGAGTATTAATCAATGCTCTAGAGGGGAAATCAGTAGAGGATAAGATTACAGTGCTTTTGACCGATACTAATTTTGATGGAATGAGAAATCGTCTTGATGGGAGAGGAACAAAGAGGGGAAATCAGATTGATCAAGCTTTGATTATGGCTCAGAGAGATGGAAAATCAATGGATCAAATTGTGACCAATATCGTAGCTTATATGCAAAAGAAATGAGAGAATTTCTGAAACTCTACTCCAATTACAAAGGAGAGTTTTTATAACTGGCTTAGTGCTGATATTAAAAATGCAATTAAAGTGCAGTCAGCTTTGATGGATTCTCCTGTAGATGCTGTAGATATTATGAGTTATGGACCAGATGCCCTTAGGCATTCTCTTGAGAAAACTACTTTTTATACTGAAAAAGAAGAAAATCAGGCACTTCAGAAGCTTGCAGGTTTGCCAGAAGATATAACAACGGAGGGGGCAAAGTGGTCGCTTTCAGATTGGCAGGAGCTCAATAAGGCTTTTAATAAAAGTGAACTTACTTGAGATCAGAGAAAACAATTAGAACAACTAATCTCTAAAATAAGGGAGGGAGTTAATTTTTCAAGAGAAGAATTAAAAGCAATAGAAGACAAGATCGCAACTGATCCTGCTACAAAAAACTTGTCTGCTGCAGCAAGAGAAACTTTGATGGCTAATCTTTCTGGGTATTTACTCTCAAAAATGAAAGAGTCTGGAGCTAATGCTAAGGTGAATGGTCTTGGTATCGGGGTTAATGTGCCATTAAATCAGATATTGAAAGGACTTTCTTTTTCTCTGGGTACAGGAGCAACTATGGAGGGAAAGTCTTTTGCAGGAGTAAGTGTTGCTTGGAATACGGAAGTGGTAAAGTGGAAAGATGGAGGAGTTTCTGTTGGACTTAATGCAGGAACAACTTTGGGGCTTATCCCAATTTATGGATTTAGAGCAGGTATTGAGCAGGATGTTAATGCTAAAAAGGTACTTGGAAGTGTTGATCCGACTTCTTTGAAAACCTTCTCCGCAGGAGTAAATCTGACAATGATTGGAAAAATCCCATCATACGGAGCAAGTATTGGATTTGAAAAAAATCAGATTAAGGGTATTGAAAAACAATATGCCCATATCAAAAAGGAAATTACTCCACTTATCAAGGAGCTTTTGACAAAAGAAGGAGATAAGTATCCAGATATTGCTCAGACGCTTCAAAGTCTTTTCAAAAAATCATCTAAAGAAGAAATCCAGAAAGCAACAGAAAATCTGACTTCAATTCTTAAAATGGTTCAAGATCAAGGATTAGATGCTGAAAAGGCATCTCAATTTATCGGAGAACGATATGCAGAGAGTTGGAGAGATAATGCTATCCAAGGCTTGCCAAAAGGATGGAAATTTACAGGAGCTTCTCTGGGAATTCAATTTTTGGCTGGATTCTTTCCTATAGGAACATTAGGTGTGACGCTAACGAAATATAAAAACTTCTCATATGAAGATTCTCCTGAATCTTGGGCGAGATATCAGCAAAGGATTGAGCGTGGGGTTTGAGATGAGAAAGAGAAGAAGGTCGAATCTAGTGACTTTGCATTCATTCAGAAACAACTTGAAGCTTCAAATATCTTGAGAGGAGAAAAGATTGTTATGGATAAAGAGGGACAGGTTCATCTGCCAAAATCTTTGATCAATAAAGAAGGCTTCACTGTAAGAATTAATAAAGATATGCAGAAATATCTTAAGATGAACGAACAGAAGACAGCATTTATTTTGCCAAAGGGGCTTTCTTATCGTTTCTTGACCAATGCAGGAACAAATAAGGCTGGTGCATTGCTAGATATTGGGTATAAAAAGGGTGATGAGTTCACTACCTTGACTACAGAGATGGTCCCAGAACAACCGGAGGACTATCAGTTGGCACAAAAAATCTCTGCATTTAATGCTAAATTACAGACATTAGAGGGCTTGAAAGGGTATTCTCTTGATGAGAAGGGGGAATTGTTCAAAAAAACAGATGAAAAATCTGAAAAAGTAAAAGTATTGGGCGCAAATGGTAAATCAGTTACGATCGATGCAAAGAATGGATTGAAATTTGATGGTGAAAAGGTTGAAACTGTAGAGACAGGTGGTTTGCAAATTATTAATACTCTTTCATTAAATTCTAAATCTCTCGAAACCCTTAATGGTGAGGTTTCTAAAGCCCTTGAAGGACTTGAAAGTCGGTTAAAACAGATGCGAAAGGACAAATCTAAAGTTTATAGAAAAGTGGCTGGAGCATCTAGAACGGAAAATGTTACAGAAACAGCTAAACCATCTACAGTTGAGAATACTACGGATGAATCATCTACAGTTGAAAAGAATACAGAAACTACTGAAGAGGTAGTCGAGAACTCAAAAGCAGATACAATTGTTGATGCTAAGGATAAAAAAGGATATCTTCTGGCGGCAAAGGAGTTGCTCAATGCAATAGGGGATAGTGAGCAAACAAATTCATTGCGTGAAGCTTTGAGAATTACTGGAGAAGATAAGAATGAACATTTTAAAAATCAGCAGCTTGCTCATCAGGTCATTGATCAGATCAAGGTTATTATGTCGAAAGTTGATTCAAAGCTAAAGAACTCAAATCAGAAGATCCAAGAGCTAACCAAGACAAGAGATAGTCAATTTAAGTATAAGTCAGCTTTACAAGCTTTTACAGGAGTTGGGGGAGTGGATTACGCACAACTAGCTAGAAATTTGGACTTAAAGAAGTCTAGAACCAAGAGGAATATTATTGGATTTACTGCTTTCTATAGAAAAGGTGTGAAACCTACTGAGAGGGGTATGGGGCTCACTCCTTATGGTAATACAAATATCCTAGGTCAGACTTTTGAGCTTCCTGATTCATCAAAAGTATCTGCAAAGAAATGGATTATTGATAATCTCAAAAACCATCCAGCCCAAATGCAGACCATATCAAGAAGTTTGGGAAAGGTTTCTTTTGAGTGATGAAACGGGGTAAATAAAGACTGATTTCTTACCAATGATTCATTAACAACTTTATTAAAGGAAGGAAAGGTTGATGTTGACAATTGAAAGAAAATTAGTATTAATGTAAATCCAGTAGCTTATTTTCTTGCAGAGTGTGCAAATCAGTCTATTGGACTTGAGCTTTGAGATCTAAAAATAGAAGAGGCTGAGCAGATTACGCTTTCAGAAGGAAAAATGACCTACAATACTGGAGAGAGTCTAGCAAGAACTAGTGTTGAGAAAAAGGATGTTAATGTTGGTATTGATTTTGGAGGAAAGAAAAAAGAACAAAGAGCTAAGAGTCAGTGAGGAGAAGCTCAAAAAACTCGGTGAGGTGATAATGGAGAAAAAAAGGGAGGTGTGAATAACTCAATAAATGTAGATGATCGTGTTGAAGGACATATCCCTTCTGGAGAAGATGTTTCTTCAAAGAATCAATGAAACATCGATGAAAATGCTTGAAATAGTCCAATTTCTAAAGAGAATCCAGCATGATTATAGAATACTTATTTTATCATTTGATAATTAAGAAAATGAAAACAGTAAAATTAACATTAGCGGTATTGGTGAGTTCAGTTTTTGGAACGCTTACCTCTTTTGCTGCACCTTATCCTGAGGTTTCTTGTAATAATTTGCCTTCATCTAATAGCTGTTCTCAGTGTTTTGATGCTGGAGCAATTTATGAGTGATGGTCCAGAAAGGGGCTTTATGATGAGTTTGTAAACGATAGTAGTAATACTTTTGTTTACTTTGATAAGGAAAATCAGACTCCATATACGATTGATAGATTACAGTCTACGACAGAATGGAAGGCTTCAAATCCTCTATTCAAATACGTAAATAATAGTCCGTATTCAGCTTTTTGGTTTACTTCTAAAGCTGGAGATTTGTATCATATCTTTGCTCCTAATTTTACGGACAAATATATTCAGTCTGATACAAATGATGGGATTCACTTGGTATCTGTAAAAGATGGAACCAAAGCAGATACTCCAGCGTTAGTATTAAGAGTACATACTAATTATCGTAAGTCTCTTTGAGGATGAAAGGTTGGAGATATGGTGAAACATACTGAATGTTTTTATTACTCAGCAAATTGGTGTGGAGATGGAAAACTTCAGTCTGATAAAGGTGAACAATGTGATCCAAAAGATCCAAACAAAACAGGCTGGGGAAATGGTGGTTGTGATGCCTCATGTAAGCCAATCAATACTCCAGTGGAACAGCCAAAATGTAATAGTCAATATAACGGACAAACCGTAGATAATCTCGTTGCTGGTCCTCATCTTTGTTCAGTAGGAACTTATGCAGATTTTAAGTTCAATGCTGATACAAATACTTGGACTTGGACCTGTAATGGAGTAGCTGGGACAACTCCTGCACAATGTAGTGCAAAGAAAAAGCCAGCTCCAGTAGAAGATCCAAAATGTAATAGCCAATATAACGGACAAATTCATTATAATAAGAACTACCCTCAGGCTTGGCTTAATTCAGGAATGCCACTTTGTAAACCAGGAGAAGTTTTCTCATTTCTTGGACCAGATGCCAAGGGAATCTATACTTGGGGATGTAAAGTAGGAAATAAAAAAACTGAATCAAACGAATGTCAGGCGAGGGAATTGCGATGTGGAGATGGAATCGTTCAGCAGCAGTATGGAGAAGAATGTGATCCAAAGGCTCCTTCTCAGTCATCTGATAAGATTTGTAATAACAAATGTAAATGGGAAAATAAACCTGTTTATGATCTAGCGCTTACCAAGAAATTAGCAACGAATAAGAAGAAATATGAACTTGGTGATTTGGTAGATTTTACCATCACAGTATACAATCAGGGAAATCTTGCTGCCAAAAATATTGAGGTGACAGAATATATTCCAGAGGGATTGATCCTTGAAGATGCTAAATGGACCAAAAACGGAGACAAAGCTACGAGAATCATTACTCAAACCATTCAGCCAGGTCAGAAGCTAGACCTCTCTCTAACAATGAGGATTTCAAAATCTTTTAAAGGAACGAAAATTCTGAATAAAGCTGAGATTAGTAAAGATAACTCAGGAGATTATGGAACTACTGATAAAGATTCTACTCCAGATCAGAACCCAAATAATGACTGTATCGTAGGAGAGGACAATCACTATATCGATGGTGATGGAAAGAAGGGTGGAGACTGTACTCCAGCAACTGATGAAGATGATCATGATGTTGTGCCTCTTATCGTAGAACCAGATACTCCGATTGTTCCTCCTTTTATTGAGAAGGAGCTTGAAGGAGATAAAAATCATAAATACAAGGTAGGAGAACTCGTTGGATTTAGAATGCCATTCGGAAATACTGGTTCAAAAACAATCTACAATGTAAGTATCAAAGACTTCTTACCACTGAATCTTGAGTATGTAAGTAGTGAAATTCATGGAGTAAGTCCATATACGAAAGGACTATACTTGAGTGGAGGGGTTCAGGTTCTAGAATATTCAGGATTTGATCTTGCTCCAGGTCAGAATGGGTATCTTCTTTTGACAGGAAGAGTGCTTTCTGGTCATCAAGATGCGAGAGTAAACTGGGTTGGAATCTATGTAAATAATATTCTTGTTGATCATGATGATGCGACCTATCATCCAGCAAATAGGGCGGTAAAGATTGAAAAAACAGTAGATAAAAACCAGGTTTTCAGCGGAGAAACAGTAGAGTTTACGCTCAAGGTTTCTAATCTTACTGGAGAATTTGATACGCTTAAGGTGGTTGATACCTTGCCAAAAGGGTTGGTTTTCATCCCAAATACCCAGTTCCTTACAGGGCAAACGACAGAAACTACAGTAGTAAGCTTTGCCACTGGAGTAAATAGCCAGGGATTGACGATACTGACTTGGGAATTAAAGTTTCCAAAAGGATTCAAAAAATCAGATTCTTTTCTTTTGAAATTTAAGTCAAAGCTCGTAGAAACCTCAAAAACTAAATATACCAATATTGCTTGTGTCTTTAATCCAGATGATCCAACAAATCCAAATTGTGATCCTGAGGATGTTATGCCAAAACTTGAAGATGTTCAGTTAAAGATCAAGAAATATGTAAGTACCGCTATTACCGGTCCACGAGAAGATAATAGACTCAATATGGATAACGGAACTGCTTATTTTAAGCTAGTAATCTCTGGTGCAACAGCTCCATTGACAGGATTTAGAGTGACAGATAGAATAGAAGGAAATCTGACTTTTGATACTGGTTCATGGCTCTTGCCTGATAATGCCTTTACGGGAGTGATTACTTTTTGAGCTAATAATGCCAATAAGCCATCTTATACCATTACTCCTACTGTTTCATGAACACAACCAACAGATATTGTTTGGAAAGTAGAGATGAATAGTGGTTACTTTATGTCTGGTGATGCACTTACCATTATCATTAAAACTCAGAAAAAGGGAGATCAAAAAAATATTGCCCATGTTTACTATCCTAAGCCAGGAGGTAAAGAAGGACACGATGAAGATCCTGCTGAAGTGTACAAGACGACCTCAGGTTGAGGTGGTTGAGGTTGAGGATGAGGAGGATACAGTGGAGGTTGAGGTTGGTATAACCCATCTTGTGGAAATGGTAAAAAAGATGGAAATGAAATCTGTGACCTTGGAGGGAAAGGAACGATTGGATCAGATGGAAAACTTTTTAAATATACAGATGAATACGATAAAAATTATGTAGGATATACTTGTAATGCTAATTGTAGATTAGAAAAAGATGGAGAGAAGATTGCTCCACAGTGTTTCAATGTGCAAAACGGTTCTATTTCCATTATGAAGGGAGAAGTGCTTCCGTTCTATTGGAATATGCAGGCTGAGCTTGGTATGAAGAATGTTAAAGATAAACAAGATTGGCTTAGAAAGAATTTTGCTTACAATTGTGGAGATAAGGATGCATCTAATAAGATTGAGCTTGGATCGATGGAATGTGAATTTGCAGTCTATGGTCCATGAAAAAATAATTCTAGCCCAGTATATGCATTTAAAACTAAGTGTATTAATCTAGAGGGATGGAATTCAGCTTTATCTTCTACATATCCTGCTATAGGGGATTGGATTAGTCAGAATATGAAAGGATGGTTTGGGGGTAGTGAACTAGCGAATAAAGGACTGGTAAAGAATGTCTTTGCTTCTCTAGATAACCAGAATGATTATCCAATATTGTTGCCGTTATCTTCTAAGTTGTTTATTAAAAAGTTTTGATATAATACTTCTTTAAGTGATTGAGCTGATTTGCCTTGGACTCCAAATGGAGGAAAGCTTTGAGAATATAAACTTTCGCTCAAGGATGTTGGTTATAGGACTTGTACTACCGACGAAAAAGGTAAAGGAAAGTCTGGAACTCTTAAGTGGGAAGGAGAGGAGATTTGTGAAGTAAACTTTGCTGTGACAGATCCTTATCTGGTCCAAAAGAGTCCGTATGGAGAGGTTTCTGCTTCTACACCGTTAAAAAATTATCAAACGAAGAGAGGAGAACCATTGTTTGATGCTAATAAAAGTGAAAATGCCTCAAATTATAAGGTTCCAGCTTCTTTATCAAAGACCTATGATAGATTTGTAGCGAAGTATTCAAAACTTGCTAAAAAGGTTAAGGGCAATCTTAAAAAGGTTCCAGGAAAGTCAATTTACTTTGTAGAGGGAGATCAGCAAATTGATCTTCAGAATATGGGAATTGCTACGGATAAACCGTTTACCTTAATTGCTAAGAATGGAGCTGACATTCTGATTAAGGGTAGTCTCTATTCCAATGCAATGATTATGACCAAAGGTCACATTATCTTTGATGCCGAAGGAGCTTGTAATGGAGATTTGACTAAGTATGGTCATGCAGGACAAATGGTAAAGGGAATCTTCTATGCAGGAAAGGGATTTGGATCTTCAGGTCATGAAAATCTGAAAAATACTGCTGAGAAGCTTTCAAAAAGCGAGCGATGTAATTATGGAAACTTGCATATCAAGGGAGTTGCTATCGGAGATCTCTCAGATGTTGTAAAAAATAGAAGATCTGAACTCTATACTTGGTTTAAGTGAAATGGAGGAGGGAAATCTCCAGCAGAAAAAAGAGATATTGTGATCAATGGAGCTTCCGTGCTTGTAGAGTACAATCCAAGCTTGCGAGGAAACTTGCCTCCAGGTGCAGAAGAATTCAATAAAGCATTGTCAGTTTATAGAAAATAAGTCTTGAAGTCAGGAATATTTTATGTCTTTAGACTTCTTACTACTTATAAAAAAGCAATACCTTAGAATACAAGGGAAAAGTAGAGGATAAAACTCTGCTTTTTTCTTTTTTTAGTAAAGAATGGGCTTTTCTCTGAAAAAGACTTGCTTTGTCCAAAATTTTTGCTATATTGCAAGTGAATCGTTCTCTATTTTACTTTGAAAAGTGGGAGAACCTATTTGTTTTTTATTCTTTTATTCGTAATAACATGGAACCAATGGAATTAGGGTATGAAGATGCTATGATGGCAGGTGCTGGACAGTGAGCATTGAATTCTGGAGTAGGAGCGGTATTCGTTGTTTATATGGTCTTGATTTTGGGATGTGTTTTACTAATACTTATTTCTCGATGGAGGATTTTTCAGAAAGCGAAGCTTCCAGGACGAGGAGCGATTATCCCGTTTTACAACATTTATTTGATTTTAAAGCTTGCAGGAAAGCCAAATTGGACATGGTGGTTGCTTTTTCCTCCTGTACTTTGAATCTTAATGATTGTAGCTCACTTTAAAATCGCTGAAAAATTTGGAAAAGGAACAGGTTTTGCATTAGGACTTTGGTTTTTGCCAGTTATTTTCTATCCTATTCTTGCCTTCTCAAAGGATGTAGAATATCATGCAGAGGCATAGTCATATTCTCAATCAAAAAAAGTCTGATCTCTTCGTGGGGTCAGATTTTTTCTTACTTTATAAGGAACTAAGAAAAAGCTTTTTACAATTCATTTCTTGATTTTAAAATGTAAAAAATCAGGCTTCCTTTCGTTTTTCTCGCCCAAAAACTTCGTAATAATGCTAGACACAAACAAATGAAATTGTATTTTTTAATTTTTCTCTTGATTTTAGTGAGGAGTTTTGTATATATTGTGTCATTGCATTGACGATTTATCTTTAGATTTCTGGAAATATCAAATGCCAACGATTAATCAACTTATTAAAAAAGGAAGAGTGAAGAAGACTTTTAAGTCAAAGGCACCTGTGCTTCAGTTTGGAGTAAACAAGCTTCAAGGAAACAAAAAGGTTGTGCAGCCTGCTCCATTTAAGAGAGGAGTGTGTCTTAAGGTATCAGTAATGGGACCAAAGAAACCAAATTCAGCTCAGAGAAAGTTCGCAAAAGTAAGACTTTCTAATGGTGCAGAAGTATTGGCATATATTCCAGGAGAAGCTCACTCACTTCAGGAGCATAGTGTTGTGCTTGTAAGAGGTGGTAGAGTAAAGGATTTGCCAGGTGTGAGATACCATATCGTGAGAGGAAAATACGATGCGAATGCAGTAGCAAATAGAAAGCAAAGTAGATCTCGCTATGGAGCAAAAAAACCTAAGGCTGGTAAATAATTTTAATTTGTTTTTGTTAGTTCTAAGATGGCAGTGATTAAAAATAAGACTTTGGACACTTTCGATTATGAAGAGAAATTGATTAATTTCATCATGAAACACGGTAAGAAAAGTGTTGCAAAGAAAATTTATGCAGATACCCTCAAGGATATTAAGGCAAGTGGACATATGAATCCTACGGTAGTAGTGAGAACTGCTATTGAAAATGCTTCTCCTGTGACAATGATTAAGTCAAAGAGAATTGGGGGTGCGGTTTATCAGGTACCAGTAGAGGTAAAAGCTGACAAGAGATTCTTTTTTGCTACAAAATGGATTCTTGATGCTGCAAGAGGGAAGAGTGGGAAGCCTATGTACAAGAGACTTGCAGAGGAAATCCTTGCTGCGTATTCTAATCAGGGAGCTGCGGTAAAGAAGAAGGAAGAAGCTCACAAGATGGCTGAAGCTAATAAGGCATTTGCTTATATGGCTAAATATATTAACTAGTTTTTCAATCTATAAAAGAGAGAAAAATCTGAATTTATTTTTTGATTGTTGTTTCTAATGTGAGATACTAACGGAAGAAAAATTAAGCACTTTCTAAAGGCATTGAATTTGCATAGACCAAAGACCGGTTGTAAAAATGAAAAAGCAGTAGAAAGTTATGTTACCCTTTTGAAGAGAGAAGAAAAAGAGGGATTGACGGCTTGGATCAAGAATGCTAAAGTAAAGGCTGAAGCGAAACTTAAGAAATATGGAATTCCTCAGCAAAAGGTTAAAGAAGTTCTTGAATCAAAAGGACTCGCTCATTTATCATCTAAATTATCATAATCTCATGGCAAGATTGAAGACAAATGCAAAGAGAAAGCTCAATAAAGCACTTACAAGAGTTGAAAAAGTGGTGATTATGGATGTAAGAAGAATGCTTGAGCAACAGAGAAAGTGGAAGGCTAAAGTAATGAATAGCAAAGGAAGCAAGTAGTTTTATTCTTGAAATATGCTAAATAATGAATCACGAAATGATAAAGTATCTTTCTGATGCGAATGGATATAAAATCTTGCCTGTAAAAACAGGAATGCAAGTTGAGCTTCATGAAAGAGTAGGAGAAGGTTCTACAGAGAGAATCTGGAAGTTTAAGGGGTTAATCATCAAGGTGAGAAAACCAGGATCGGCTGATGGAAGTTTTACGATCAGAGGACTCGCTGCAGGACAGATGATTGAAAAGATTTACCCTCTTTCTTTTCCTAAGTTTGAGAAGGTTATCCTTATGGATGAATATAAAGTAAGAAAGTCTAAGCTTTACTATATTAGAGAAAAGGTTGGAAAGGCAGCAAGAATGAAGAGTAAGATTGCTGCTGAAAAGAGAGAGTCAGATTTGTTGAAATAATTTTTTTAAATTTTGTTGTATGCTATTATGAAACTTACTGTTCAGGTTCGTACTGCAACTGGGAAAAAAGTAAAAAACTTGAGAAAAGAGGGGCAACTTCCTGCTATTGTATATGGAAAGAGCTTAGAAAATCCTGTGCTTTTGAGTTGTGTAAAAAATGACTTTATTAGAGTATATAGAGAAGCTGGATTCTCCACTCCTATTGAACTTACAGGAGCAATTGATCAACTTGTGCTTTTACAGGATATGCAGTTAGATCCAGTATCTGATGAAGTACTTACGGTTGATTTCTTGGCAGTAAATGCTAATGAAAAGGTGTCTGCTTCAGTACCAGTAGTACTTATTGGAGAATCAAAAGTAGAAAAACTGAATGAAGGAAAAATTCAGTTGGTAAAAGATGTTGTAGAAGTAGAAGCTTTCCCTCAGGATCTTCCTCATAATATTGAAGTAGATTTGGCAAGTGTTGAATCTGTAAATGATGTGATCTTTGTGAAGGATTTGAAGGTTTCTAATAAGGTTACTATCTTGGATGATGGAGAACAGCCAATCGTTACTGTGGTTGAACTTGCTGATGAAGAAGAATCTTCATCTGATGTTGCTTCAGCAGAGGCAACTCCAAGTGCTGCATAGTAGACTTTACTTTTATCTTATTGCATTGTTATTATCATGGCTAGAATATGTTATTTTACAGGGAGAAAATCTCAATCTGGACAGACAAGGTCTCACTCTATGAGAGCAGGAAAGAGACAGTTCAAAGTAAATCTGATCAATAAATGGATTAAACTTGATGATGGAAGTCAGATTAAGGTAAAGATTAACTCTAGACTTTATAAAAAGTTTAAAGGATTTATGTAGGAATTTTCTTATATATTTGCTTGAAAATAAGAGAGAAATGACTATAGTTCTCTCGTGATAAAAAGTTTCCTTAGTGGATATTTCTCAGTGTGGGGTAGTAGCTCAGTCGGTAGAGCAACAGCCTTTTAAGCTGGTGGTCCTGGGTTCGATCCCCAGCTACCCCATGGGAATTATCTCTGAAAAAGGAAACTTTTTTGATTTAAAGAGTTTTTTAATTTTTAATCCAGACTTCTTCTTCATATACTTGTTTAAGATTATCAATGCTTGTTATGAGAAGATCTCCTCCTTCTCCCATTTTTGAAAGGCAAATTTCTTTTGCTCTTCCATTTCTGTTCTTTCTGGAGTTCTCATAGTCTTTCTGACTATTTTTAAATAGTTGCTCAATAATACTCGATTTTCTTTTTTTTGCAAATTCAAGTATGATTTAATTCTGCTTGATAAGAGGAATAAAAATGAGTATTATATGAAACATTGCAATTTATCTCTCTTTGCTGAACAGTCTGATGAAAACCATTAACGAAACTTTTACTTGCCTTAACTGTGGAAAGGAAGTTCCAAAAGCTGATCGCACTTGCCGTAATCACTGCCCTTTTTGTTTTGCATCAAGGCATGTAGATGGTGAGATACCTGGCGATAGGAGTTCTACCTGTCAGGGGGCAATGTATCCGACCGCTTATGAGATGAAAAATGGAGAAATCAGAATTCTTTTTTCTTGTTCAAAATGTGGAAAAAAGCATTGGAATAAAAGGGCAATTGACGACGAAATAGAGCATTTACCAGCACATATTCAATCATATCAGTCGAAATTTTAATAAGTGAGGAAAGAATGCTGATGGTCTAGTTTTTCCTTCTGTTATTAAGCTTTCCCTTGTTTGTCTTTGTGAGTTCTTCTTGATTTTTTATGTAGTTTTCATATAGTTTAACTTGGTATTTACTATTTTATTTTGTTTTTAGAAGACAATGCAAATTGATATTAACTTGGTAAAAAAGCTTAGAGAAGCGACTTTTGCTCCACTTGGAGATTGTAAAAATGCGCTTGTAGAGGCAGGAGGTGATCTTGATAAAGCTCAGGAAATCTTGAAGCAAAAAGGAATTGCAAAAGCAGGAAAAAAAGCTGATAGAGAAACCAATGAAGGACTCATCAAGACGCATCAAGCAAACGGAAAAACAATCGTGCTTAAGCTCCTTTGCGAAACTGATTTCGTAGCGAAAAATGAGACTTTCCTTCAGCTTTTTGATAAAATTTTTGCTGAACTTGAAAGTGTTTCAGGAGAAGTGAGATCATTAGAAGATCTTGAGGGAGGAGTTGCAGAAAAACTCAATACTATGGTTGCTGAAGCGGTAGGTTCTATCGGTGAAAATTTGAAAATCGGAGAACTTTTCATCACTGCTGGAAATGCTTATGCCTATGCACATCCAGGAAATAAGGTGGTTTCTTTGGTAATGTATAGCGGAGATGAAGCAACTGCGAAAGAATTGGCTTTGCAAGTAGCAGCTTTGAGTCCTGAATATCTCAATTTTGATGAGGTTCCAGCTGATGAGAAAGCTAAACTTGAAGCTCAGTTTACTGAAGAGCTTAAAGCAGCTGGAAAACCAGAAGCAATGATTCCAAATATCGTGAAAGGAAAAATTGATAAAGCCTTCGCTGATGTAGTTCTTCTTGAGCAAGAATATATCAGAGATGGTGCGAAAAAGGTAAAGGAAATCTTGCCTGCTGGATTTGAAGTAACAAAATTCTACAGATTTGCAGTATAGTTTTCCAGTGTAGAGTTTAGAATTAGAAAATAATAGAGAAAAGTCTGAATTCCTATATAGAAATCAGACTTTTTTGCTTTATTTGACTTCTATCTCATTCTGCTTTGTTTAGAATAATCGTGGGATCTACCTTTATGAATGAAAACAATCTAATAAAGGATTTATTCTATCCAAACATGTTTTTCTTCCCATTTGATGAGTTGTTCATTTTGCATATCATGCATGATTTTTTCAACTTCTTTATGAGGAAATTCTTGCTTAATCAAAGCTATGGCAAGTTTTCACTTCTTTTTTGTTAATTGTTTTAATATCCAGCCTCTTACCTCTCTATCGGAACCTTCAAACTTACTTTGTTTTCAGAGAGATTTTATTTTTGTTTTTCTTGCAGTGAGATAAGTTGCTCCATAGTCCATCAAAGCATTATGTCGATCCCTACTTCTTCACTCAGGGATCAGCTTTTTTGCCTCTTTTTCTAGCTCTTGAAGAGAAATTCACTCATCTAATTTGAGTAAAAAGATCAGAACTCTTCTGATATTGGTATCAATCACAGGTTCTGGTAGATTCCAGGCAAAAGCACAGATCGCACTTGCAGTATAGGGTCAAATTCAGGGTAATTCTAAAAGTTGAGCTCTATCTTTTGGAAGCTGTCCTTTATGCTGTTCTACGACTTCTTGAGCACAGTTTTGGAGTCTTAAAGCTCTACTATTAAATCCCAAACCTGATCGATGGCTGAGAAGTTCAAGTTTCGGTAATTGGGCAAGAGTTTTATAGTCTGGAATCTCTTGTACCCATTTTTCTCGATAAGGAATTACGCGATCAACCTGTGTTTGTTGGCTCATTACTTCAGAAATATGGATAGCATAAGGATCTTGAGTTTTCCTCCATGGCAGTTTTCTTCCATTATTTTCATATCGTTTGAGGATTGTAGATTGGAGTTGTTGTATTTTAAGGGAAGTCACGATAGTTGATTTGGTAAAGATAAAAATTTGATTTTTAATATAATGAATGTATTTTATCTTTTCCAGAAAATAAAACAACTTGAAAATTTAAATGAGAATCGTATAGTTGAAAGGCTTTATTTACTATTATGAGAGATGATGTCAGAAACAAAAAAGTATGTCTACTCTTTCGCAGAAGGGAAAGGGGTAGGAAAAGACATCCTCGGAGGAAAAGGTGCTAATCTCGCTGAAATGGTGAGCTTGGGATTGCCTATTCCATCAGGATTTACGATCACAACCGAAACTTGTGATATCTATTACAAAAATAACAAGAGCTACCCAGCAGAAGTGGATCAGCAGGTAGAAGAACAGCTTCAAGCTCTTGAGGCAAAGATGGGAAAAAAGCTTGGAGATGCAAATGATCCTTTGCTTGTTTCTGTAAGGTCTGGAGCAGCAGCTTCACTCCCAGGAATGATGGATACGGTTTTGAATCTTGGACTTAACGATGAATCTGTAGTAGGACTTGCTACCAAGACAGGAAATGAAAGATTCGCTTGGGATTCTTATAGAAGATTTATTCAGATGTTCGGAGATGTGGTAATGGAAGTGCCTCATCATGACTTTGAAAAAGCCTTACAATCAGTAAAAGACAAAAAAGGTATCAAATTAGATACTGAACTTGATACCGATGATCTCAAAGAAGTTGTAAGACTCTACAAAGAAGTGGTGCAGAGAGATACTGGAAAACTATTTCCAAACAATCCAAGAGAACAGCTTAAAATGGCTATTGATGCGGTTTTCAATTCATGGAATAATGAAAGAGCGATTATTTATAGAAGGATCAACGATATTAGAGGACTTCTTGGAACTGCGGTAAATGTGCAGTCTATGGTCTTTGGAAATATGGGAGAAACTTCAGGAACTGGAGTCTGCTTTACAAGAAATCCATCAACAGGAGAAAATAAATTTTACGGAGAGTTCTTGATGAATGCTCAGGGAGAAGATGTAGTAGCAGGAATTAGAACTCCAGCTCATATTGAAGAGCTTGACAAGGTGATGCCTGAATGTTACAAAGAGCTTTGTGATATTTATCACTTGCTTGAAAAACATTATAAAGATATGCAAGATATGGAGTTTACTATCCAAGAAGGAAAACTTTATATTCTTCAGACAAGAAGTGGAAAAAGAACCGCTGCAGCTGCTGTAAAAATCACAATGGATATGCTTTCAGAAGGACTTATCGATGAAAAGACAGCAGTACTTAGAGTACAGCCAGAGCAGCTTGATAGCTTGCTTCATCCACAGCTTGATGTGAATGCAAAAAAGAATGCTGAACTTTTGACAAAAGGGTTACCTGCTTCTCCAGGTGCAGCAGTAGGACAGATTGTTTTCTCTGCTGCTGATGCACATGATTGGAAAGAGAATGGAAAGAAAGTAGTCCTCGTAAGACTAGAGACTTCACCAGAAGATATCCAAGGAATGATTGCTTCAGAGGGAATTCTTACTGCAAGAGGTGGTATGACTTCTCATGCTGCAGTAGTTGCAAGAGGAATGGGAAAATGCTGTGTTTCTGGAGCAGGAGAACTTGTAATTAATGAAGAAGTTAAAACTGTTTCTGTAAACGGGAAAACTCTTCATGAAGGAGATGAGATTTCTCTTGACGGAAGTACTGGAGAAGTTTTCAATGGAGCTTTAAATGTTGTAGATCCAGAGCTTAGTGGAGATTTTGAAAAATTGATGCAACTTGCAGACAAATATAGAAAACTCTGAATTAGAACGAATGCTGACACTCCTCGTGATGCTATTACAGCTAAGAAATTTGGAGCAGAAGGAATCGGACTTTGTAGAACTGAACATATGTTCTTCGCAGAGGAGAGAATCAAAGCAGTAAGAGAGATGATCCTTGCAGAAGAGCTTGAAGGAAGAAAAAAGGCACTTGCAAAAATCCTTCCTTATCAAAAATCAGACTTCTATGAACTGATGAAAACTCTAGAAGGAATGCCAGTAACAATCAGATTTTTGGATCCTCCTTTGCATGAGTTCCTTCCTCAAGAAGAAGTACAAATCCAAGAACTTGCTCAAGAACTCGGAGTAAGTATAGAGACTTTGCATGCAAAAATCGCATCACTGCACGAATTTAATCCAATGCTCGGACATAGAGGATGTAGATTGGCAATCACCTTCCCTGAAATCGCAGAAATGCAGACTGAAGCTGTGATCTCTGCTGCTTGTGAGCTTAAAAAAGAAGGAATAGATGCAAGACCTGAAATCATGATCCCACTCGTAGGATTCAAATCAGAATTAGACTTTAATGCTGACATCGTGAGAAAGGTAGCGAAAGCAACGATGGAAAAATACGGTGTAGAGGTAGAATATAAGCTTGGAACGATGATTGAAGTGCCAAGAGGAGCAGTGACTGCTGATAAAGTCGCAGAAACCGCAGAATTCTTCTCTTTTGGAACGAATGATCTTACGCAAATGGGACTCGGATTTTCTAGAGATGATGCAGGAAAGTTCATTAAAGACTATGTAAACAAGAATATCTTTGAAAAAGATCCTTTCCAGACTCTTGATCAAGAAGGAGTGGGAGAACTTGTGAAGATTGCTGTAGAAAAAGGTAAGGCAACAAGACCAAATATTAAGCTTGGAATTTGTGGAGAACATGGATGAGATTCAGCTTCTATTGAATTTTGTCATAGAACAGGATTAACTTATGTAAGTTGTAGTCCATATAGAGTGCCTATTGCAAGACTCGCTGCGGCACATGCTGCCTTGAAGGACGAATAATTGAAAATTTAAATAGAAAAAAGCTGACTTTGTTTAAAAGGTCAGCTTTTTTGTTTTTTTTTCTTGATTTTGAAAAGAGGAAAAACATAAAATTAGCGTAAAGTAATTGAGTTTTATTTTTAGAAAGCTGTATTATTTAAATTGTAGGTTTTTTGATAAATGTTGCTTATACTCTTCTCGAGGTTTATCAGGAGTAAACGATTTTATATGAACAAGCCAATTTTTTATAACCTCTATTTGCTGGTTTTTTGAAGGAGGAATATGATATGCTTCTAATCCTTTCTTAAGTTTCTGAATTTCAGCAATAAGGATATCAGGATTGGTGTCAACTTTTATTTCTATATTATAGCTATCTCAGATTGATTTTATTCTCCATGCTATTGCTCTGTAAGCATTCTGAATAGCTTCAGTGTTGTTATCTAATTTTGCAATATAGAGATTTTGAATATCTGTAAGAAGGAAGGTTTTATTCAAAGCAGCCGTAATCTGACTCAGTTGAGTTTCAGTTGGGATTTTCTTTTCATCAGAATGATATTCAAGTTCAGTGTCTACAGCTTTTTGGACTCCAGAAAGAATTTTATCTTCTTTTTCCTTTCCCAAATCTTTCTCTTCTGAAAGAATCTCTAATTCTTTCGTAATATGCTCTAATGAGAGGGTTTTTTCAGGTGTTTCGGGAGTTATTTTTGTTGTATGGGTCAGATTCTTTCTATTAACAAGAACTTTCTCAAAGTGTTCTAGATCGCGAATTTCAGTAATATCGTTATCCTGAATTGTTAGAAGTTTTGCAGTTTCTAAGGTAATTGACTCTTCCTTAGCTTTTGTTTTTTTGCTTTTTACAAGAAGGGGAGCTCCAGCATTCTTGAGTTGAGGTTTTTTGTTATTCTGAGAAAGTTCAAGAGCAAGTACTTTATTTTTAGTAGAGGAGATGACTATTTCATGAGTTTCGATTTCTAGAGCATCATTGTTTTTTTCTCCATCAAGTTTGAGATAATTCCCATCTATTAAGGAAAGGCGATAATTTCCTTCAGACAGTTTGGTAATTATGAATTTTGCAGGACCTTGTACCTCTGCTTTAATATGTTCATTAATGTTAAAGATAATCTTTGCGTTGTTTTTGAGAGTGATAATATCACCATCAAAAATGACTGAATTTTTAAACTGTTTTCCCTCTTTTTCAATAATATATTCTCCATTAAATTCAAGAATCTCTCCTACCTGAGCAGCATTTACGGCACCAAAACCAGGAAGTACTTTCTGGGTAAAAAAAGCTCTATATTCAGAGATTTCTGCATTCTCCCAGAAAAAGTTTCCAAAAAATGCAAAAAATAAAGCAAATGCAAGAAAAGAATAGACGTTCTTTTTTGTTAGAATCGTTGATCTTTTGAGAGAATGAGAAGCTACGCTTCTTTCTTCACAAATGCGTTGATAGAGCAAAAACTTTCTTTCATCTGAAAGTTTCTGTTCACTTTGCTGAGTAAAGTAGCTATGTAAGTTCATCGTTTTAATCGGTCATAAGAAATAGACAAGAACAAAGAAGTCAGAATTTCTTCTCTGATTCACTTGTTGATACGAATGAACTTGGATTTTGTGACAAAAAAGAAGATTTTTCGATCAGGTTCATTAAGGGGATTTTTTGAAAATTTTTTCTTTTTTTCTGCAGTTTACCCTTATGTTTTAAGAAATATGAAGCCAGGTTCTTAGCTGGTAGTCTAAATCTCAAGCGGTAAATACGATCACAATCGTTTCTTTATCTGTGCTAGACAAAAGCTCTTGAACTTCCTGAAAAGTGTCTAGATAGTCAGCTTTCATTGCTTTAGCAAAATAGGCTCAAAATTCAGAAAAAGATTGAAAATGTTGCTCCTGAAAAAGCGGTTCATCAGCGAAATCAGAAAGCTTTTCCCTTGCGGTATAGATAGAGAAAATTGCACGCTGATCAAAGGGAGCAAGTGCCTTTTGAAAGTCTGCTCGTCCTTTCAGTACTCTATGGGTTTGATGGGGCTGAAAAATAGCGAGAAGTTTATGATATGGAAAGCGATTTCTCAAAGTCTCATAAGCAAGCTCGATGGAAGAAGCGATATGTCCATAGTCTGAAAAGAGTTTTTTTCAGTTTGGAAGGGTTGTTAGAAATTCCATTCTTCTCCAAATCCCTTTGAAGGGCTTCATTTCCTTTTCAATCTGCTCCAAAGAAAGTTTAGGATTGAGTTCTTGAAAAAGTCCAGCGACCAGTGAAGCATTGCAATCGGTCGGTTTCCCTCGGATATGGTCTAATTCCCAATGTCTGAGAGGGTTTTTCTTTATTTTAGAAAAAATTTCTGGAGACTCCAAGGAATCCAAAACGAAAGTCAGATTTTTTGTTTTTTGGTTCATCTGCACGAAAGCATACTGATAGTCTGAGAAATCACGATAGTAATCCGTATGATCCAGTTCAATATTAGTAATCAGGAGATATTCTAGGTCAAGATTGAGAAAGTGTCTCTTGTACTCGCAGGCTTCCAAGAAAAAATAGTATTTTTTTATCAGTTCATACGGGAGTTTTTTTCCTGTGAAAATAAAATCAAAAAGCTGACGAAATTCAGATTTTTTATCTTCCTTTAGATAGTAACTCTTGTTATTCAGATCAGGAACTAGCGCTCCTACGATTCCAAGTCCCAGCTCAGGGATCATCTTCTTTCCTGTAACAATCGCTAAAGAGGTAGAGCTTGATTTCCCATTCGTTCCCGCAAAACCGACTGTGCGAAAATATTTCGTGATCTCTCCGAGAAATTCAAAATAATTCCAAATCTTCATCGTAAAATGCTGTTCCCTTTTGAGTTGAGAAGCTGATTGGACTTCAGTGCTTTCTTTCGTTGCTTCGGAATAGATGAGAATATCATCAGCTTTCGGCTGGTATTTCCCATGTCCAACGATAACTGGGATTTTTCTTTCACGAAGGGCTTGAGTAATTTGCGATTCTTGAGCATCAATGGCGATGAGATTGGTATAGCCAAGATCTCGGAGAAGATGAGCGATATTAGAAATTCAGCTTCCACCCGCTCAAACGATAACAATATGCATTGGATTTGGAGAATGAGGATATAAAAGGACAGTGATAGCTTGGTATTACTCAAGCATTTGCTCTAAAATCTGATCCTTTGCCTTGCGGATTTCAGCTTTTCTGTCCCTAGAAGATAAGCTTTTTTTGAAAAATTGCAAAGCAAGCAGATGCTTTTTGAGTTGCTCCAGGAAATCTGGATCGTCCTGCTGGATCAGAATTCAGCCTTTATGCTGAACATATCGTTTCGCATTGTCCAACTGGTCGTGGGTTCGTGGAATTGGAATCATCAGCAATTTTAGATCAAAGAGTTCCTGTTCCGCAAGCGAGGTCGTCCCTGCTCTCGTGATCGCAATATCGGACTGAAGATAGAGGCGACCGATCTCTTTTTGACTCACAAAGGCTAAAGTCTCCACATTTGGAAAATCAGAAAAAAGCTGAGCGAGTTCTTGATTGAGTTTCCCAAGGATAATAGTAAAATGTATTTCTGTAAGCTCCGGACTTGTTTTTAGTACTTTTGCAAGAGCTTCATAGAGGTTTTTTGAACCTTGAGAGCCTCACATTACGAGGATTTGAGTCTGTTTCTTAACTGAAGAAAGAGGAAGGTTTTCTGCTGGTAATAAGTCTTCAGAAAGAATTTGTCCTACGACTTGAGCTTTGGGAAGCACTCACGGAAAGCCAGAAAAATTCTTGGATGAAAACTTTCCAGCAATACGATTTACTAATCCAGGATGCACATCAGATTCGTGAACAATAACTTTCTTTCCTAGAAATTTTGCTGCAAAAACGACGGGTAATGCGACATATCCTCCCTTACAGAAGACTACATCAATCTTAAACTGCAAAAAATAAAAAACTGACTGAATAAATCCAATTGAAAAGAGAAAGATATCTCTGATGTTTTTTATCAGAGCTCAAATTTCCTTTTCTCTCCTTCGTTTTCAAGAATAAATAGGATGAAAAGTCAGATTTTTGATAGTTTTTTGAAGTTCAGAGCAGGTTTCTTGTTCTAGGCTCTTTTTTGTTCCAAATCGGAACATTTGAGTAATATTATCTCTGTGGTCTGGATTGTTTTGGAGATGCTGGATGAGGCTTTTGATGGGGAAGACATGTCCTCCAGTTCCTCCCCCTGCTCGTGCTATGTTTAGCTTTTTCATATTTTTTCGTTATTTAAAAAAATAGATGATATTTAGAATAAATTTATATAGATAGTTTCTTTTTTTTCAATTGAAAACTTTTTATTTATAATTTTTTATTAGTTATTTGAATTCCAAAATTTTAAAGTCAGATTTTTTTGCTTTTTTATTTTTTCTGAGTATATTTAGGGGATATTTTTTATAAAAAACTAATTAGTTTAATGCAAAAAAAAATAATCAAAAAGAAAAAAACTTCTCTTTTGAATCTTAAAAAAATTGCTACTTTGCCAGTAAATATTAGATGGATATCCATTTCGCTCTTTCTCTTTATGATTGGTTGGTGATTAGGGGGCGATACTTTTTTTTCTATTTATGTAAAATCTATTTTGGGATCTGGATTATGACTTACCCTCATAGGAACTTTACTTGCTCTTACCAAGCTAATTATCGTAATTCCTGTGGGAGTAATGAATGATCAAGGAAATACAAGACATCTCTTACTTTTGGGTAAACTTATCTATGCAATTTCGGGCTTGTTTTATTTTCTTGCAGGGATGGAGTCGGCTCCAGGACTTCTTATTCTCGCTGTTATACTTAATGGAATGGCAAGTTCTACGATGTTTACGACCTATCGTACCCTTTATGGAAAAAAATCTCATCAGCATAACCGTAGTAAGGTATTCGGGGTTTATTTCTCTAGTATCAATATGGCCTATGTTATCGGTGCTTTGCTGAGTGCTTTTCTTGTTTCCTACATTGAATTGCCTTATATGTATCTTTTTGTGGTGATTTTTGCTTTGCTTTCCTTGATGCAAGATGGAAAAATTCAGGATTTTATCAAGAAAAAATTCTCCAAATCACGAAAAAAACGAGATGCATGAAATTTGGAGTATGAAATAGATGAAGATATTCATAATCTCAAAAAATTGATGTGAAAAAAAGGAGTTATCGCTAGTTTTTATAAAGAAATTACTTCATTTGAACCGCGAAAGAGAATGTTTGTTGCGTTAAAATCCTATGGACGACCAATGTATATTGCTTTGATGGCTCAGGGACTTGTAAGTTTTATGAATTATGTCTGATTTCTTTTTATTCCAATTATAGCAATAGAGAATAATCTTTCATTACCACAAATTGCGATTCTTTTTGCTGTGATGAGGTTACCGTATTTGATTAATATTTTGATATGAGGATTTGGTGACAAATATAGTAAAAAAATTCTGATTACGCTTCTTGTTTTGGTAAGTTCTTTACTCTATATTTTACTTGGATGTTATGATGGTTTCTTGGCGATTGTTATCTTGAGCTTTTGAATCTCTTTGATGATTGCTTTGCTTGCTCCAGTGACAGCGGCTCTGATTATCGGCTATTCTAAGCCAAAAGATAAAGGTTTGATGTCTGGGTTGCAAGAATTTGTAAGTAGAGCTTGAGAAATTATCTGATCTCTTGGATTTGGAATGCTTACTGCTTATCTCGGTATGCAATTAAGTTTTATTGTCTTGTGATTAGCGTTATTTGTATTGAGTATTTATCTGCTTTCTAAAAAACTTATCAGATTTAAGGTAAAAGATAATGAGGATAAAAAAGAAATTCAAGCACAAATTCCTATTAAAATTTAACTTTATTTTGCTTTAAATAATAATTTTTATTTGACTTTTGCTAAACTTTCTATACACTTCTCTCCAGAAGCGAGAGCTGTATTAATTTTTTTCTATATCATGCAAAGGTCTTCTCTGATTAAAAATCTTTTTATCTTGTTGCTTGCTCCAATATTGGCTTTTGGATTATTTTTTCTGACAAGGGATTTGTCTGGATTAACCGCAAGTGTCCTTGATATTGCTGAACGTCAAAAAATTAAGGAGAAACAGTGGTGAGTTGCCTACAAAACAGATGATCAGGTTTTTGAACTCTTCGGATCTGAGCAACTAAAAAAATGAGAAAATCTGGTTTTTGAGTTGGTATACAATCCTAAAAAAGTTGTTTTTTCTATTGATCAAAGTTCAGGTTTTGATTTTACACTTCTTGAAAATAATACAGGATCTTTGAAAATACAATTAAACAATGTTAATTCTCTTAAGCTTGATGAAGGTTTGTTTCTGCTTCCCTTTTCATGAGAAAAGGATCAAGTTGTTCTTGCTGAGGCTTTACTTTGATCTTTGGGAAAAACCGCTATTCCTCTCAGTATATGAAATTTAAATGCTGAAGGAGAACATTCTCTTTTACCTTAGTTGATAGATATAATGAAAAAGATTTTTATGGCCTTTTCTCTGCTTTCTTTATTATTTGGAGGTGTGTCAACCCTTGCTGCAAATTCTCCAGATAGTTTTCAGGTAGAGGTTTCTCCATCAAGTGCAGATGTAAACCAGTTCTTAGATATTACGATTACTGCGATCAAAAATGGACAAGTTATGAAAAATTATGATGGAAAATTTTGGATGAGCCTGGAGGAAAATGGAAGTTTATTATCAGCCTATGATGCTACTCTTCCAGATGATGGGTTAGGAAGTATGGCTCTTACTAATCAGGGGAGAAAGGTATATTCTAAAGGACTGTCCCTTAAAAAATCAGGAACTTTTACCTTAAAAGTTGAGGATCTTTTTAATGAAAATAGTACTGGAGAGACGGTTTTGACCATTCGTACTGATGGAGCTATTAATTACAAAAAAATAGAACTTCTTTCTCCTCTTCAAAATGGGAAAGAAACAGATTCAGTTATTAATGTTATGGCGAATGCTCCAGAGTTAGTTAATTCTCGTATGCAGGTTTATCTTAATGGACTTATGGTAAAAGAAGGAATGACAGACGCAAACGGTCTTTTCAATGAAACGATTCCGATTACGAAGGTATGAACCAATGTTTTAGAATTAAAGTCTGTTTCTATCACCAATCAGATTGTTGGTTTATCAGAGAAGAGAACTTTTGTATATGAAGCTCTCTCTGATGCTCTTTTCAAATCTATTGCTATGACTCCAAATAATAATTTAAAGTTAGGAGATAAAGTTAAATTTGAAATTTTTACAGATGATCGTGTAAGTTCAGCAAAACTTCTTTTTTCTGGAGGACAAGAGTATCCTTTGGATAAAGAGAAAGACTGACTTTTTACGAAGGAGATTGTGCTTAATGTAGCAGGAGAAAATGTTCTTGGGGTAGAGCTTACTGCTTCAACTCAGCGTAAATCTTATGAAAATATTCTGAGCTTTTCTGTAAAAGATGCCCTTAAAATTTGAGAAGTTAGGCTTTCATTGAATCCCAAAACAGCCTCTACGATTGATCTTGAGTGGGCTACGCTTTGAGGAGAATCAAAAGACTATGCAGTGAAATATGGATTAACAAGAGATAACCTTGCATGAGTTGTTTTTACGACAGAACCTAAAGCAAGTCTTTCAGGATTCTCCTATGGGAAAACCTATTTTTTCCAAATCCTTGCTACGACATCTGAGCATGTTCCAGAGGGGGTTCCTTCAGAGGTGGTTCAGTTTGATCTTCCAATTCTTGGTGGGACAGGATTCTTGGATATGGCACTAACAGGTGGACTTTTAACGACAGATGAGCCCCATGGTACAGCAATCTTAGATCAGCCTTTATGTTTTGTAAAAAATATCCAGGTTTCTACTAAAAAAATTGGAAATAAATATTATCTTGTTTGGGATAAGGTAAAAAATGTTGAAAAGTATCTTGTATATAGATCAGAATTTGCAGATGGAAGTGATAGAAAGTTTGTGGGAGAGACAGAGATTCCGAGATTTGAATATCCTTTTGATAAAACTTCCAAGGAGGATATTTATGCGTATTATTCTGTTGAGGCTGTTTGTCAAAATGGAGATAAATTAGTTCTTACTGAAGCTGAAAAAGTAAAAGTTGGTCCTCTAGAAGATATGTTGGTTATTTTAGCAGCAACTTTTTTGCTCTATCTGATGTATAAACTTTATATTTATCGTGTGTAATTTTCTTATCTTTAATATTTTTCAGGAAATACTTTCTATTTTTTATGCTGCTAGTTTGTTTGAATGAAACTGAATAAAAAATATCAACCACAACCAAAAGTAAAAATGCAACAAGAAAAAAAATCGGATACCTTTTTCCCTATTTTTTTTCCAAAGTATCAAAAAATAGATGGGGAGAGTATGAGTGATTATTTTTCACAGTATCTTGATCAATCTTGGTATTCGAAAAAGGAATTCCCCATCAGAGAGCCTCTCATTATTACAGGAGGATATAGTAGAGGATATACTAAAATTCTCGCTGGGAAACAGTATCTTCCTCTACCAGCTAAAATGCAAAGATTGGCGACTCATGAGCAAAAATTGTTCAAAAAAGGGCTTCCACTCTTACAACAAATTTTTTTTCAGGAAAAATTGACGATTTCTGATAGTAAATTGACTGATCCAAAGTTTCAGTCTTTACTTGCTTTATTTAAAGAAAAAAACCTTCGAAAACAGACTCAAGAACTTGTTCGACGAGATGTTTCTACGCAGACAATTGTCTATCCAGATGATATTGAGCGAAAAGAGGAAAAGACGATTCAACTGGAGATTAAATGTTTTGTAGAAACGAAAAATGATGTTTTCCCTTTAGTTGTAGAGGATCCTCTTTTGCTTTTTTCCGATGTAGGAGTTGTCGTTCATGAAAATGATAAAAGATATAAAAAACATATTGGGAAAAAAATTATTATCCCAGTGATCAATAAGTCAATTCCTATTTTTGGGGAGAAAAATATTGATACCATAAAAGATAATGGAATTCAGAGATTAAATCCTCTTTTTTCTTCTCAAGCTTTGGAAAGAGTGAAGGAGTATCAACTTCCAACTGATGAATCTTATATTGATGATCAGGGACACTTTAGTGAAAAGGTTGCTAATTTTAGTGGAAAATCAGTTTTTGAATTTACTGAGAATATTGTAGAGACGCTCGCTACAATCTGAAATTTGGCTAATCAGCAAGAAATAAAAAAACAGATCCCTTATTCCAAAGAAACAGGTCAACGCTTGATCAGAAAAGTTATTTCTACCATAGTTTTAGATCTCTCTGAACTAAAGACAGATTTCTTAAGTTGGTTGTTAGAGACGTTTCCCCAGTTTCAATCCTTTTTTACAGAAGAAGATACCTTTAGAATCCTTGTGGAGAGCAATAATTTTTATGCACAGAAAATAAGTTTTTTGTCAGATACCTTTCAGTATTTAAGACTTTTTTCGCTTTCAGACTATCAAGATAAACTTCCTTCACCTTTTTCGGTTTTTCTTTTAGATCAGCTTAAAAAAGGGAATATTTCTTTGAATTTTACTAGAGATGAATTAATAGATTTGCTTTTCCTTATGCCGAAGGAGGAACTGGAAAGTCTTGCAGAGCAAAGCTCTTTTTCTCTAGAAGAGCTTTTAGTTACTCAAAAGTCTTTTAAAGTAGAGGTTAGTATAGAGAAGCTTTGGGATAATTTACTTTGAGAGTTAGAAAGACTTTCTTGGATAGAGGTTAAGGAAAATATGATTACTTTTCTTCCAGAGCAACTATGGTGAAAAGACCAGCTTTGGATTCTTGCATGTGGTGATAATTTTTTACAGATACTTACCCTTCTTTCTGAGGATAAAAATCATTTTGTTCTGCATAATTCTGAATTCTGAATCCAATTTTTAAAGGACTTAGTATTGCTAATTTTTATTACAGGGAAAGCTCAGAATTTTTCTTTTTTAGAAGCTAAAGAAGGGTTCTTCAAAAACCATCCACTTCCAGAAAAAGTTCTTAAGCTCAAAGAAGTTTATGGCTGGGAAACGATCAGATTACTGTTAGCTAGAAATCAAAAGTGTGAGGAACGTTTCCTAGATGAGAATTTTGATTACCTCAAACATCTTTGGAATCTCTTTAAAATTCTCTATGAACAAGGAATTTTTGATCAAAAAATTCCAGAACAATTGCAGATTTGAGGAAAGGAATTCTGGATATATTCCCAGTGGAATGAGTTAGAGCAAAGTTTTGCTGATGAAGTTCCAAATACTTTATCTTTTGTTCAGAAAATTGAAACGGTTCAACGTTTTACTAGAGAACAGTTTTCTTGGTATCTTGCACTGATCAAAGAGGAAAAATTTCCTGAAGCTTGGGTGGTTGCAGGACAAGTTTTCTATAGGGCCCTTTGTTTTTTTAAGCCTCTTATACCGGAATTTATGCTTCTAGTTGAAAGAAATGGAGAAGGGAAGAATTTTTCGGATCTCCTAAATGCCAAAATCGAAGGGACAAAGGACTATAAAATTCATTTGCTTTTTGATATTTTTAAAGGTATTGTGGCTAAAAAAGCAGATCTTCATATAAAAAAACATCTTCCGATCGAGCTTGTTATTCAAGCAAATTCGGATATTTTGCATCTATTGGCATCTTACGAATGTTCTTTAAAACAGCTTTTTAAAATAGAGAAGATTACTTATTGTACAGCGAATGAAATTCTTCCTTCAGGTTTTGAGTCTTTTAATATCTTAGATATGAAAATAGGGATTAAGGCTTTTTTTATCACTAAAGAGGACGATATCTTAGTTCAACTGGAGAGAGATTTGAAATCAAAAACAGAAAGTTTGGAGTATTTGAGGACGAACCTCATGGCCTTGTCTCTCAATCCTCTTGCTGATCCTGTTAAAATTAGTGAAAAAGAGGGCGAGTTGGAAACGCTTAAATCAGAAATTCAGCGTCTAGAAATTAAAATTCAAAAAACAAAAATGGCAAAAAAAAATTAACTTTATTCATACAGAGAAGATGAAAATTGATCAAAAAAACCTCAAACTCTGATTCCTTCGATGAGGGGGGGGGTTGCTTGTGTTCATTTTATTTTTTATTCTTTTTTATTTTTCAGGAAAGCAATTCTCTCAGGAGGATTCTAAAAAAATCTCCTTGACTCCGAAAGTAAAAACTTTAGCTGAATTTTCTCGTCAGTTAACCTTGGAAAAGCCGGGAACTATTGTATCTTCTCAGGATATTCAGGTAACTTCTCAGGCGAATGGGAAAGTTGCTCGCATCCTTGTAAAAGAGGGCGATACCGTTAAGGGAGGACAGCCGATTGTCCAGCTTTCAGATACGATAGCAAGCTATAAATTACAGGCAGAAAGAGCAAAAAACGGACTTGATAGAGCAATTCTAACCAAGACACAGACAGAAACGACACTCAATCAGCAGATTCAGCAGGCAGAAAATGCCTACAAGCAAGCTCAGCAAGCCTTTCAATTTGCGCAAAAAACTTCAGAGACCGCAGTAAAACAAGCAGGACTTAGACTTTCAGGAGCAGAGAGTCAGTTTGAAGCTTTGAAGAAGAATTTTCTTTCTCAGAAGATCGCACTTGTGAATTTTATGAATACGGTCGTTGATGCAGGAGATGCTTTGCTCGGGGTAAGTGATTATTACGAAGACAGGCTCGAAGGAAAAGATACCTATGTAGGAGCAAAAGATCTCAAACAGAAGATCGAAGCGACGAAAGCGTTGAGAGAGCTATATAACCTGAGAGACCAGATCAATGCACTCGCAGATATCCCAAATAGTGCAGAGCTCCTTACGACGGCTACGCAAAGCCTTGATCGCTGATATGTCACAACGATCGCTTTCGCAAAACTCATGCAAGAAGTGATGAAAAATAGTATCAGTTCAGAAGGTTCTTTGGGAGCGGAGGAGATTAATAAACAGCTCCAACTATTCCAAACGTATCAAGTCTGACCTTCTACCAAGCAGGCAAGATCAGCTTTTATTGCTTATTTTAATCAGGTGGAGGCACAGTTAAACGGTTCTTCTACGATGGAAAAGGAAAAAGCTGGGCTAAACTACGAAAATACCCTCAATACGACTCAAAATTCCCTCTTTACTGCAGAAACGGCACTCAAAAATGCAAAGGTAAACTACGAAACTTTGCTTGCTACCAAAGATACTCAGCTCGATTTGCTAGGAAATGCAATTACTGATGCGAAAATCGCTTATGAGTCAGCATTGATTCAGTATAATAAACTGACTCTCAGATCTCCTGTTTCTGGAGTGATGGGAGGTATCTTGATCAGTGAGGGGCAGGAGCTTTGAGTCGGAACTCCAGTCTTCAAGGTTTCAGGAACCAAGAAACAACAGATCGAGGTCTATGTGACAGCAGAGGAATATCAATACATCCAAGAAAGCTTGCCAGTCCAGATTGTATATCAGGATCAGATGATGACCTGATTGATTGATGCGATGAGTACCGTTGCAGATAGGACGAATCTTTTCAAGGCAACCATTCTCCTCGAAAAAGAAGTTCCTCTCCTAGGAGATGTCGCAAAGGTAATCTTTCCGATCAAGGTCCCAGAGAATACTCTCCTTCCTCTAGAAAAAGTAAAAATCCTGAATGAAAATGAGGGGACCATCCCTATTCTCAGCGGAACAACTATCGTGCAACTCCCTATTAAGATCAAAAAGATTTGGGGCTCTTTCGTAGAGATCAAGCAAGCCCTTCCATGAACACTTGCCTTGGTAATGGATAAATAATACTTAGAAAATCCTTCTTGATGAGGGATTTTTTTAAGAGAAAAAATTCTCTTCTATAGTTTTCTCAATGACAAAGTCTACGTTCTGGGAGTTAAGAGGAATAAAAAAAGAGTTCGAATCATCTCGATCCAAACCCTTAGAAGAAAAGGGGAAACCCTCTCCAAAATGAAAAAGTTGTTATTTAATGTTAAATTAACTATATAAAAATTCTTCTAGAAATCAAGAGAAATTACAAAAAACCTACAGTTATCTCAACGGTAAGTTTAATAGTAGAATTTTTGATATTGTATTTTTATGGTAAAAGGGTTATACAGAAGGTGAAAAATTCGAGAGGAATAAAAAAAGAGTTCGAATCATCTCGATCCAAACCCTTAGAAGCTATAAGTAAGCACTCTTACTTACAGTAACTACTTGTATATTATAAGTACATATATATATTATAAGGAATAATGTATTAAAATTCAAGAGGAATGAAAAAAAGAGTTCAAGTCATTTCGTTCCAAATTCTTTATATTTTATGAGAAATGCCTTTATTACGAGAAAAAATATGAAGAACAGTGATGTACGAAAAATTATTTCTGATTTTTGATATTCTTTTTTTTCTCACTACGTTCTTTTTGTTTATTTCTGATCATAATTCCTCATATGATCAAGCAGATTGATCATAGAAGGGCAGTCATTCCTAATTTATATTTTTGTGATTCTTCTTCTGATATTCATCCATATTTTAAGGCTTGCATAACTTTCTCTTCATCAGAATTATAGTTTCCCTCGTCATCAAAACTTCCGAAGTGTTCTGGATTTCTACTAATTGTAATAATTAAATCTAGTAATTCCTTGGAAATTGATGCTTTCCCGTATTTTTTTTGTAAATTCTCTACTTCATCTCTGAATTGCTCATTTCTAACGAGTTCCTCTTCTATGAGTTGTTTCGCTTCAGCTTCAGTGAGCTGGGGATTTTTTGCCTCAGAAAAAGTAATTATTTTTGAATTATCTCTAGCTGGATCGTCTGCAATTGCTTCAAGTAACTTTTTCTTGTCTTTTTGTTGTTGGGTAGCAATAGGAGTGGCTGATCCAGAAGAAAGTGACAGTCCAGCAGCTATACCTAAAGTTGTTAATTTATGATTTAT
Organism: uncultured bacterium; assembly: GCA_916049765.1. Classification (GTDB taxonomy): domain Bacteria; phylum Patescibacteriota; class Gracilibacteria; order Absconditabacterales; family Absconditicoccaceae; genus HOT-345. The sequence continues at coordinate 39,669 of CAJZIX010000007.1, forward strand.
TCCCATGATTTTAAGTACTAATAAAATAAAACCAGATGTATTATATATAAAAATAATAAATAAGTCAAGTATTTCTGATTAAAAAGTCAGATTTTTTGGGGAGCTTATATGTTTAAAAAAACTGATTTTCCTATCCTTCTAGTTCTGCTTCTAAACCTTTCTGTATGAAGTAGTCGTAATCTTTCAAAATAATCTCTGCTCTGTTTTAATTTGAAAAAAGCCCCTAATTCTTTACAACAAGAATCGTTGAAAACCATTTAGATTTTTACCTTTTCTTCCTTCTAGTCAAAATGCTCCTTATTTGAGATATTCACATTACTTCAAAGATTAAGACAGAATTACTTGAGCAGATTAAAGCCTTTGTCGCCTCACAGCCAGAAGAAAAAAATCTGATTTTTCTTGGGGATTTCGTTTATCATTTCAGCTATGATAGAGGAGCTTTGCTCGCACTCTTTGAGCTTTTCCTAGAATTCTATTCGCAGGGTAAAAATCTCTACATTCTCGCAGGAAATCACGATCGGCTCGGAAGTTCTTTTGTGTATGAGGAGGGGAAACAGGTGTTTGATCTCCTTCAGCACCAGCAAAACTCAGGAAAACTCCATTTCATCACGAAACCTTGGATTACCGAGCTTGAGGGCGAGAAAATTTTGTTTCTCCCGTTCTGTTTGGATCTGCACGAAGAGGAATATTCAGCTTTCCCTCTCTGAAAGACGCTCCTCACCGAAGAACTCTTAAAATCCAAAGACAAAAACGAGCAATTCTCCGGAAAACTCAACCAGCTTGTCAATGGCTTTCTCCAACAGGAAAAAAAACTGACCATCATTCATCATTACTATCTCAACAAAGAGAAATTTCCTGGTTATCGCTCTGCCTTTGCCTTCAAAGATATTGCACTATCCGAACAACTGTTAAATCTTCCGGATTTGAAGTTGATTTCAGGGCATTTGCACGCTCCTTTTAGCTACAAAAATTATCTCTGTACAGGGAGTGCTTGGGCGACCTCTTCCCTAGAATCCAATCAGATTAAGGGTTTTTTTAGCTATTCGCAGGGGGAGTTTTCGTTTTTCTGAACGCAGATTATCAATTATCTGGAGAGTGAACCTAGTTCCACGCTCCAAGCCTCTGATCTTCAATCCCTCTATCTCCAGATCCAGTCTCAAACGGAAAAAAATCTGACTTCTCCCTCTTTTTCGTTGTTGCATTGCAGTTTCCCTTCTTTAGATCCAAAAAAAACCGTCCTTACCCTCAAGGTTAAGCATTTGGACTATGAAAAAATTGACGAAGCGCTTGCTCCTGAACTGAGGACTCAGCTTTCTGATTTTAGACTCAAAAAAACTTCCGAAAAGGTGGATGATTTGCTTTCTCAGCTAGAAAAACCTGATGGCGACGCCTTACAAACATTTGGCTGATGGAAAGAACTCTTAAAAGCCTTTTTGCAGAAGCAATATCCGGAGGACTTCTGAAAATATGAGGAGATACTGAAAAAGTTAGAAGTCTTGTAGGGAGAGTTTTTCCTTTCCTCGGCTTCTTCTTGAAAGTTTAGAAACTATATAAGATTTCTACTTTTGTAGATTGAGGGGAATTATCCCCTCAATATATTGTTTAGAAAAGCTGAAATGCGAGACAAAAACTCAATAAGTATTACTTATTGAGCTTTTTATTTAAAGAAAATAACAGAGAGATCTGATTCTATTTTCAGGATTAAGTTTTTTTTTATTACTTTTTATTTAAATCAGTCAATCTTAAAAATTCCTGAACAAAAGACTCTGCCTTTTCTGGAGAGGATAGTTTATCTTTTCAACAGGTCATCAGATGGGACTTAAGTAGAGTAGTATTCATTTTTTTTAAAAGTCCAATAGTTGCGTTAATTTGCTGGACGATATCTCAACAATAAGTACTTTCTTTGATGAGCGTATCTATTTTTCTGATCATTCCTTGGATTTTTTTAAGGTTAAGAACGAGTGTATGATGAGTCGTTGGATCGCTGTGGAGCATTTTTTACATAAAGATACTAAAAGACTCTCTTTAAGAGTTTAAAGAGAGTCTATAGTTACTGCTACTTATTGCAAGAGCAAGTTTGAGAATTTTCTGTTTCACAGTGTGTACATGTGCAGCTAGATCCGCAAGAGCAGTTATTCCCGTAGTTACATGAACAATTTGTTCTTTCTGTCATTGATGTAGTCTTTAAAATATAAATATACCATAACCTATGGTTATGGTATGAGGATAATACTCTTTTTTTAAAAAAATGCAAGAGATTTTTAGAAGAAAGAAAAAATAGACTTTAACTGGATTTTTAGTCAGAAGCTTAATAAAAAAAGATCAGTTCAGAAACTATATAAGATTTCTACTTTTGTAGATATAAAATAAGTATAAAAATTGATTACGGTATGTTTATTTAGAAAATAAATGAAACTTATATTATTTCCAATAATTTTTGCTTAGAAATTGTTTTTTTACTTGCTTTTTACTGAGTAATCTATAATTTGAAACCAGGATTTACTTTTATCAAATGAAATGAAACTTACTGATAAAGAATTGACACACCTTGCAAAACTTTCCAAACTAAATTTAACCGTTGATGAACAGGAAAAATTTCAAAAATGACTTCAGAGTATTGTTGATTTTCTTGGTCAACTCAATGAGATTAATGTTTCTGATGGAGAAGAGCTTGATGAAGAAAGAAAAATTGAAGTCTTTGCAGATCAAGAATCTTTTGCTGAACCAGAAAAACTTATCGCTAATAGCAAGCATAAAAAGGTCGATTTTATCTCCGTAAAAACATCATTAAAAGAGTAAGTATTGTTTTTATTTTTTTTCAAATATAAAATATGGGATGGATTGTGGTATTTATCATTGTAGTGCTTTTTCTTACAATGGTAAGAGTAGTAAATCAGTATGAGAGGAAAGTGGTGCTTACTCTTGGAAGATTTACAGGAACTTTAAAACCAGGTTTAAACCTGATTATTCCTTTTATTCAAACAACAATGAATGTAGACGTTAGAGAAAAGGCAGTAGATGTTCCTTCTCAAGAGGCGATGACAAAGGATAATATCTCCTGTACCGTTAATGCTGTGATTTATTATAGAATTAAAGAAGATCAGGTAGAGAGAGCAGTCCTTAATGTAAGAAATTTAGACTATGCAATGACTCAATTTGCACTTACGACGATGAGAAACATTGTTGGTCAGTTTGAACTTGATGAATTACTTGCCAAAAGAGAGGAGGCAGCTTCTAAAATTAAGGAAATAGTAGATGAAAAATCTGATGCTTGGGGAGTAGATGTGCTTTCTGTAGAGCTCAAAGATATTAATTTGCCAGATGATCTCAAAAGAACAATTGGAAAGCAGGCAGAAGCTGAGAGAGAAAAGAGGGCGAAGATTATTACTTCAGAAGGAGAACTAGCTAGTGCAGAGAATCTTAGACAGGCGGCAAGGATGCTTGCAGAGGCTCCAGGTGCGCTTCACTTGAGGACTCTACAATCGATCAATGATATTAGTTCTGATCAGTCTAACACGACAATCTGGATGATGCCTATAGAAATCCTTGATGCAATCAAAGGATTTGGAGCTAACTTTGGCAAGAAGAATTAAATTTTTTATTTTTATATGCTTAGAACGACTAGCTTTAATGCTGGTCTTTTTTTGATTTTTGGTTTTTTTATTGATGGGGGAGTTTGTTTATTCTGCTTTCGTCCAGATTGCTATCTCTTGATTTTGTTTTGACTTTATCTAATATCAGACCAGAATTGCTTGTTTATCTTTTGATTTTTCTCTGATGAAAAAAAGAATATTTTCAGTTTTTATGCTTATCCTTTTCTCTTTGGCATCAGTAGCTTTTGCAAGGAACGAGCTGTCTGCTGATCAACTTGATAGCTTAGTTCAAACTTTGCTTGAAAAAGCTTTTTATTACGAAGAAAGCCTTGATCAGTTTGCTGATGTGATTCAGGACTGTGCAGATCATGCGAAAAGTAGAGAACAACAAGACTTTTGTAAAATCCGACTTGAAAAGAGCTATCCTAAACTCAAGGAACAAGCTCCTGCTCAGAGAGCAAAAATAAATCTGAATCCTGAAGATATTCAGCTCAAAAAGCTAGAAACAAAGAAGCTGGAAAAAAGGTTTTGGTTTTCCAAAAGTGATGGGGGATCTGCCTGTGGAGAATATTGAAAAATATGGCTAGATAAATGGGAGGTGACTATTCCTAAATATAGGCTAAAATCAGAATTTTGGTATTTTAATCCTACCAAAAATCCTAAAAGAATTTTTACCTCTCCAGAATGTGAATTTACGAAGTATTTTCAGCAGATTATCCCCTTAGAAAAACGGGAATGGGTTCACAATAACAGTGTCAGAATCCCCTTGCGAAATGCTATTACTCCAGATTTTTATTCAACGCTCTATGCGGAATATCAGACTCCAATGCTGACTTCTGAGAGTGAAACTGGAGCGATAGCAAAAGCCTACAAAAAAGTGTATGCAGATGTTTATGAAGTGCCAGACCTTGAAGCTAATGCACAGAAAAATTTTGACCTAAGAATAGATGAATATTTTAGGCTTGCAGAAGGGGTTCCTCAAAAAAGATTAGAAAGAATCGTAGAAAATTTGGTAGCTGAGAAAAAGATGCTTGTTGATGGGTCTGTTTTGAAGCCTTATTGACCGCAAGCTGAATGGTCAAAGTTAAGTGGAGATTTTAGTCAGAGTTTCTGAGCTCAACCTCAATCTCCTATACATCGGTGTACGAGTGATAGAATCTATATATGAACTCCAATTGCTTTAAGAGAAAAGGGAGGACGAATTGAGAAAGAGAACTGTAGAAACTTGATAGAAAAGAAGTGGGGTAAAGAGCCAGGTAATTGAACTACGCATATTATTTGGAATAGAAAACAGCCTCAAAAAATCTGAGTTTATATTAGATTTGCAAGAAAAGGTGATTTCTTGGTTATAGAATAGTTTTCGTGCTCCTCCTTCTTGAAGGAGCCCTTTTGTATTATTTTCCCTTGATTTCTTCTCTTAAAAGAGTATACTTCTGTTATCTTTGCCGTAGACCGTAGGTCGTCCCTTTGGGATGTAAACTGTTCCTACCGAGGTTATTCTTACTATTTGAGGGATCAGATTTTATCTTTTCTTTCAAGACATGAGATAACTCTGGCAATGAGTTATTTTTTATTTCCAGGTTTTACACTACTCATGACAATCTCAAAAGAGAAAAAAGTAGAGCTCGTAAAACAGTATGTTCAAGACTTACAATCTGCAAAGAATGTAGTAGTTCTTCAGCAGTCTGGAATCCCAGTAGTGGGAGCTACTCAGATGAGAAAAGGAGTTCTTGAAGCTGATGGTAAATTCAATGTCATCAGAAAAAAACTGTTCTTGCTAGCGCTCAAGGAAGCTGGTTACGAAGATGTAGCTGAAAGCGACCTTGAGGGATCAGTAGTTGTTCTCTATGCAAATGGAGACGAATACGGTCCAATGAAGGTTGTTAATAAGTATGCAAAAGAATTTGCAGCGAACAAGGAGCTTAAGGCTTCTATCAAGTTCCTTGGAGGGTGGTATGACAAGAAGTGGCATAATTCAGAATATGTTACTGAACTTGCGAATATCCCATCAAGAGAAGAGTTGCTTTCAAAATTGGCATACCTATTCAATTACCCTTTACAGTCAGTTGCTTGTGTGATTGACCAAATTGCAAAAAAAGCTGGATAAGCTTTCTCTTATCCGAAATTCCTTTTATTTATTATTCTTATCGTAGAAAATGGAATTAACTAAAAACCAACAACAGATCTTGGATCTTGTAAAAGAGATGAATGCTGTTGAACTTAATGGGCTTGTAAAAGCTTTAGAAGAAGAATTTGGAGTAACTGCTGCTGCTATGGTAGTAGCTGGAAGTGCTGCTGCTGGAGCTGGTGCTGCAGATGCTGGAGCTTCTGATGCTATGAATGTTGAGCTTACTGATGCAGGACAGCAGAAAATCGCTGTAATTAAAGTGGTTAAAGAAGTTCTTGGTCTTGACCTTAAGGCTGCTAAAGAATTAGTAGAAAAGGCTCCTGTAATTATTAAAGAAAATGCAAAAGCTGATGAAGCTGAGGCTTTGAAGGCTAAGCTTAGCGAAGCTGGAGCTACTGTAAACTTCAAATAGTAATTTTGAGGCTTACAAAAGTCAAAAATCTGATTTTTGATTTCTTTTATCTTTTGAAGAGGGTAAAAGAGACAGCAAAGCGTAAAGGATCTTCTTTTGGAGAAACTGGATGCAAAGCTGATATTTTATTTTGATTTTAGCACTACGGATGTCTGTATCTGTTCAAGATATTGTTGCTGCACAAGCTCATATTGGGACGCTTAAAAATGAAGCTCACCCAAAGACAAGTAAATACTGGTCTGAGGTAACCAACGGAGTGGTAGTGATCAATCCAGAAGTGATTGCTGAACAACTTGAAGCTGCAAAAGCACAGGTTGCTGCTGCAAAAGCTGCTGGGAAAGAAATCTTGGTCGTTTGTGAGAAGAAAATGTATGCCGAAGAACTTGAAGCATTAGCTCAAAAGGCTGGCGTTGCATTTCTTAACTACAAGGTTTCTGGAGGGTTTTTAACGAACTTTGATACCTTCAAAAAGAGAATTGATTCTATCAATGAAATGGTGAGCTTTATGGAAACTGATGCTTTTGCATCTTTGACCAAGAAAGAGCAACTCGTGTACAAAAGAAACTTTGAAAGAGCAAATAAGGTCTACAAAGGAGTAACTAAACTTAAAAAGAGACCAGAAGTCGTGATTATTGTAGATGGAAATATGCTTTCTACCCTTATTGATGAAGTAGAAAACCTCAAGGGAAAACTTGAAGCGATTGTAATCGCAGGAACTAACTTCTCAAGATATTGGCCAGAAAACGAGATTATTACCACGAATATCAATAGTTACCAGAGTTTGGATTTTGTTTTGAAGTCTATTCTCCTCTAAGAGAGAAACTTATTGGGACTTTTGTCATCGCGAGACGAAGTCGTGGCAATCTACTTAAAAGCAAATTTGCTTAGGAATTGGATTGCTTTACTTTGTTCACAATGACAGGGTTGATCTTTACCCCTCTTATTTCCTATGCAAGAACAATCTTACTTGCCGAGTTCGTCTGAAAGAAAGAGAGCTATTACTGCCTATCTTTTGATAGGGCTCTTCTTTTTTTCGGGCAAAGAGGATTTAACAGTATATGAATACTTTCATTACAAACAGGCGATTGGACGGTATATGTCCACGATGACTCTTCTTCTTTTTCAGCTGATGCTTGTTTGGATACCAGTTTTGAAGTGGTTACCTTTCTTTTTCGTGCTTGTAAATCTTGTAATCCTGTTAATTATGGTATTTAAGGCTTGGAAAGGAAAATATACCCATAACTTACTTCAAGAAAAAAGATGGAAAATGTTTTATGCTGATCTTGGAGGACGGATTCTTGGAATTTTTGATATAAAAAAGAGAGTCTATTGAGATATTTCCTCTGATAATTCTATGGACTTTTGAGAAACAAATGATCTTTCTGATGCTTCAAAAGAACTTTAATAGTTTATAATATCTTTGAAATTAATTAATGAAGTCTGATATAGTATTCAGATTTTTTTTTAAAGAAAAATCCTAGAAGTATTGTGGATTCTAGGATTTTCTTTTTATAAGCAATTCTTAAGAAAGCTTTTTTATTCAGCTTGTCTTTTTGCTAAAAACTTATATCCTGCATAAAGAAGTATAGTTAGTGAAGCCATAATGATCATATTTTCAACTGGTCCTGTCGCAGGAACAGTTTTAATCTCTGGTTTTACATCTGTTTCTTCTCTAACATTTACATCATATCTGATTTCCTTTCCTTTACTATCTCTAGGGATGAAAGCGAAGAGGAACTCCTGAGTGTTATCATCATAAGTATATTCATATTTTTCTTGAGACATAGGAACGGTCGCAAGAGTTACGTAGTCAGCTTTTGCTTTATCAAAGAGCTTAATTTCTACATTATCTGACCCAGGAAGTGCAGTCCAGCTAAGAGTAATTTTCTTACCTTCTACAGTGTGAGAAATATCAGCAAGTGCCATATTAGCTCCAGCAGCATCATGTTCCAAATCCTCCTCATTACCAAGAATGTTGTCACTTGCATTTGCTACCATTACTCCGTCTGGATTATCAAATGTTGTACATGCTTCTCCTTCTGCGTATTTCTGAGTAGAAAAATTGAAACAGAATTCCTTTGAATGTTTACCATAGAGGACATTATCATCTACAGGAACAACAATTCCATAATAAGTACTACCAGAAGCTTGTTCAGATGAAATTTTAATGTCAACGGTTCCTTCAATATCCATAGTAGAATATACAGGCAATTCTAAGAGCTCATTTTTGAGATTAAGGACATTGTCTCCTTTTTTGTAGTTAATCATTGGTTTTTTACCTAGAAGAACATAATAATCTCCTACTGGAGAATCTCCATTGTTAACTAGAATCGGAGTTTTAATAAGGAAATCTTTTGATTGAGCATTAGTTCCAGATTGAAAACCCACAACTGAGATGTTCTGATTTTCAGTATATCCATACTCAAGCGATTTATTAAATACCTGACTAAGTTCCAAATCTCCTGCCATTGCAACAGATGTTCCTAACGCGAACAAGGTAAGTAAAGAAAGCTGTTTTTTCATCGCAATATACATAACTAAATAAAAATGTATACCTAATTATATGCTAAAAAATAAAAAAAGCAAAAAAATACCTACTTTTTTTCTTGAGTTTTAAAATTTCATAGGAAAAGAAAAAATAAGCATTCAGATGCATGCTTATTTTTGCATTTTAAGGAGGATTAGAGTCAGAATTTTTTTGGATTTTTTGTTTTAAATTCTTCTGGTGAAAGAAATCTATCAATAATTGAATCTAGAACAAGGTCAATGTTTTCTCCAGTCTTTCCTGATACACAAATAACTTCTTCCTTAGAGATTCAGATAACATTTTCTATTTCTCCTGCAACTCTATCTGGATTGGCTGCGGGAAGGTCTATTTTGTTAAGTACAGGAATGATATCTAAGCCTTGATCAATAGCTTGATAAAGGGTAGATAAGGTTTGTGCCTGGATTCCTTGACTTGCGTCTACGAGCAAAATTGCTCCCTCTACTGCAGCAAGCGAACGAGATACTTCATACTGAAAATCCACATGTCCAGGAGTATCGATAAGGTTAAATTCATATCCCTTTCGTTGCATTCTAGCAGGAGTGAGTTTAATCGTAATTCCTCTTTCCTGTTCAATATCCATGCGATCAAGAACTTGTGAGTGTTCAAGTTTCCTTACTGTTCAGGTGATCTCTAACATTCTATCAGCAAGTGTAGATTTCCCATGATCAATATGGGCGATGATACAAAAATTCCTAATTTGACTCATCCGTTTTAAAAAAGTAAATCTGATTTTTGAAACTATAAGACTAAAGATACATACTTCCTATAATATATACTCCTAAAGCTAACATAAGAAGTCCTACAATAAGATGAATAAGCTTAGTGTGCTTATTCTTAAATTTTCCAATAGCTTCAGCTGAAGTATATCCAGTTCCCACCATAAAGGTAATCACCAACATGGGAAGTATAAAAATTAAATTATAAAGCAGAAGATAGAAAACCCCTAGATGGTTAAGCTCAGAACTTTCTGCACCAAGAAGCATAAGAACCGTAACATAAGGTCCAGCAGAACATGGAAGAAGGAATAAGCTTACAATAATCCCAACTACAAATGCTCATAAAGGAGAAACTACAGCCTGAATAATTTTCATCATTCTTGGCCTCCAAGCAAGAGGAACCTCCATTATAAATCATTTTCCATACCAAAAGAAGTCTTTAAGATTGGCTAATCCGATAAGGATTCAAAAAATTCCTATGACCCATTTGAAAACTAAGGTATATTGGAGAGTCTCTTGGATAATTAATTTTAAAAATCCTAATCACATCAAAAAATATGATGAAAAAATAGCTAAACAAAAGAGAAGTCCTGCAAAAATTGTTTTTTTCTTACTTTTAGATTTAGATAAAATGGTTGTGAGAAGAAGAAGCATAACTGCAAAAGCACAAGGATTAATACTATCCGAAAGTGCTCCAGAAAGGAGAAGTGGGATAAATTTTGCTGGTTGTTCTGCTAATTTTTCCCCTCAAGTGTCAGTAAGATTTGTTCATGTTGTTTCTGTCGAATTATTCTCTTTTCAGATGCTTACTCAAGAGGAGATTGATATATCTTGATCTTTTTTGTTTACAATTTGATTAGTATTTTTAGGTTTATTGTTTTGTTCTACAATAGTTCAGCTTGCTATATCTGGTTTCTTTTCTGATGCTAATGCTTTAAAATAGTTAATAATTGGTGTATCTCACATAAGAGAGCTATAATTGTCTCATTTTTGAATAACCAAAAATGGAGTCCCTATCTCTTCTAAACTAAGGGGTAAATGTTTCAATTTCTCTTCTAAAACAGAGCGTCCCTTTTGATCAAACCAGATTTCATATTTTTCAATATTATTCTTTTCATCAATATCTGTTGTTTCAAAATAGTTTTCAACCTTGATACAGTGACTGCATCCTTGACCATAAAAGTAGGTATATTTCGTAGAATTGCTATTAGCATCTACTAAATTTCATATCAAAGGTAAAATTATTAACAAAAGTAAAGTCAGAATTTTTTTTCTCATTTTTTAGGAAGATTAAATATAAATTCAGTAAGTAACTATAATAAATAAACGCTAATTTTCAAGTGCTTTCCTGATTTCTTTTAATTTGTCTGTCATAATAAAACGAACTCATATTTCTTTTAGTTTCTTTGCAATTGAAATAGAATTAACTGTATAAGCTACCGCATCTACTCCAGCAAGTTGAGTTTGCTCCAAAAGAGTTGGAGTAAAATTTGCATGATCAGTCATAAAATAGGAAAAATTACTTCAAGAGAGGTTTTTTATATCTTGTGAATTATGAGTGTCTAACGCAGAAAGAAGGTCGTTTCTTGTTCAGAGTTGCTTGGTAAACTCTTGGTTATAAGAGGAAATGATAACTTTAGATTCAATATGATGAGCTTGAATAAGTGTTGCTAGTTGCTCTAGAAGAGAAGGAATGTCTTGTTTACATTTTGGATTTTCTGAGGTTTTAAAATCTAAGAAGAGTAATGGAAACCAGTTCTTGATCTTAGAAAGGGCTTCTTCCAAGGTCAAAATTGTCTGTCAATCTTTAAAAGGACATTTTTGTACCTCAGATCGATTCATCTCACAAATATCTCTTGTTTCTTTTTTACAGCTTGTAGTATAAGCCATTTTCGGTCCGTGAAACACGACAAGTTTTCCATCTTTAGTGACATTTACATCAAACTCTAATCCATCAGCAAGGGCATCACGAGCTGCTCTAAATGCGTTTAAAGAATTTTCAGTAGCATCTGTAGTATCTCATCTGTGGGAAATCAGATACATTGCTTTACCAGTAATTGCATCAGAAACGAATTCTGATTTTTCCTCTTGATCTTGCTCCTGAAAAGCAATAGAAAGTTTGAGATAGTTGATGAGTTCTTCACTTGGGAAATACGAAGCTCCATCTACGACTTTCATACGGTTGAGGTCGATATATCCGTGTTCTCCTCTTGAGTTTGCAAGGTTAGCTTTTCTTTGATCATAAGCGTGTTTTAAAGCCCAGTCTCTTACAATTTTTTGTGTGAAGAGGTCGTTATACTGGTTTCGAACCTTAACCTCTCCAGTTGCAAATTCACTGAGTAAGGAATAAAACAAATCTGTTTGTTGATAAAGATGGTCATTAAGTGAATGAGGGGTAAGTCCCTTTCAAATTGCAAAAGCAACGATTTTAGAAGAGGCATTTGGTCCCCACTTCTCAAATTCACTATCTTCTAGAGGAACCATCTTACGATGATCGCCGATAACTACAAGTATTCCATTTTCAAAAAAGTTTGTAGTCTTTAGGTCTTGATAAAACTTTGAAAAAGTTTCATCTTCATAGCGATACATCGCTTCTTCACTTTTTCCATAAGGAGTATTGTAAGGAAGATGAGAAGAGATCGTTTGTAAGGTTAGAAAAAAAGGAGAAGTTTGATTTTTAACGATTTCAATAGCTTTACTATATAGATCTTCATCAGGAGCGGCATCAAAGGTATAGTGTTTTTTTCAAGAGAAAGCTTCTGGACCTACTACTTTTTGATAGCCTACGTAATTAATAAAATCTTTTTGTCAAAGAAAATCAAGGCTTGCCGTACTAAGGAAGGTGCTTACATAACCAAGTTGATTAAAAAATTTAGCGAGTGGTGCAGTGTATGCCTTAAAATTTTGATATTTTGAACCAGTAGTAGTTGAGAAAACGAGAGGCTCTACTCCTAGTAGAGTAGCAATATGTCCCATCTCAGAGGTTGTTCCATTTGCATACATTTGTGTAAAGGAGATTCCATCGTCACTGACTTTATCAATTTTTGGAAGCCTATTATTGAGCCCTCAAAATTTATGAGAATCTACAACAGAAGCAGATTCTAAGAAGACTAAAATCAGGTTCTTTTTATTGCTTCTTCCTTTAGTAGTTTGGAAAAGATCTCAGAAACTTAGAGGATCTTTATAATTTTGGAGTGCAAAGGTCAAAAGGGATTTTGCAATTTTTTCATTATCTTCGACAATAAGTTGATAGCGATCTAAATAGCGGAATGCAAGTTCTGGAGATTTTTTGATAGCTACTTTTAAGAGAGGTTTAATGATACTTTTCCCATGCTCATCTCTCCAGTCTTGATAAGTTGAAAGTTGAGTAAACGCTAAATCGGGTTTTTCTTTGACTGCCGTGGCAAATACTTCAAATACATAGGAATTCCCATATTCATCAGTAAGTTTCTTTAGTGGAGAATAATCAAAAGTCTGAAAGACGAGATCAGGATTTTCTTTTGCAATAGAGAGCCAATATTGCTTTTTTTTAGCAAGTCTTTCAAGTTCTGCCTCAGGAAGTTCTAGTTTTTTCATATTCCCAGATAAGACTTTATCTTCTCTTTTTTCAGAAAGAGAAATCTCGTGGTTACTCCTCAACGTATAATCTAACACATTTCTTTCCGGTAAGTCTATTCCTAATACTTGTACTTGAGGAAATGGTAGTCCATATCGAAGAAATGCTCCAATAATGATCCACTGGAAAGCTTTTTTATTTAGTTTATAGGGAATAAATCTATCAATCAAGAAGCTCATTCCTCCTCGAAGTCCAAAGATACTAAGAAAGATCGTGAGATAAAGTCATATAAGGCTTGATCCAGCCGATAAAAAGCTTCCTCCTCCTGTAAGTGCAAGCCTTTGCTGAAAAAAATAAATGGTTAAGAGATCCGCAAGCATAATCCCATCAAGGATAATAATACAAGCGACAAGAATCCACTTGATAGCGAGATGTTGCTGTTTTGAAATTCGCCAAACCATTCATAAACTAATCCCCAAGAGCAAAAAATCAGATTGAAGAAGTGTAAAAAAATAGTACAAAGTTGAAAAAAAACCTATCTGAAAAAAGGCATATGAATACATTGTTCCAATAAGAAGTATTTTCCCGATAAGAAAAAGAACAAATCAAATAACTACAAGATTTTTGAGGGAAAAATAACTCTTTTTTATTTTTATAAACATAGGAAGTAGATATAAACAAGTAAATCTGAAATAAGGTTATCTTTTACTTTGATCTGAAGAATAAAGTAGCATAGCAGCCTCTGTTTTCTGATCTGTGCTAATAAAAACCTCAGGAGTGTTACAATCAGCTTTTTCTAATGTTTTCCCCTTTTTATTCAAAATTCTGGTAATAGTAAGATTTCCATAGTTATGAGGGGTAATGAATTTTAGTTGCATTCATGGGACAATAGTTTCTTTAGGAGCGATTTTCCTGTATTCCTTTCCTTCTTCTATGAGGGTTTCTTCTTCTAAAATTCCGAAATAATTTCTTGCAAAGAGCGGACCAGGAGTTGTTTCTGTCGTTGTGCCGTCTTGTTGAAAGTGAGGAGTTTGTCCTTCTTCTAAGGTTCAGTTTCCCTCCTCGATTTCTCTATCAGGATAATCTTGAAGCTTATTAAACAAAAATCCATCCCGGTATTCTCTATGGGGAATTACATTAACTAAATCCTGAATACTAGGATCAATTTCAGTTCCATTAATAATAGCATCTCTTACATGTTTATAAGCTTTAACCATTCCTCATACATAAAATTCTGATTTACTTCTTCATTCGATTTTCATTGCATCTACGTAGGGAATGATTTCTTCAAGTCTTTTAATGGTACAAAGATCTTTTGACGAAAGGATAAAATTTCCTCCTTCTTCATTGCTTTGCATTTCTAATAATTGTCCAGGTCTTCTTACCTCTTCTAACCATATTTTATAGTTAAATCTACAGGCATGATTACATTCTCCTTTATTTCCTGGTCTTCCTCCCATATAATCACCAAGAAGACATCTCCCAGAGTAAGCCATACACATAGCTCCTTGTACAAACACTTCAAGTTCCATCTCCGGAACCTTTTCTTTAATTTCCTTTATCTCATCAATATGCAGTTCGCGAGCTAAAACTATTCTCTTAACCCCCAAATCTCTCCAAAATTGAACAGCTGAATAATTGAGTGTGGTTGTTTGAGTGCTGAGATGTAACGGAGTATCTTTAGCATATTTTTTTAGAACATGAAAAGTCCCTGGATCAGAAAAAATGATCCCATCAGCTTTAAGATCTGCGATTTTTTCTACCACGGCTTCAAAAATTTTAATATCAATATTTCTAGGGAAGATATTCATGGTTAGTAGCGCTTTACTTCCTAGATTATGAACTTCATTAACGGTTCTTCCTAGCTCTTCAAAATCTCTAACTTTATTCGCTCTCATTCTAAGTGAAGTAAAGGGTACTCCCATATAGACTTCATCTGCTCAATATTTAGCTGCCGTTAAAGCTTTTTGGTGGGAGCCTCCTGGGGCAACAATTGCTGGAATATGCATTCAGATTTTTCATTTCATAAAATATGAGAATTCTTTTTTCTCAGAAAATAAATGTATCTTTTTGCTTCAAGAAAACAAGAAAAAATCAGATTTTTCTGCTTTGACTTGTTTTTTTCTAGAACTTTCGTATAGTCAACTTCGTTGCTCCGGTCGTTCAGTGGATAGGACACAATCCTGCGAAGATTGTAACCCCGGTTCGACTCCGGGTCGGGGCAAACTCATCGATGGAAGATTGGCCGAGCGGTCGAAGGCGCATGTTTGGAGTACATGTATACGGGCAACCGTATCTAGGGTTCGAATCCCTAATCTTCCGAAGCTCAGAAACGGAAATCAGCTTTCGTTTTTTCTTTTTTTTCTGAGAATGTCAAAATACGAACGATTCTTTTATTTCCTCAAGGATAAGCATGAAAAAAGGACTAAAAATCTGAAGTTTACTTGCGATAATTCTCCTCATCGGAGCTGGACTTTTCTTTTGATGGCAGCAAACCAAAAAAGCTGAGATCATTACCATCCCTCTCAAAGATGCTAGCGAGCTTTTTTTCTTTCCTCAAGGAAGCACGACTAAAGAAGTCCAAAAAAACTTTAACTGTGATTTTGCAGTGAATGGAAGCTATTTCTGAGGCGAGGAAACCGGGACTTTTTATCCTGCAGGAATCTGGTATGACGATGGTAAACAAGCTTTCTCACGAGAAAATCACCCTTTTGATCCTAACTTAACCAATACGATTCGTTTTTATCAAAAGAGTCAAAAAGCTGTCTTCTTCTTTGATCAGGCAAGAGCTGAAAGTGGAAGTTGAGCAATTACTTTTAATGCTTGACCGCGACTTGTTCAAAATGGAAAGATTAACCCAGAACTTGAACAATTCATTTCTCATTGGAATTTTGGCTTTTGGAGGACGCTTATTGCCAAAAAGGGAGGTCAGACTTTTCTTGTCCTTTTTCGTAAAGGGAGTACTTTACACGATACGGCACTTTGGCTTCAGAAGCAAGGCTTTAGCGATGCGATCAACCTTGATGGAGGACCATCAACGGCACTTACAAGCCGTTCTTTTTTCCAGCCAAGTTTTAATCAAGAGAAGCTTTTACCGATTTTCTTTTGCATAAAAGGAAAATAACTTCTTACTTTTTTCTAAACTGCCTCACGGTTTCACTTTTTCCTTGAACTTGAGCTAAATTTCCCTATACAAAGAAGCGAAAACTTTTATACCCCACAGACTAATGGCAAAAAACCTCGTGATTGTTGAGTCGCCTGCGAAGTCGCAGACCATCAAGAAATTTCTCGGACCTGATTTTGAAGTCAAGGCTTCCTACGGACATACGGTAGATCTTCCGACCAAAGGCATGGGAATTGATATTGAAAATGGCTTCAAACCTGACTATGTCGTTTCCCCTGACAAGAGAAAGGTGCTTTCTGATCTCAAAAGACTCTCTGAATCTGCAGAGAAAACCTGGATCGCAACCGATGAGGACCGCGAGGGAGAGGCGATTGGATGGCATATTGCTAATCAGCTTAAATTAGATGTAAAAACGACACCGAGGATTGTTTTTCACGAGATTACCAAAACAGCGATAGAAAATGCAGTTAAAAACCCGAGAACGATTGATATGCATTTGGTGGATGCTCAGCAGGCAAGAAGGGTACTGGATAGATTGGTGGGATTTGAGCTTTCGCCAGTGCTTTGGAGGAAAATCAAAACCTGACTTTCTGCTGGAAGAGTGCAGTCTGTGGCTGTGAAATTGATTGTAGAGAGAGAAAGGGAGATTCAGGCTTTTGAGGCTGATTCCTTTTTCAAGGTCGTAGCTCAGTTTTTGACCAATGAAAAGAAAAATCTGACTGCCGAACTCAGTAAACAGCTCAAAAATGAAGCAGAAACGACAAAATTTTTGGAATCCCTTTCAGGAGCGACCTATGAAGTGAGTGATATTGAGGTGAAGCCAGGGAAAAAATCACCATCAGCTCCTTTTACGACCTCTACCCTCCAGCAAGAAGCGAGTAGGAAACTCGGATTTTCTGTCGCAAGGACGATGCAGGTTGCTCAAAAGCTCTATGAAGCAGGACATATTACCTATATGAGAACCGATGCAGTAAATCTCTCTGATTTTGCGATACAGGCAGCAAAAGCACAGATTATCAGCGAATATGGAGAGAATTACTCCAAACCAACTCATTATGCGACCAAGGCAAAAGGAGCACAAGAAGCCCATGAATGTATCAGACCAACCCATATGGAGAACCACATTGCAGGGGCAGATCCGAGCGAAAAGAAGCTCTATCAGCTCATTTGGAAAAGAACGATCGCTTCCCAAATGGCACCTGCTGAGCTAGAAAAAACCAAGGCAACAATTCAGATTTCTACGACTGATAAGTTTAAGTTTATAGCAAGTGGAGAAGTGCTGAAATTTGATGGATTTTTGAAAGTCTATATGGAATCCAGCGATACTGAGGAGGATGATGAAGAAATCAAGGGCATGCTCCCTCTTTTGAAGGCCGGAGAAAATCTAGAAGAAAACGGCATCTTAGCAACAGAAAAATTCAAACAACATCCTCCGAGGTATACCGAAGCGAGCCTCGTAAAGAAGCTTGAAGAGCAAGGAATCGGAAGACCTTCAACCTACGCTCCAACCATTTCCACCATTCAGAAAAGGGGGTATGTTGTCAAAGAAGACCGCCCAGGAAGAACGAGAAATTATCTAGAACTTTCGCTTCTAGAGGGCAAAATCACGAGAACCGAAAGAGAACAAATCACGGGAGCTGAAAAGCAAAAAATGTTCCCAACCGATATTGGAATGATTGTGACTGATTTTTTGGATCAGAATTTTGCTGATATTATGGATTATGGGTTTACTGCTAATGTGGAGCAGGAATTTGATGAAATTGCAGAAGGAAAGCTTCAGCGAGTCCAGATGATGGAAAAATTTTACGGTCCTTTTCATGCTCAAGTGGTGGAAACGACAGGGAAAGAAAGAGTAAATACTGAAAGAGCCCTCGGTCAGCATCCAAGCAACGGAAAGCCCGTTATCGCGAGAATGGGAAGGTATGGACCGATGATTCAAATTGGAGAACCAGACGATCCCGAGAAAAAATTCGCCTCACTTCCTGCTGGGAAAACGATTGAGACGATTACACTTGAGGAGGCTTTGCAGGCTTTTGCTCTGCCAAGGAGCTTAGGAAAGCGAGAAGGAGAAGAAGTTCTAGCTTCGACAGGTCGTTTTGGACCTTATGTAAAATACAAGAGCCTTTTTGTATCTATCAAGAGAGATTCAGGTTTAGATCCTTTTTCTATTACTTTAGAAGAGGCGATTCCGATGATTCAGGAGAAAATGGAGGCTGAGAAAAATAAGTATATCAATGAATTTGACTACGAAAAGGAGAAAATTCAGGTTTTGAACGGTCCTTATGGTCCTTATATTAAATATGCCAAGAAAAATTATAAAATTCCAAAAGGCTGAAAAGATGTGAGCGATTTGACTTTAGAAGATTGTTTAGCTCTTATCGGACTAAAGAAAGACTCCACAAAAGCTAGCCAAAAAAAAGTTCCAGCCAAAAAGACTTCAGCCAAGAAAAAGTAAGCTATCTCAAATTTTCTTAGCTTTTACCCTCTTTTCTACAATGATGGACACCAAGCAATTTGAAGGTAAAAATATCGCGATTCTCGGCTTCTGACTTGAGGGGAAGTCAACGCTTAATTTCTTGCTCAATAATAATTTTGCTTTTAATAAGCTTTCAGTCCTTGATATGAAGGCTCAGCCTTGACTAGAAACGATGGGAGTTTCTCTTGAGACAGGAGAGCATTATCTAGAACATTTGGATCAGTTTGATGTGATTTTTAAGTCTGCTGGAGTTCCATATAGTCCCGAACTTTTGCAGTATCAAGATAAAATTCTGACTCAGAT
>CAJZIX010000008.1 GCA_916049765.1 uncultured bacterium
TCAAGAAATAATTGATAGGTTTCTTAAAGGCTGATGATATTCAGCCTTTTTTTATAATGTTTTATTTTGGTCTTAGTTTTTTGCTTTTTTTGATTTTATAATTATACTTAGGTATATTTTATGTTAGCTAAGAGTGATGCCAGAGGGAAAGAAGCTAGATCAGATTCAATCACAAAAGACCAAATTAGAAAAGGATTTGCAATCTTTTGCTCAAGAGGCAAAAAATCTGAATAAAGAGTTGAAAGAGCAAAAACAAAAAGACATTCAACAGTCCTTTTCTATACTTGAAAAGAGTGTTCAGTCTGCTTTAGATTCAGAACTTGCTAACGAAGAAGCGATTCTCCAGCTCCAAAATGAAATCAATAATTTAAAAATAAGGTATGCAGAGGTTCTTTCTTCATCACAAGAGGAAACAGCAAGTCTTACTTCTGTTATAGAAAATATGAGTTATGGTAATAATGAACTTATTACTTTACATTATCTTGAGGGGACTCCGTTGAAGTCAACCATGCTTTCTGTGATGTGAAATGCTGAATTTGATACCTACCCAGAATTAAAAGACAAGTCTCCAGAGCAAAGGTTAGAAGTGATTTTTAGAAAAATTAATATTGTTTTAACAAGGTTTTATGCTAGAAAATTAAATCTGACTCCTGATCAACCTTTGCCAGACTATTTGACAAAGACAATAATTCCAGCAACAGAACGATATTTGATGAACCTTTTAAAAGAAGCAGGGCATGATACGAATGTCAATTTTCTTTGAAATTTGTCGGAAATGAGTTTTGATAAACTTTGAGATCTCTTCTCAGGAGTAAAAACTTTCTCAGAAAAATTTACTCAACCTTTTACTCAAGGAAAAGCTCTTTTGAATTTTTCAGATTTTCTTGCTTTACCAAAGAATGCAAACCAGCTCCAAAAGCTAAAAGATCCTTATGAACTTTATAGTAAGGTTTTACAAAACGAGATTTGGACAAAAAATATTGTTTCTGAAAAATTCAAAGGAAAACAAAAAACAGAAAGTATTATTCTCAATGAGATTACTTGGGAGCAATTTTGATTGACATGATTGGATAGCGAGCAATCTCCAGAGGATTTGCAAGCAGTATTGGAAAATGGAAAACAAAAAATTCAACAAGAACTTTGATTAATACAAATGGAAAATAGTCCTACTACGGTTAAAAAAATTCTTGGAATCTTAGAAAAAACGGATACTTTTTTTGAAAAGACGCAGTTAATCAATAATCATCTTTTAGATCAAATGGATATATTTTGAAATGCAACACAGGCTTTAAAATCAACTTTTGGTTTTGATATTTGGAAACAACTAAAAAAAATACCAGTCATAGGGGGGATTTTAAATTTTGTTTTTAGTTTACTTTGATTTTCTGGAGGGATTGAAGGATTAGAAAGAGTTTGGAAAAAAAGGAGAATTGATAGAGATCTTAAACAGCCACAGAAGGAATATATTTCCGAAACGTTTAAGTCTTACATAACAGCTAAGCAAGTAGAAGATACGACAGCAAAGACCGTAGTAGAAAATTATAAGTTGAAAGTGTCTGAGGATAAACTCTCAAAATTTGCAATTGATTTGCCTCTCATTAAGGAGCAAATTTCTCAGAAAATAAAAGAAAATCCTGAACTTATCAATCTTTCAACCTTAAAGAACGTGAAGTTTAATTGACAATTCGATGGAAAGGATTTTGTAGAAGAAATTAAAGAAAATGGAAAGCTTAGCTTAAAACTCAAAGATTCACTTTCTGAAGAGCAAAGAGCTGTTTTTGTAGAAGCATATACCAAGATGATGTTAGAGCATTTTGCTGATTCAAAACATTCAGAAACGCTCAATAGTTTAGAGAACGCTGATGCAATGGCTTTCGCGATGATTTCGGGTATTACCCTTGATAAGGATAAGGTAGTTGATGGAATAGAGGCTCAAGTATTACTCCCCTCTCAGTTTTATGATCAACCAAAAGATAATAAAATGGATCAAAATGAGGCTTTTAGTTCTACCAAAGAATCTGTAGTAAAATATGGGAATACTCCAGCAGTAAGAAATAATAATCCTGGAAATATTATGGATACGACATTTTGAGGAAAAAAAGTCCCAGGAGAAAGATTTACAGTATTTAATTCTCCCAAAGAATGATTTAATGCGCTTGTTGCAAAAATAGATAATATTAAAGCTGGAAAAAGTCAAAGATACCAACCAACAATGACTCTATTGTCTTACATACAAAAATATGCTCCAGAATCAGATAGTAATAAGCCAAGAGAATATGCACAAAATATTGCTAAGTATATTTGAGGAATAACAATAAATACTCAAATAAAAGATATTGATTCTACTAAATTAGCAAGTGCTCATTCTAAATTTGAAGATGGAAATATGTATAAGCAACTAACAGATTTATGAATTATAAATAATATTACATAAAAAACTCTGAAGATAATTCAGAGTTTTCTTTTGTTTTTTTATGAAAAATAATTAAACCAAAGTATTTGAAGCATGACCTGTATTTTTAATACTAGGTTGCATGGTTTTCATGTTGTTTTCCCAACTTGCAGGACAGGCGTGTCATTTATTTTCAGTAACAAATTTAAGACCATAAAGTTTTCTTACCAGTTCTTTTGCGCTTCTTCCTACGAGATCGGTATGAATTTCAATGGTTTTCAAGACTCCTTCTGGAGAGATGATAAAGGTTCCTCTTTCAGCATTTCAGCTTTCTTTATTGAGAATTCCAAAATATCTTGAGAGAATTGTAGTCCTATCACTTACCATCCTGTACTGAAAATCCTTTAGCATTTCTTCTGATTCAATTCGAGATTTATGTGAAAAAACTGAATCTACACTAACTCAAAGAACTTCCACATTTCCCATAGCTTTGATTTCTTCAGCCTTTTGATTGAGGTCTTTAAGCTCGGTTGGGCATACAAAGGTAAAGTCTGCAGGATAGAAGAAAAGAACAAGCCATTTCCCTCTAAAAGATTCTACGTTTTTTTGTTCTACTTCTTGAGTTTCTGGATTATAAAAAGTGAGTGTAAAATTGGGAATCTGATCTTCGATTCTTGCAAAATTTGAACATTCACAGTGTTCACAGCTACAAAGGTTTTTTGTTTCCATAATAGAAATGTTAAAATATAAATATGTAAAGTATATAGTGATTTTTTGTATGAATACAAGAATAATTCTTATTTTTTATAGTATAAAAAGAAATTGCTTTTCTCTTGAAAATAAGTAGGATTTAGCTACCTTAAAACTGAAGTTTTATGTTTATTATAATCATATTATGAAAGATGTATTAAAAAGACTTGTGGTTATTGCTATTTTTTGACTTTTTTCTGGATATTTAGTTTATTCACTTTTGATTAACAAATCTTTAGTTCAGCCTGAATATGCTAATGTGAATACTTTATTTTATATTGTTCTGATAGTACTTTCACTTTATGTATCAGTTTTTTATGGATTATATCCAGTTCATATTAAATTTAGTAGAGCAACCCTTTTTGTCCTCTGACTTTCTGCAATTATTATGGGGAAGACAGTTTTTCTCAACGATCCAATAAATAGTATTTATTTTTGAGATTTAAGTTGTGTTTTGGGTGTTGTATTGCTTATTATTTGACCTACAAATCTTATTGTAACGTCAAAAGTAAAAAAAGTAAAAGAAGATAAAAATTTAGAAATTATTGAAGTATAATCTTATAACAAGGAGAATTTTTATTTTAAAAAACAGTAAATAATTTTTAATTCTCCTTAATTGTTTAATAAAAAATATTGATTTTAGTGAGAAAATCCTTACATTATTCCCTGCAGTTAAGCCTAGGTGATGGAACTGGTAGACATGCTAGACTCAAAATCTGGTGGCTTCACGGCCGTGCGGGTTCAAGTCCCGCTCTAGGTAAAGACTAAAAGTCTGATGAAATATTCAGATTTTTTTTAATGAAAAATTTTTACTTAAAATTCTAGTTGCTTTTTTATAAAAAATAACTACATATACTCTAGTTGGAATTGGTTTTTATCTTCATTTTTTATGTAGATGGATTTAAATAAGGTGATGCTTATTGGAAGATCAACAAGCACATTACAAGTAAAAATGATTGAAAGCACACAGAGTGCAGTTGTTAACTTTACTATTGCAACTAATAGAAAATATAAAAATAAAGAAGGAAATATTCTCGAGGATGCAGAGTATCACAGATGTGTTGCTTATGGAAATACTGCAGAGCTTCTCTGAAAATATCTTACAAAAGGGAAAAAAATCTATCTTGAGGGAAAATTAAGGACTAGAAAATGGCAGGATACAGAAGGACATGATAGATTTTCTACGGAAATTATTGTTGATAACTTTATTTTTCTAGATACTAAGGTTACAAGTTCTGATGAAGTAAGTATGGATATGACTCCAAACTTTGATGATGAAGTTCCTTTTTAAAAAATAGGTAAAAAGTTCTTAATTCTTAATCTCTAATTGATATGTCTTTTAAGCAAAAAATAGTAAAATTCTGATTAGAAAGTTTTGATTTGTTTGCATTTTTGGTATTGGTTTTTGGTGTAATTTTATTTATTAGATTTTTTATTGGAACTCCTTATACAGTAGTTGGAGTAAGTATGTTGCCTACGTTTGAATCTAGTGACTGGATTGTTGTGGAAAAACTTACTCAGAGATTTTGAACTCTTCAAAGAGGGCAGGTTGTTGTTTTTGTTCCTCCAGGGAAAGATATACCTTATATTAAGAGGATAATAGGGCTTCCAGGAGAAATAGTAAAATTTGTAGATAATCAGACTTATGTTTGTAATGCAGATACGGCTCCTACAGAGGTTCAGGCTTCTAATGGTCAGTATTGTTTTAAGCTTGATGAAAAATATCTTTATCCTGGGGTAGAAACAATACCTCAGTGAGAAAAAACAGAATTTGAGGTTAGTAATGGTTATTTTGTAATGGGAGATAATAGAGGTCATACTTCTGATTCTCTTTCTTGTTTTGGACAAAGATGCTATCAGGGGGCGAATTATCTCGTTCCTTATGATCATTTGATAGGGAGGGTTGTGGTAAGATTATTCCCAACTTTTACTTCTTTTTAGTTCTTAAGAGGGAGAACTATGAAAATATTTTCAAATTTTGATACCAATCGGAAACAGGAGGCTTATCAAGAGGCTATAGAAAAGTTTTGAAAAGAAAGTGTATTAGTTTTGAATAAAAGTTTGCTTTTCTTTTTTTCAAAGGTAGTTTTTCCTTTGTTGTGATGGACAGTTGTTTTTGTATTATTGCAATTTCCTATCTATTTTAGTTTAGGAGAGTTTTGAGTAGCTAAATATCTAGTGACGATATTACTTTTTTTTATCTATTTATTCATGCTTTCTCCAATATTTAAGTATTATCTTGATTATATGATGGATTTTTCACTTGTTACTCCTGAATTTTTGACAAGATATAATCAGTCTTGAATGCTAAAAAGAGATATAAAATCTAGTTATGTAAAAAATATTAAGACAATTACTATTGAAAAAAATACGCTACGATATAATATTTTCGATAATGGAAACCTGATTTTTCTTTCTGAGTGAGATAGGGATAATGATGGAGAGATTGTGCTTCATTATATTCAGAATCCAGAGCAGGCGAAAAAGAAAATTGTAAGAATTATGAAGCTTTAGTTTCTATTATATTAAAAGATATGCAGAAAGAGATTTCACCAGCGATTCCTTATGATATGTATGAGTCTTCTCAGGAAATTGTAATTATCATGCCACTTTGATGAGTAAAGAAAGAAACACTTCAACTTAAAATTGAAGATTATAATTTATTTATTCAATGAGAGAGGTTTTTTATTTCATTGAAAGAAAACCTTCTTCCTGTAAAAGAGGAATGTTACTGGGGGGTAATTCAGCAGAGAATTGATCTTCCTCCTCAGGTATATTTTGATAAGATTCATAGTAAGCTTTCTCCAGAAAATATCCTTCAGATTGTTATTCCGAAGGTACTTATCCCTTCAAAGATAGATTTAGAAATTGAAGGATAATATTTTATAATATATTAAAGTTCACTAGTTCACTGAAATAGTGAATTTTTTAAAAAAAGGAAAAATGAATCGGTTATAGTATGGCAGGTTTTTCACTAATTCACTGAAAATATGAAAATATTTGCAAAAATAGAGAAATATGGATATACTTAACAGGAAATTCACTGGTTCACTAAAAATATGAATTTCACTAGAAGAGTAAATTTTTAATTTCTGATAGTTTAGTATGTTTGAGCATCCAGGAAAACTGCTTGTAGAATATCTTAATCAGCAATGACGGACGCAAAAGGCATTTTCTCTTCATATTGGAAAAAAAGTCAGTGAGATTAATGAATTGATAAAAGGTAAAAGGAATATTACAATTGCTTGGGATTTGATTTTTTCTCAGGTTTTTCAGACCCCTCAAAAGTTTTGGGTTCTCAAACAACTGGATTATGATTATCAGCAAGCGTTAACTAAAGAAAAATCTAATTTTAATTTAACTTCTCAAGCTCATCAAAGGACAATAGTCAATAAATTTAATGATGAAAAAATAGATTCTAAGTCAGATATTTCCCAAAATGCTTCAGAAGACTTTTTAATTACAAAAGTTTTTGAGTCCTTTTAGTTGAATTTAAATATTCAAATTCACTTCTTCTTAGAAGTAGGCTAAGAATATAAATTTCATAGAGCAGAAAAACTAAATCTTGGCTTCTAAAGCATAATTTTATTGTTGCTGTTGATTTCATGGAAGTTTTAAATTTTTTATCAAGCATTTAAAGAAAGGAGTAAAGTAAGATAAAATATAAGTAAAAGGTCTATTTGCTTATAAATGGGGCGTTTTTCTTATTTCTTCATTGAAAATTTTAAGTAAATAGCTACACTTTTTCTATTAATTTTACTTTACTTACGAGTGAAATGCGAGGAAAAACATTTAAACGAGAAAAAATAAGTCTGATTTTTGTCTTTGGAATGATTGTTGGGTGAGGAATTACTTTTTGGAGAATGCAGACACTTTACGCTGATATGGATACCTTCTTATCTAATGTTGGGAAGAAATATTTCCGTATGGAACAAATTAGTACTCTTCTTTCTGGGGAATATTATGATCAGAAAGAACTACTTAGTGGACAGCAAAAAATGATTGAAAGTGCAACAAAAGCTTTTGTAGATGGTTTAGGAGACCCTTTTACTTCTTACCTTGATGTAGAGCAGTTTTCTGGCTTACAAACCGAGTTGGAGGGAGAAGGGCAGATTGAAGGAATTGGTGCAGTTGTCGGAAAAAAAGATTATTATGTTCAAATAGAAGAGGTTATTAAGGATTCTCCAGCTTTTAAAGCGGGATTGCTTCCTCTTGATAGGATTGTTCTTATCGGAACTTGAGAAACAAAAGACCTAACAACTGCAGAAGCTGTCCAAAAAATTAGAGGTCCAAAAGGAACTAAGGTTCAGTTTTTTATTGAAAGAATTGAAAAATCTGGAGAGAAAGTATATATAGAAAAGGAGGTAGTTAGAGATATTGTTGATGTCCCTTCGGTAAGATCAAAAATTCTGACTCAAAGTGGGGTGAAAATTGGATATATAGAAGTTTCAGTTTTTTGAGATAAGACGAATAAACTTTTCTCTAGAGCAGTGGTCGAATTAGTAGAAAACCACGTAAAAGGGATTATTCTTGATTTGAGAGGAAATGGTTGAGGATTGTTGGAATCAGCACTTGATCTTGCTGGACATTTTTTGTCAAGTGGAAAGCTTATTACAAAGACGAAGTATTCAAATTTTCAGCCGGTTGACTATGTTTCTAAAGGTTTTTGAGAGTTAGGAAAACTTCCTATTGTAGTTCTTGTAGATGGACTGAGTGCGAGTTCTAGTGAAATTCTTGCTCTTGCTCTCAAGGAGCAACTTAATGTTCCTATTCTTGGTGTTCAGAGTTTTTGAAAAGGTTCAATTCAGACTTTATATGAATTTAATGATGGAACTTCACTTAAATATACAATTGGAAGGTGGTTTGGACCAAAGGGGACAACAATTGACAAAAAATGAATTAAACCTGATGTAGAGATTCCTTTTGATTTTACGGGGTATGTTGACAAAGGAGTAGACAATCAACTTTTGAAGGCACAGGAACTGGTACTTACAAAAATTAAGAAATAAGCAATATTTATCTTTTCAAAAATTCATATTCATAGACTTTCTCTGCGATTTTGCTAGCAAGATTTTTTAGTTCAGCTCTAAGACTCCCAATAAGATCAGTGTAGGTCTCATCTGAGCTCTTTACATTCATCTTTCCTTTTTCATTTCTTCACTGAAAATATTCTCTAATTTCATATAGGCTGGCATTAGCGAGATATTGATCTTTTGAGCAAGCTTCATGGTAGTATCTCCAAAGAGCAAGTCATGCTTGATAGACTTTTTTAGCTTCAGGAGAGCGTACTTTGTCTTTGAGAAAGTCAGACATAAAGTGAGATTTGAACTTTTCTCTCGCCTCGACTTGCTGTTCAGTAAATGGGATTCGGTGGTTGACTCCATCATTTTCAGAGGAAGTGATACGGTTTTGTCCGTGAAAAAGCGTAAAAATCAAGCAATCAGTTTGAAATTCTGAGTCTTGCTCTCGTCAGTCTTTTGGTCGGAGGAATTGATCACGGTCATTTAGCCAAGTTGCTTCTATACAGTAGCGAACAGAAAAATAAATACATCCTTGAAATAAATTCTTATTACTGAAAAATAAATAATTATTATGCCTGTTTCCTTCAGAAGTAGAAATATTGAGAAATTTTTGATTTTGAAAGTCAGGAGTAGGGTTCTCCATAAATCATATCGTTTCTTTATTATTCTTATCGTCGAAAAGTTTTATTCGTTTATTTATTCTTGGAGTGTTCTCATCAGCATAAATATTTTTTAATCCTATGAAATCTCATATTTTATTATATATATCACTCGTAATTTTTGAGAATTCTTCTTTCTTTTCATTATTCCAAATAAAAAAACCAATAGGGAATTGTCCTGTTACATTGTCAAAAGTATTGCCAGGAACGATAAAAATTTTTTCGGGCTTCGCAAGGAAGCATTTTCTGAACTGCTCAAAATTCGTGCCTTGCAAATTTTTCAAAGTTGAAAAATTTGCAATTTTGCAGTTAGGAATTTCCTTATAAATCCTCATCAAAAATTGGGCAAAAAGTTCATTTCTGGCGTTCCCAAGATTTGATGCATATTTACGATGGATCATTGTTCCTTTTGCAGTTCCACTTTTATTTTCTCAAGTTCTAGTTACAGTCTTAGCATTAGTTGCTTCAGCATAAGGTGGATTGATATAGAGGATCAGTTTTTTTCTCTTTTCTGGATCATTGATAATATCTTGAAGTGACTGAGAAAGTTGGCTAAAATCATCATTGAGAAAGTCAAACTGAAAGATATGCTCTTTGAGGAGATTAGCAGTCTTGTGTTCTGCCATATCTCTCATTACTTGGACATCTGCCATATCCAGTGTGGAAGCATAGATGTTATACTGTTGGTAAGTCCTGCTAAGAGATTTCCTGTACCAGCCGCACAGTCCCAGATATAGTATTCATCTTGGTAATTCTCTCCAAAATACTCTGCCATATACTCCTGACTCTTTTCTACCCAAATACGAGGCGTAAAATAAGCTCCCTTTCTTTCTCTAATATCCTGAGGTACGATAAGGTCTCTTCTCTGAATGATATATTCTTGATATTCTTTGAGAGGAGGTCTTTTATAATTTTTCCAAAAGAATTCGTATTTTTTCTTGTCTTTGATCGGAATGATTGAGTCAAACATTTGTTTAAGACTTTCTTTTGCAATCTTGTATCCTCAGTTATCAAAAACAACAAATAAATCTGATTTTACACTTTCGTCATCTCCAATATTCTGAGTATTATGATCATCTACGAACAAATCCGCAAGAAAAAAATCTGAGTCCATGATATTATTTTTTTTGAGTTCGTCTCGGTTATTGATTGCAATTTCAGGTTTTACTTGTTCTAGCCACCTTAGATAGATGGGGATAAAGTTATTTTTGTTGATCTTGATCTTTGAAGAAGATTTAGCCTGTCAGATATTGGTTTTTATAAAGTCTCTTAGCTTTTTTTCGTCCTTTTCATAGTCAAAGATTGCAGTATTTTTGTCTAATATTCCTTTTACCCTTTCCAAAACAAGTTTAAATTCTCTTGTTTCATGGTTTGAAGGCGTTACATTCCAGTTGAAGTCGTTTTCATAGAAGATATCTTGAATTGCTAGGTATTCAATAAATGCAATTTTCATCCCATCAAAAGCCCCAAGATATGTAGGAGCGAGCATTTTATCAAAGGTTCTTGCTTTTCCAATGGTCAAGATTAGTTGCACAAACATCGTTGGAACATCATAGTCTCCTGTTTTAGCCTCAGCTCGTAAAAGTGGAGTCGCATGTCAAAAAAGCCCTTGCTGCTTTGGCAATACACAAAAATCAATATTCCCTACAATGCTGGTCGTATCGAAATCAGCAAAAAAATCTGATCCTACTTTATTTTTGAGTTCTTCTTCACGGATATTTGTATATTTCATAACTATAAGTTGATAGTAAACATCTTTCAGTCTAGTAATTTTGTTTTGGAAATCAAGTAAGTGTTCTCTTGCTTTTCATGACGATATTCATAAGCTTCCAATTAGATTTATCTTGATTGATATTTACGCTATGCTTCTTTATGGTAAACCGATTGCAGAAAAGATAGAAGCTGAACTCAAAGCCAAGGTGCAGTCTACTTTTTGAAATACTAAAAAATTTGTAGCAATTCTGTTTTTCTGAGATAATCACTCCTCTGCTGTCTATGTCAGACATAAGCAAAACTTCGGCTCAAGGATTGGACTTTCAACGCTTGTTTTTGGACAAGGACAAGAGAATCAGAGTCTAGATTTTCCTGATTTAAATCTGCTCCTTCAGCAAACAAAACGAGAAAAGAATCAGATTCTTTCTCTTATTCATCATCTCAACCAAGAAGAAGACTGTGTGGGGATTATTATTCAGCTTCCGCTTCCTCCTGAGCTTCAAGAATATAAAAATGAGCTCTTATCTGCGATCGCACCACACAAAGATATTGATGGGCTTTGATGAACGATGCTCGGAAAAAGTTTTTTTGACCTACTTGATTTTACACCTGCGACACCCAAAGCAGTAATGACTTTGCTTGATTATTATGATCTTGGAAATGTTCGTGGGAAGCAAGTTGCCGTGATTGGACAAAGCACAATTGTTGGTAAACCTCTCGCTTTAGAGTTACTCAAAAGAGGAGCTTTTGTTGCAACTTTTGATATTCGTAACACTCCTGAGGAGATTAGAGCTTTCTGTCAGAAATCTGATTATATTTTTTCTGGAACAGGGGCTGTTCATTTAGTCAATGCCGACTTTTTGAGTTCAAAAAAAGAACAAATTCTGATTGATATTGGGTATGGACATAAGGATGGAAAGCCAGTTGGTGATATTGATTTTGAAGCAGTAAAGCATCAGGTTTTACATATTACCCCTGTTCCATGAGGCATTGGCCCTCTCACGATTGCTTCATTATTTTCCAATGTTTTTGTGTTATGGAAGTAGGAATAGATACTGTCTTTTAGCTTACTTTACTTTAATTTTAATCACTTCGTTTTATGAGCCCTTTCTGATCTGCTCTTTGAAGAATTAGGTAAAAATAACCTCTAATTTCTAAACTTTTTGGCAATATTTTATTAATTAGTACTTCCTTGTGAGCTTTTTTTAGGTGTTGTGTATAGAAAAATTTTCCTCATTCATTGAAAGTTTTTCCCCAAATCATCCTAGAAATTACCGTAACCATCTGTGCTCTATTAATAAATTGCTTTGGCATAAAATTTGTTAGTGCAGTTTGATTAGGATGAATTCCCATAATGTTAAGTTGACAGACTTTTTTCATGGTGGCAATGTCTGCATTAGAAAATCAATTGGTATCTTTAAAATCACATGTTTTCTTCTCGTCAATCTCTATTCCAAGTTTATTACTTACGGAAAGAAGCATATGGGCAAATTGTAATCTTGTCATAGGCTTATCAAATAAAGTTTTCTCTTGCTCAGATAGAAATCCATGTTGTAGTGCTCGATCAAATGCTCATCTAAGTTCAGGAGGTAGTGTGTTTTTATTGTGGGTTTGATTAACAATATTCTGCTGATCTAGAATATGTTGTTCCTTCTCCAAAAAGTATCAAGAAAGAATATCCTCCTGATCAAAATCAATTGGTTGATGACAAAGTGATTTTAATATTACACTAGTTTGTGCTTCCGTTTTACCTTGATTCAAAATTGAAAAATCTAATTGACATGCTTTTATGCTTTTAACACGAATAGTAAGAGAAATAAGTTTTTCTTCGTTCGGTAAAAGAGAAAAATTTAGAATAGAGCTAGTTTTTTTCTTATTAGCATGCCATACTTCTATATCATCTCCACAGTTAGAAAAAGAAAGAGAAAGATTTTCTAATCAAGAAAAAGAGGAATTTTTAGTGATTAAATCCAGCTTAAGTTCACTAGAAAAAGTTATAGGAAGATTATTTGCGGTAAGAGAAAGTGTCGCGGTATTTCAGGTTGTTTGTGCAAAAACAATGCCAAAAAATGATACCAATCCGCTGATGAGAGCAAGAAAAATTTTTTTAGTCATTATCTAGAATAAAAAAATAAATATTATTATCCAATAAAAGGATAAATGTAAGGAAAATAATGTTTCTAAAACAAAAGTCAATATATATTTTAAGTATAATGATAACCTTTAGTTTGCATTTGTATTTAGAAATTCTTTAGACATTAAACTTAAAAATCATTACATCGCCATCTTGGACAATGTAGTCTTTCCCTTCTAGGCGAAGGAGTCCTTTTTCTCTTGCTTTAGACCGGGAACCAACTTCTAAAAGCCTTTCAGTATTGATTACTTCCGCTTTAATAAAACCTCTCTCAAAATCTGAATGAATTGCTCAGGCAGCTTGCGGGGCTGTTGAATCAAGAGGGATAGTCCATGCTTTTGTTTCTTTTTCTCCAGTTGTGAAATAATACATTAATCCAAGCTGCTGGAAAGCAAGACCAATCAGATCATCCAAGGTAGGAATTCTTACTCCTTGCTGAAGTTCCAAAAGTTCAGTCAAAAATTCTGACTTTTCTTGGTTGGAAAGCTCCATCATCTCGGATTCAATTTTTATACAAACGATTGCAACTGGAGCTTGAAGTTTTTCTTCAAATTCATTCTTCAGAGCTTCTGTATTTTGGATATCTTCCTGAGAGATGTTTAGTGCATAGACAAAAGGTTTTAAAGTCAAAAAATTGTAGGATTTAATAAGCTTAAGTTCTTCATCTGAAAGTTCTTTTCTTAAGATATTTGCAAGTTTTCCTTCTAAGAGTACACTTTGGATTTTTTCAAGGATTTCTGCAATCTTTTTATCTTCTTTATTTTGTGCTAATTTTGCTCTTTTTTGAAGATTCGGAAGGGTTTTGTCTATTTGTTCAAGATCTGCAAAGATGAGTTCAGTGTTGATAATTTCCCTATCTCTTAGGGGATCTACTCCCCCTTCTACATGGACAATATCATTGTCTTGAAAATATCTGAGTACTTGGACGATTGTATCAACTTCTCTAATATGTGAAAGGAATTTATTTCCAAGTCCTTCACCTTTACTTGCTCCTTTTACAAGTCAAGCAATATCGACAAATTCAGTATTAGCATAGACGATTTTTTGACTTTTAGACATTTCAGCTAATGCTTCAACTCTTGGATCTTTTACATCAACAATACCAACATTCGGTTCTATTGTGCAGAAAGGAAAATTTTCAGCAGGTGCAGAATAGGATTTTGTTAAAGCGTTAAATAGTGTAGACTTTCCAACGTTTGGGAGTCCAACAATTCCAATTTTCATTTCTTATTTTATAAAGAATAAATCTGAATTTCGACCTTAATTGTAGGGAAATATAAGTGATTTACAAGGGAGAATCAAAGTAGCCTTGTTTAAGATTTTTCTATTTTTTATAGGGTTTTAGTATAGTGTGTAAATAGTCGTCACGATTGTTTTTAGTTTTAATTTTTTTGATTAAAAAAAAGAACTCTATTGCAAGTTCAATTATAATTTGGACCCTATCGGAGTCGAACCGATCACCTCCTGCGTGCAAAGCAGGCGCTCTAGCCAAATGAGCTAAGGGCCCAATATTTTAATTCAAAGCATTCCCATTTCCAAATCCTCAAGAAACCTGATCTGCAGGATTTGAAAGACTAAAAACACCAAACACCATCAATATCCCTAAGATTACAAGTCACACCCCAGCTAAAACCACAGCATTTCTTGTTCCCCCAAGATTTCTCTCTGCTCGTGCATTCCTTCCGAAAATTGCAACTAACTGATACGAATAGTAGCACATTACTGCCCCAGCACCAGCCAACAACAATCCTCATATAATACGACCGAACATAGCGATAATGAGTAGCGATAAATAGCGGATAACGGGACTCGAACCCGTACAAACAGAGCTGAAGTCTGCTATGCTACACCAACTACATCATATCCGCACAACCTTGTGTTTATGATGACAGTGCAATTTTATATGAAAATGAAATACAAAATCAAGAGAAAATGATTTATATTTTTAGTCCTAGTTGTTGAGCTCTTTTAACAATTCTTCACAAGTCTTTTTTAATTTTAGGTAGAGAGGAGACTCTTTCTCTGCCACTGTAAGAAATGTTGTTCCTATTTTGTTCTAGGCAAGATATTTTATTTTTCTTCTAAAATCATCGTTTTCCTTTATAATTTGTTCTCCAATTTCTCAAATCTGAGTTGTAAGTTCTGTAATTTTACCCATTTGCTTATACTTTATATAAATAAAAAATTACAACTTCCTTGCAAAGTCTAATAATTCTAAATCAGACCATTGCTTGCTCATAGCTTGAATTCCAACAGGAAGTTCTTCTTCTCCTTCTTTTACCATACCAAGTGGCACTGAAACCGCTGGCAATCCTGCTAAATTTGCAGGGACAGTATAGAGATCGGAAAGATACATTTTGAGCGGATCAGAAACCTTAGAATTGATCTTCCAAGCGGGTTCTGGCGTCGTCGGAGTAAGGATAATATCGTAGGAACTGAATACTTGAGCGAGATCAGCTTTTAATTTTTTTTGTGCTTTTAGGGCTTTGAGGTAGTAGCCTTCATAATTTGCAGAGCTTAGGACAAAAGTTCCGAGTAAAATTCTTCTTTTCGCCTCTTCACCGAAGCCTTCAGCTCTGATCGTCGCGTAATATTCATCCAAAGAAGCAAAATCCTGACTTTCTCCCTGATGCCCAAAACGGATCCCATCAAAACGAGAAAGATTGGTGCTGACCTCGGCTGGCATTAGAGTATAGTAGATTGCCAAAGCATATTTAAGGATGGGAAGTGGCTTAATGTCTACTTGATGTCCCTGTGCTTTGAGTTGCTTAAGTTTTTGGAGGAAAAGTTCCTTGATCTGCGGATCTACCCCCTCATCTAACGCTTCCTCTGGAACGAGAATTTTGTATGAAGAAGGGAAGTCTGATTTTTTTTCTTTGAGTTCGTTAGCTTTTGGAGAGGAAGTGCTATCTTTAGCGTCATGTCCTACAAGATAGGGAAGCAAAAGCTGGGCATCTTCCACTGTTTTGGAAAAAATTCAAACCTGATCTAGTGACGAAGCCATCGCCACAACCCCATAACGAGAAATTGCTCCATAGCTCGGCTTGAAGCCTACAATTCCACAAAGAGCGGCTGGTTGCCTGACGCTTCCTCAGGTATCGGTTCCGAGTGCAGCAATTGCCATATCAGCTGCTACTGCTACCGCAGAACCCCCACTACTTCCTCCAGGAATGCGGTTTTGACCGTGAGGATTGAGAGTTTTTCCATAACAAGAAGTTTCCGTAGAGCCTCCCATAGCAAATTCATCCATATTGGTTTGTCCGATCATCAAGGCCCCAGCTTGTTCTAAGTTTTCCATACAGGTTGCAGTATAAGGAGCTTGGTAGTTCTCTAGCATCTTGGAGGAGCATGTCGCGAGTTCTCCTTTGATCAAAATATTATCTTTGACCATAATCGGCAAAGCTGCAAGCGGTTTCTGAGCAAAGTCCTCAGCATGAGTAGTTGCATATTCATCATTGAAACGAACACAGGCATTGAGTTCAGGATTCAGACTTTTTGCTCTCTTTTGATAGTCAAGGAGGACTTCTTTAGAGGTAAAGAGTTTATTTTTGATACCTTCTAGATACTTTGCAATGGTAAGATTCATGAGAAAAAGAAAAAATAAAAACTGATTTCACAATCAGTGTAGCTATTCTCCTCATTTTTTCAATCACAAAAAAGCATCAGACAGGATAATACAGCTGATGCTCTAATTTGGAATGATCACCTTTCCCATGATTTACCTCCTTTTTTTTAGAGGGAGTCCCATTAGCTTCCTAGCCTTATTAGGCTCTTTCAAAGTCGTCTTCTTTTTGATTCTGACTTCAATTTTCTTTTTTAAGTTGCATTTTCTCATAAATTTATCCTCCATTTTATTTTAGACAAAATAATTTTTATTAAAAATTTAACAAAAGTCAAACAATTATTGTTTAATCTTTTTGTGAGATTTTTTGTATAATCACAAATCAATAAGTATAATATTTTAATTATTGACTTTTAATAAAAATAGTTTGATTTTTATACTAAAATAACTATAGCTTCAACATAAAAAAAGTATTAATAACAAAAAAAATTAAAACTATGACAGAAAAAAAAGCATCTTCCTCTGCCAAAAAAGGTACGAAGAGACAGAGAGAAATTAAGACTTTTGTCTTAGATACAAATATTCCATTATCAGATCCTACCTGCCTTACGGGATTTAAGGAGCATAATGTT
The DNA here is from genome assembly GCA_916049765.1 of uncultured bacterium. Lineage (GTDB taxonomy): Bacteria > Patescibacteriota > Gracilibacteria > Absconditabacterales > Absconditicoccaceae > HOT-345. Next base: position 16,864 of record CAJZIX010000008.1, read on the forward strand.
TGTATCCCGATTATTGTCCTTGAAGAGCTTGATAACTTCAAGAAAGGCAATGAAGCGGTAAATGTAAATGCTAGAGAATTTGGACGAATTCTAAAACAATTAACAGGAGATGAGCTTTTTAATGGAGGATTATCCCTTGGCAAAAGCCTCGGAAAGCTGACTATTGCTCTTGGGGTTGATTATCCTAAAGAGATGGAACAATCATTCTCTGAAGACACTCCAGATCACAGAATCCTCGCTATTGCTTTTACCAAAAAGCAACAGGGAGAGCATGTTGTTCTTGTAACTAACGACCTCAATCTCCAAATGAAAGCCAGAGCTCTAGGGGTTCTTTCTGAATCGTATCGCAATGATTCTGTAAAGGACATGACCAAAATTTACGGAAGTATTTCTGAGGTCGTTCCTACAGAAGAAGAATGGGAAGAAATATATTCTAAGAATCGAAAAGAACAGGATCCTATTCCTCCTCGTTTCAGGGACTATCCTGTCAATCAGCTTTTCGTACTCAAAGGACAGGAAAGTGTATTAGTCAGAAAAGGAGAATTAGGATTCATTCCGATCAGAAAGAACGAAAAAGTCTTCGGCATTCAGGCAAAAAATCACGAGCAAGAGTTTGCCTTTGATGCTTTACTTGATCCAAAGATTAGCCTTGTCGCTTTGACTGGTAAGGCAGGAACGGGAAAGACACTTCTTGCATTGGCTGCTGCTCTTAAACAAAAAGATCAATTTGAAGAGATCCTTGTAGCCCGTCCCGCAGTGGAAATGAGTGACAAGACGCTTGGTTTCTTGCCAGGAGATAAAGATGAAAAAATTGATCCCTATATGATGCCGATTTACGACAATTTGGCAGTTATTAGAGAAGCTGGCAAGCCCAAGCAGAGGACAAACGAGCCCATTCGTGAATGGGCAAAGGCGAACAACATTCAGGTTTTAGTCTTAAATTACATTCGTGGACGCTCACTTGCAGGTCGTTTTATTATCATTGATGAAGCTCAAAATCTAACTCCTCATGAAGTAAAAACCATTATCACTCGTGCAGGAGTGGGAACGAAGATTGTCATTATTGGCGATGTGAGCCAGATTGACTCACCTTACCAAAATGAACGCTCAAACGGACTTTCTTACTTGATTGATAAGTGGCTTGGACAGCCTGAATTTGTCCATGTTCACCTTACTCAAGGAGAAAGAAGCCCTCTAGCCGATAAGGCAGGAAGGATTATGTAATAAAAATTCCTATTTCAAAAACTCGCTTAGTTAGATGTGCTAGGCGAGTTTTTATAAAATCAAAAAATCTGATGTTATCCATATTTTCTTCCTTTAAGTTCCGGAGGAAAATGTTCTTGATCTACTTTTGCATCTTTAAAATCGTGAGCATATTGATAGCCTTTCCCATAGCCGAGTTCTGCCATCATTTTTGTAGGAGCATTTCTCAAATGGAGGGGAACCGGCAGATTTCAAAACTTTTGTACATCAGCTTTAGTTTGTTGGGCGATTTTGTAGCTAAGGTTGGATTTCGGAGCTTTTGCTAGATAAAGAGCTAATTGGAAAAGAAAAACTTCACATTCTGGCATTCAGATTTTTTGAATCGCTTCATAAACCTGATTGGCAAGCAAAAGAGCGTTATTATCTGCGGGTCCGATATCTTCACTCGCAAAACGTAGTAATCTCCTCGCAATATAAAGTGGATCTTCTCCAGCAATGAGCATCCTCTGAATCCAATAACAAGCTGCATTTGGATCGGAATCACGAAGTGATTTATGTACAGCTGAAATGATATTATAATGATCTTCACCATCTCTATCATAATAATGCTTTTGAGTTCCGGCTTCTATCAAGGATTCTTTTGTTAAATCTCCTTTTCATATAAGTAGTAAGGCTGATTCTAGGAGATTGATTGCATTTCTAAGATCTCAGTTGGCAGAAGAAGCAAGGAAGTGTAGGCTTTCATCATTGAGTTTAATGTCAGGGTAAAGTGATCAGATTTTTTCTTTTTGTAAACTTAAAAATCTGAAAATCTCCTCTGAGTTGATATTTTCAAAAACAAATAAACGACAGCGACTGAGTAAGGCGTTATTCACAGTGAAACTCGGGTTTTCAGTAGTCGCTCCAATCAGAGTAATTATTCCCTTCTCTACGAAAGGAAGTAGGGTGTCTTGCTGAGATTTGTTTCGACGATGGATCTCATCGAGGAAAACGAGCGTTGATTTCCCATATTTTTGATTGAGTTCCGCCTGTTGAATAATCATTGTGAGATCTTCTTTTTTGCTTCTTACTCAAGAGAGTGGAAAAAAATCTGCTTCTAGAGATGAAGCAATAATTTCAGCAAGAGTTGTTTTTCCACAACCTGGAGGACCTCGGAAAAGTAAAGAAGGACACTGTCTATTGGCAATGAAAGTAGACAGAGCTTTACCCTCTCAAATTAGATGAGATTGTCCGACAAAAGTTTCTAGTGATTTCGGGCGGAGAAGTGATGAAAGGGGTTCCATAGCATAGAGAAAAAATAAAAGCTATTGTCTATTCTTATAGTAGCCATTGTCTTTAAAACTTCAAGTTTACTAAAATGAAAAAAGACCCTAAATTTAGGGTCATAAAACAGTACTGAGATGAATTAATGATTTGAGGCTGAACAAAGTCCGACATTTCTAAGCATTCTGAAATATTCAAATTTTTTAATAATTTTATTGTAAGGAGAAAGGGTTTCATAAGTGTCCATATCCTCTTGAAGGGTAGTTTTTAACTCAATCAAATTTCACATTCTAGAAATCAGAGAATCATCTGCATTTCCATTTCAAATTTTACCTGCGGCGTTTCCTTTATTCTCTATCTGAAGAATTGAAGCCTGAACCTGGTTAAGAGCTCATGAGAGATCTAAGGTATTCTTACTTCCACTAGCGAAACAGTTGGCTGTTAATTGTGAAGATATTTCCTCAGCATCTGCTGGATCTATACCTCTTCCGTAAATACTAAAATTAATATTTCAAAGATATTCATTGGTATTTGCTAAGGATAATCCTTGAGATTTTGCTTTATCAAAGGTAAAGGAGTCAATAGCTATCAAAGGGGGAATTTCAGCATAAAATCTCTTGAGAGCAAGTGGTTTGTTTACAAGTCCTTCTAATCCTATAGCATAGGCTAATCCTGGAATATTTCTGTATTTATTTCTAAACATAAAATAACAAACATCATCAGACTGATCTCCTCTACATACAATACTTTCTTTGATCGCAGTGTCAATTACCTTCTCGTCAATCAGAATATTTGGTACAGTATCTCCTGTGAAAATCCAGCTATAAAGATAACGAGAAATCACAGCATTATAAGTTTTTTCATCCTGTCCAGATGGTGTTATGTTATACTCTTCCATTAATTGACGAATTTGTTCTGGTTTTTGTGCTCTAATTACATCAAAGAGATAAAAGGTAAAGTCGTTTAAAAGTCATAAATTATTGATGTTTGAGGTCAATGAAAGTTTGTCTACAAGGAGAAGAAAAGCTCTTTTTGAATCTGATTTAAATGCAATATTCATTGGAATGCGAAAAAAACCGTTTTCTAGTTCTTCGATTTCTCCTATCTTCATATTCACAACTTCATTATCTCCAACATCTTTCCCGCTATCTTTAACGATACTACTCCACTGAGAGAGAAGAGAAATATCTTGATAAGGGTTCTGGTCAAGGTATTTTTTACCGAGGATTGAAAGGTCGATCTCTTTTGTGTACGGATCTTTCCAGATATTTAGGGAAGGAAGCAATAGATTTTTAAGGAAGTCGGTGTAAACACTTTTTTTGAAATCCAAATTTTCGGCTAATTCTTTTTTTCTTGCTTCGGCATCTTGATACATTCTTATGAGTTCAGCAACAGTTTTTGGGAGAGAATCTTTCTCGTCATTCATGATATCTGATTGTTGAAATCATGCCATATTATATTCTGAAAGCTGCTTTAAATCCCAAGTTCTTAAAGTAAGTTGATTGTTCTTATACCAAATAATACCTAATCAAACACAAAAAGTGATCATCATAACGATTAAAATACTTAATGCTACATAATAGGATTGTTTGTTGATTCAGAAAGAAATGTTAATTTTTTTCCCATCCTTACCTTGTTTTTGGAGTCCTTCAAGGAATTCTTTCCACATTTTTTTTCACTTTTCCAAGAAAGAATTTAGATTTTGCTGTAGGGTATCCATAGTATTATTAAAAAAAGAATTAAAAGGATAATATGTTATTCTATAATGGGATTTGCTATAAATCATGCTGCAGATCAAGACGATCAGAGTAATTCAGTTTGTAATACTCAAGTTCCTTGTGAGAGCTCTGAAGAAGAGGTAATTTTTCATAAAATCTCAGATTTTGCTTCTTTATCCTCTATAACTTCTTGTACTTTTGGGTTATATTTTTCGACAAAATCAAAGATTTCTCTATCTGTAGTTTTTTGAATTGGAAGATTGAAGTTTTTAACCGAATTGTTTACTGTATATTTAGATCCTCAGATGGTAATTTGCTTAGGAGAAACCTTGATGTCTTTTGCATCAATTGCTTTTCCAACGATAAACGTACTCTGTTTTAAGAGTTTGATGAGTTCTGAAACGATAAAGATATGCGGACTTTTTACTCCTTGTTGAACGAGCGCATATTCATCTTCTTTGAGAGTATTTACCTCGACGGTAAATCCAATGCTGTTACTTTTTCCATCAAAACTATTAAAAGTGATTGAAAAACTTGGGACATTGCTATATTCGAGTTTATTGTCAATAAATTCCATTAGTGTTTTGAAAAATGAGGTATCAAATTCTGATTCTTCTCTAATTTTTTTATAATACTCACTAAAATCATCAATTTTATCACACTTTACAGGTTCATAAGGATTATTATAACATACATTAAGGTAATATTCGACATCTCTTTCTCCTCTCTCTATCAGTTCATTCAATTTTTCTCTAATGTCAGATTTTGTGTATCATAAAGTATCAGCAAGAGAGGAAACGAAGACATCCATGAGTGAAAATACTTTCATAGCACTAGAAAACTTCACTACTTCAAGAGAAAGTAGGCTTCTTTGGATAGAACCTACAGCATTATTTTCCTTAAGAATGTCAACAAGATCTTGAGGAAAAAATCCATCTTTATTGAGATTTTCTGTGAGCTGATTGATGTCTGTTTTTGTCGTAATAATTTGATCCCCTAAAGTAGTTAAGCTATTTTGGAGAATATCTTTCTTTTGTACAAAGTTAAGCTTCCCATCGTTGAGAACTTTTTTTGCTCCAGCTTCTCCTTCTTTTGCAAGAGAGATGTTGTTGTATTGATCTTTATCAAAAAGTCCAAGCATTGCACCATATTCATCATAGGTATCAGAGGTTTTTTGAACACGGTCTTGTTTTGAAATTTTATCTTGAGGGAATGTAGGTTGTGATTTGAGGTCTAAGTACTGATAAAATAAATAATTCACAAAACTTAGAGCTCAAAAAAAAGCAATTCCTAAAACAGAAATAATAAATCATTTATTATATCTTTTTATTTCATATTGAGGTCCTTTGTTGAGTTTTGCAAGAGAATCATTGGTATCATCGAGTAAATCAACAGTAGATTTTTCGCTATCTTCCAAAGTTTTTTCCTGTGATTTTTGAAGAGAAGTGCTCAATTTCTGAGGATTAGAAATTGAGTCTCCAATCCCCTCAATCTGCTGAGATTGCTCGATTAATTCAGGATTTGGCTGTGTTGCTCAGCTATTTTGGAGTTGATCTGCCAAACTTCCTCATGAAAAGGGGTTTGTGTTTTCTTCAGTAATTGCCATTGATTTTGTTTTATAAAGTAAAGAATCCTCTTTCTTCTATTATATCAGAAAAAGCTTTAAAAGTCAAAAAAATCTGACTTTTCTTCAATAAATAAGTCTTTAGATAAATTTCAAAGCTAAAAAGTGATTTTTTTAAATTATAATTTTTTATCCTCAAGACAATTTGCTATTCCTAAACGATTCCTTATACTCAGTTTCGTTTTAAAATAAGAAAAAAATCTGAATGAATGACCATAAACCAACCCTTTTCAACGAAGGAAAACTCAATGAGCGAGTAAAGGAACACAAACTTCAACCATTCAAAGTAAAACAAATCTTTTTTGAACTGTATAAAAATCAGAATACAGAATGGAATTCTTTAACTACACTTTCCAAGGATTTGAGGATGCAGCTTCAATCAGATTTTGATCTTTTAGCAATTGAACTGATAGACACTGTGGAGGCTACTGATACGACAAAGTTCGCCTTCAAGACAAGAGATGGAAACTTGATCGAAGCGATTCTAATGTATCACCGGCAAAATGAAAAGTATATCCAAAATGGGAAGGCAAAGTTGAACCGTATTACGCTCTGTATTTCTTCGCAGGTTTGATGTGCAATGAAGTGTCTTTTTTGCGTAACAGGAAAACTTGGTTTCAAAAGGGATTTGACATGGGAAGAGATGATTTCTCAGATCCTCTTTGCCAATACCTATATCAAGAAAAGATTCTGAAAGAAAGAAGATGGAACGAATTACGCAATCAGAAATGTAGTTTTTATGGGGATGGGAGAACCGCTGTTAAACTATGAAAATATTAGAAAATCACTAGAGATTATGCTCGCTCAAGACAGACTTTCCCTTGGAAGAAGGCATATTACCATTTCTACCTGTGGAATTATTCCTTGAATTGAAAAACTCATTGAAGATAAAGTAGATGTGAAGCTTGCAATCTCGCTCCATGCTCCTAATCAAGAACTTAGAAATCAGATTATGCCAATTGCGAAAGCCTATCCTTTAGAAGAACTAATGAAAACTATAGATCGTTATGTCAAAGCTACGGATAATAGGATTTTTTATGAATACATCATGATTTATGGTGTTACCGATAAACCTGAACTGGCTCATCAGCTCGTAAAGCTGCTTAAAGGCAGACTCGCTCATCTCAATCTCATTCCTTACAATGAAAACCCAGCTATTGACCTTAAAGAAAGTAAAAAAGCTGATATTCAGAAATTCAAACAGATCTTGGAGGAAGGTGGAGTTACGGTTACAGTGCGTGATAGTATGGGAAGAGAAGCAAAAGGAGCCTGTGGGCAGCTTGGCTATGAAAAAGTGAAAGATAAAAATTAGTTTTATTTTGTCCTTAGATAATTATGAAATTTGCTACATGAAATCAGAATAAACGAAAAGAAGCTGACGCTATTTTATGAGGAAATCTAGAGAGGGTTGATCTTGATTTAGATGAAATTCAGTCGACACAAGTAGAAGATGTCGTAGAGCATAAAGCAAGACTCGCTTATCAAATAACTGGAGAACCTGTGCTTGTAGAAGATGCTGGACTTCGTTTTGAAGCTCGAAACGCTCTTCCCTGAGCTTTGATTAAGCGATTTATGAAGGAAGTAGGGACTCAAGGACTCTTAGACCAGCTTTCAATATTTAAAAATAGAAATGCTGAAGCGCTCTGTTGTGTAGGCTTTTTTGATGGAGAAACGGTACATAAATTTATAGGGAAAGTAAAGTGAACTATCAGTGAAACTCCGAGGTGAGAAACCAATTTTTGATGGGATCCTATTTTTATTCCGAACGGATCAGAAAAAACTTTCTGAGAAATGAATCCAGAAGAAAAAAATGCGATGAGTCACAGAAAATTGGCTCGAGAACAAGCTAAAATATTTTTTGATCAGAATAATTAATCATAAAGAATTCCTAGCCAAGCAATTCCCATGAAGCTACTAAAAAAGCAGAGTATTCAAAGAGTCCGCTGCAAAACCTTTGAGTCTAACATCTTTTTTGGAAGAAAAATAATAATCACATAACTTAACAAAAAGAAAAGACACCGATTAGCTAAAAAATACGGGAAAGTTTCCAAAGGTGGGACATCGCTCCCACAGCTAGGGCAGATTCTCATAAAAGGGATAGCTATCGGGAATCCCCAGCTTTTTCATTCATAAAAAGCTGTTCCCTCAAATAAATCACTTTTCGAAAAGATAAAAAAGCTGATCCAAAGAAAAATTTGACTTATCCCTAGTGAAAAAAGTATGTTTTGTTTATATTTTTTTATCCAATAAGCAATCCCGATTACCGAGAGAAGGAGTGACATATAGAGTCCATATCGAGAAAAAGGATGGGTAACTAATAATTCTAATCCATAAAAAAAAGAAAAAAATGTCATTCGAAGGATACTTCCCGATCATGAGTTTGCTAATCGTTCTCCAAGAGGGCTTTTAATAATTTCTATTGCGATTTTTTCTATCATCAAAATATGATAAATAAAGTGCTTGATATGCTAAATATTTATCTTTGAAAAGCAAGTTAAAAAAACCTGAATAAAGACTTCAGGTTTTCTTTTTTTTCTTGTAAAATTTATTCTTCCCCGTATTTTTGGATAAACTCTCTCGCTCTGGTTAAAATCATTTCAATTTTATCTCCATCTGCAAGCTCATCTTTAGTTAGTGAAAGCTTTACGCTGAATGGACGGAGATATCCAGTCTTTTTTATCTTTTTAAAGAAGCTTGGAAGTTTAAGAATTCATTCTCCAGGAAGTTGATGAGGAGTTCAGGACTTTGATTTATCAGAAATATATACCAGAGCAAGATAAGGAGCAAAATCATCAAGTTTATTGATAAAAATTGTTTCCAGATCGTCTACATTCATATTTGCAAGATCTAGAGCAAGGTTGCATCCATATTTTTTTATAATATCGACAACGTTACTAAAGCGATAGGCAGGAATCGGTAAGGCAAAAACATTTCTATCTTCAGGATTGATGATTGCGAAATGGAGTGCAGGATTCTGAGTTTGATATTCTGAAATATTATTGGAAATAAAAGAGTAGGATTTAAAATCAAAAAATTTCGGAGCATTAATCGTAATCAAATCACAGTCTGTTGCTTCACAGAGATCAAGTACCTTATTCATTTCTTTGCTATTCAAAAGAGCTGAAGTTTGAATAGAATAAATGGGTAACTCATATTTTTTTACCAGGTTTTTGACATAATTTTCATTCCAGGCATCAAATCCTTTAGAAATTGCTAGGTCGATTCCATCATAACCACATTTTTTTGCCATATCGAAGATTATATCTAAACCATAACCCAGCATAGTATCAGTGCTCAAGATAATTTTGTTTTTCATTTGATTTTAATATTTAGGTGTAAAGAACAATTAAGTATAGTCAAAATTTTGGTTTTTGTCAATTTTTAGTTAAAAATCAGAAGATTAGCAATCAAATATGCTGAACCGATTAAAAGAATTCCTCAAAGAGCATAAATAATCGTTTTCTTGAGCGACTTAAAGGTTTCTGTATCATCGGGTTTGGTGAGTATTTTATACGTCTGAACTAAAATAAGAAGTAGAAGGACAAAAGCAACAAGTCCTAAAGCCCAATTCATTATCGTAAAGAAAATTGGAATTTCTTTTGGATTTAAAATTTGGGTTCAAATTTGAGAAAGATTTGAGGTTCATCCTTTTAAAACAGCATCTTGTTTCCCATATACTGCTTCTACAATCTGTTTCGCAGCAATGATGAAAAGCATTCCAACCGTTGTCCAGGTAATGACTCCTATTGCTTTTTTCTTTGTCCCATCATCTTGGGCAGTAATGTAGGCAAACACACGAGTCATCATAAGAATGACAAGAAATCCTAGAGAGAGATATACGGCTATTTTGATAAATGGAAATCAGATTTTATCGTAGAGCACAGTAATCCAATCTATGGTAGTCATTGCTTCTCCACTACCTGTTTTAAAGAGGTCTGAAAAAATTACCCAACTCAAATATTTGGCACTATACATGATGATAATCGCAATTGCACCATAAACCATCATACTGACTCCATCTTTGAGTTTTCAGCTATCAGAAGAGGTCAGTATTGAATAGAGTCCAAACATCGCTACCAATACTCCAACAATTACGATGATAGGAAAGAGGACATCAATTACTTTTAGCATAAGAGAGGTTACTTTCCCTCCAATAAGAGTATCTTCAATTGGATTATCTAGATGTTCTCTGATGCTTTCTACTCATTTTCCCAGAGAGGTAGAAAAATTATTATTAGCATCAGTAGATTGTGCTTTTACTGGAAGGGTGAATATTCATAACCCAAAAATACAAGCAATAACTGTGAAAATATATTTACGAAAAGTCATTTTCATAATAGTAAGAATAAATGGTTAAAAATCAGATCAAGAAGTAGTATATTCTGCGATTATTGGAACTTTTGGAATGGGAAGTTGGTTTTTTTTGAGGATAAGGAATCTGATGAGTATCCGCAGTAACAGAATGCTTTTCCATCGTAATCACTCATATCATATCCAAAAACAAAAGAGCCCCAAAAGGATAATATAGCTCAAAAAGTTTATGATTTTCCCTTTTTTTGTTATTCATAAGTTATAATTGTGTTGATGATGATCAGGTAGTTTTTCGCTTGACTTAGAATTAAAAAACTTTTGGACTTGCACGAAAAGGAAAGAAATGCTTTCTTCAGGATAGATTTTAAAAAGATGATGAAGTCTGACTTTTTGCTCTTGTGAGATGATATCATAGTTAAAAAATAGGAATCCAACTCTCATGAGTAAGAGTAAAATAATTGTTTCCCCAAGAAGGATTGATGGAGAGAGTAGAAATGCTAAAAAAATGAAAAACCGCCAGAGCTGTGCTTCTTTATTTCGCCAATATGGCTTCTCAAATTGCTTCCTCGAAAACCAAATTCGATCATTATAAATTGGTAAAAACGTGAACATCATTTGTTTTTTTTGAAGAGGGCTTTGTTCAATTTTTAAAGCTTGAATGGTTTCTCATGAGAGGACAAGGCTACTTCCTATGGTTAAAATAAATAAGAGTAAATATCAAAGAAGTTCCGCAAAAAAAATCAAAATAGATAAACCAATCCATTTGCTTAACCGGGTTAATCAGAGAATAAGAAGTAATAGAGTCCAAGATATGTTTCAGATATTACACCGTGAATGGATGAAAGATTTCTCTTCATTTGATCGTTGCTTGTGGTCCCTTTTTATGCTTAATTGAATAAAAGGAGCGAAAAACAGGACCGCTGAAAGTGATAAATATTTTGCTTGTATTGAAAGTCTGTTTTTCTCCATTTTTTTATTCAAGGGCTGTAAAGGTATGTAAATTTTCGCGCTTTACGACATTGATATCAGTTTCTTTTTCCTTTTGAGTTTCCATTCCGGCAACTTGACCATGTTGAGTAAATTGATGAATGACCATATTCTCTTTATTCAGTATATTACTTCCTTTTTTTTGAATCTTTTCAGGAGTAATTTTATCATTTTCATAAGAAGCAATCCAATATTGATAGGCTCAAAATCTCTTATCTTTTCTAAAAAAATCTTCTACCGCACTATTGGAGGTATAAATAAGTGGCTTCTTTCCAAATTTCTTTTCTACAGCCTGGCAGCATTCCAAAAAATCATTTAACAGCTGCTTTGTATCCTCAGATTCTTTAATATCTTCCATCTCAATATCAAGGATTGGAGTCTGATTTTTTACTTTTTCTTCTCATAAAACGCCAACGAGGGTATTCCAGTAATTGTCAGCTTGTTTTTGAGTATTATGTGATGGCACATAGAGATGATAGGTTGCAAAACGGATTTGTTCGTTAGTATCATCACAAGCTTGATTGTATGCATTAAGTTTTGAAAAATACTCTGCGAATTTCTCATCATTCAATCCCTCATCAACTCTTTCTCCGTTTAAAATCTTCCCTTCTCATTGACTAGCACGAAAGATAATAAACTCTTTTGGATTGGTAAGCGAATCAGCATCATTACGAAAAAGCTCATTTTCTTCAGATAGTTTTTTAATGTCGAAATTATTAAAGTGAGAAACATCGATTCCATACGCCAAATGGTTTTCTGATTTCTGAGGTTTAGATGGTAAATTTGATGTATTGCATGCATGAGGTCAAGGATAGACAAGCATTCCTCCTACCAAAGCTAATTTAAGCAAATAATTTTTCATCATATTCATGAGTTTATTTTTGGTTTCAATTTTACTTCCAATCCATCTGTCGGTGCCATCAAGTCCATATATTGCAGTTTTTGTTCATTCAAAAAGCAGTTCGCAAAGATTCTTTACTGTTTCTTTCATGCAGATTCAAGCTTTAGATATGGATTCTTTGGCTTTTTCAAATTGTTCTTTTGAGGTTTTAGGTGACATTTCTGGTCTATATTAAGGGTTAAATGTTTTTCACATCGGTTGTGATAAATGATTTCTCATGAGGTGAAGCTAAAATCTGGACTCCCACATGCTGATTTCCCACGAACATGAGTCCTTCTCCCACTCCAACAGAAATCAATCTCTGCTGTTCTGCTTCGGAAAGCCCCAAAAGCTGATTGAGTGATTTGATAGAGGTGACCGACTGTTTGAGAAGGATTTGCATAGAAGAGTTGGAAACGATCGGTTTTCCATACGGACTACGGATAAAGTCCTCAATATCTTGCGAGATAGTCGTGATTCCAAGTCAGTATTTTCTCGCTCTTTTGATAAGACCGAAGAGGAAGTTTGCAGAAATGTCGTTTTGAAGCATAATCCACGCTTCATCACAGACAAGGAGTCTCTGCTTTTTCACCGATCTCACCTTAGACCAAATAAAATTAAGCACATTAAACATCGCAGGGGTTTTCAAAGCTTCTTCTACATCACGGATACTGAAGACCGTAAGCGCATTATTGATATCAATATTGGTATAATTGTTGAAGAGTTTTCCGAAGGTTCCAGTTACATATTTACTGAGCTTGAGGGCGATTTGCTCTCCCCCCTGCATTCCATTCAAAACATTCATCAAATCTTCCATCAGAGGAGGGAGTTTTCCCGTGTAGTCGTCCATTTCAAACGTAAAACCTTTCAAGGCGTAAGTATTTTGTAACGCTTTGTCAAGGAGAGATTCCTCTTCTGGACTAAGTTTTCAAACCAAAATCTGAATCAAGCCTACGAGATTCATAATCTGCGAACGAAGCAAATCTCCCTTTCCATACTCCACATCCTCAATCATCGGAGGCATATCAAAAGGATTGAGAAACTGCTGAGAAGAAGTCGCAATATTCACATAAGTTCCTCCTACTCTTTCACAAAGTGCTTGATATTCGTTTTCAGGGTCAATCACGATAATATCTACTCCATTGAGCAAATACCTCAAAATCTCCAGCTTCACCGTAAAAGATTTACCGGCACCGGAAGTCGCCAAAATCACGCTATTCATATTTGGCAGTTTGGAGTTGAAACGGTCAAAAATCACGAGTCCTCCGGTATGGGCATTCACTCCATAAAGGATTCAGGTTTTTGTGATGAGATCACTAGAAATAAAAGGAAAGCTGGCTGCCAATGAAGAAGTCACCGCACTACGGACGATTCCCATGTCATCAAGACAGATTGGTAAATTTGCAGTAAACCCGTTATCCATTCTATGAATAGCATTTTTGACTTTAATTCCATAACCAGAAATCTTCTGTTCAAATTTTTTCCCAGTTTCTCTGAGCTTTTCTTCGTTGTGATCGTAAATCGTGGTATAGTTTCAGAGTTCGAAGTATCTTTCCTCTTTTGTAGTCAGCTTTTCTCTGATCATCTCTACATCACGATATTGCTGTTCAATTTCCTTGTCAATGGTAATTCCCTTCTGCATTGCATCAGAAAGCTCTGCTTTGAGCTGGGTAGATTTTTGCTTGAGCATAGACTGAATTGCCGAATCATCTTCAGGATAGAGATAGAAGCTCATATCTCGCTTGGCATGCATACTCATAATATCCCTCGTCCAGAGGGTATCAATATAGCTCGGATATTCCTGGGTATAGTAGCATTTTCCGAGGATTCCAGACACATTAAACTGCTGCATTGTAAACTCTCGGTAGGACGGTGCAATATGCGATTTATAATCAGAAAGTAAAGCTGAATAACGATTATCAACCTCTTTGATATATTGTCTGAGTTCGGAAGTCAGCTTTTTGTCGCTATATTCCGCATCTGGAAGCTGTAAAAGTTGCTTCACCTGATCAGCGAGAGCGAGCTGTTTGGCACTTTGAGGCTGTTCTTCGCTTGGAAGTTCAGCTTTTTTGGCTGTTTCTGAAGCTTCTCAAGGCTTTTTTGGAGCTGGAGCAAGTCCGATTTTCTGGAGTAAGGAATCCATTCGCCCAAAAGCATCAGTCTTTTTCTTCTTTTTCTGTGCAAGAGCATCCATCGCAAGTTGTGAAGATACCACAAAACCTCCGTTAGTGATGACTGCGGTATAATTTGTATCATAAACAATGTTTTGAAGTCTTTCTAGCATTGGAATAATGATCATCAGTGCAGAATAAAATTCATTCTCAAGTATATGTAAAAAAAATATTTTTTCAAAAAAGGTAGGTATTTTTATTATCTATACTACTTGACTTATTTATTATTTACTTTTTTGTTTAAATTAGAAAAGATAAAATCTGACGAGAAAATGCTTGACATTCTTATTCAGTTTCTTATAATCCATGATATAAAGCTCAATAAAAGTGCTTTAGAATTGGTTTTATTTTCTATGAAAAGACCGATGAGTTTTGTTGTTAAGATGGATGACAAAAAAATTAAGATTGATATAGAATCTACTCAGTTAAAAGATGTTCTGATATATTGTAAGCCAAAAGAAAGACTAGTGCTTATGAGAAAGTTTGCTCTTGATGGAGGAAAGGAAATCCCTCTTCAGAGGATAGGAAAAGAGTATTCTCTTACCAGAGAAAGAGTAAGGCAAATTGAAACACAAGCACTTATGAGGTTTAGGAGACTTATCGTCGGAAACGAAACTTATATGAATGTTCTAACTGAGGGTAAAAAAATTTTGGAAGTGCATGGATGAATTTTGAGTGAAGAAGCCTTGATTGCAAAAATTATTAATAAAAATCTTTTTAAGTTTTCAAAGGCTGAGTTAAAACTTATTTTGGTTTCAGATTTTGATATCACCTATCTTAAGAGGAATAAATATCTTAATAAAGCCTTCTATATTGAGCCACTTTATGAGGATCTTTTGACGAAAATGGTACTTTTTAGTCAGGATTATTTTAATGAAAAGTGAGAAAGTGAAGATCTTTATGAATTTATTGGTATCTTGAAGGAAAATTTTTTGGAGGATTTTAAGGATATTGGAGTGCTTAAAAATGATCTTTTCTATATCAATTTCTTTCAAATTGTGAGAGATATGGCAGTGCTTGATGGAAAGATTGGACTTCTTGATTTTCCAGATATTAATCCAAAAACTATAAAACTTAAAATGCTTTATACGATGAAGAGGCTTAATAAACCGATTCATTATCAAGAGCTTCCTGCAAAAATTATGGAATGGTTCCCAAATAGTAATGTTAAAGTGAATACAGTTCACAATGATCTTGTTAAACATAATGATATTTTTGTGAATCTTGGACTTGGTCTTTATGGATTGAAAGAATGGGGTTATGAAGGAGGAAGTGTAAGAGATATTCTTATTAGAGTTCTAAAAAAGTTTGATAGACCAATGAATGCAAAAGAACTTGCAAAAGAAGTTTTGAGAGAAAAAATGGTGAGTCCAAATACGGTAACACTAAACCTACAGAAGTATAAATCAGATTTTAAGAGGATAGACAAGGGACTTTATACCTACATCTGAAAATAGAAATTAGAAAAAGCTGAATCCTTCTAAGATTCAGTTTTTTTAGTGTAAAAAGTTTCCTTTCTCTTGATAATATCAAGTATTTTCTTAATCTAGAGATCAGATTTTTAAGTTTTATAAAAGAGCTATGACTGTAATTGTAAAAGTTCAAGACTCAGCAGGAAATGAAATTTGATCTTTTGAGGCGGAAGATCAAAAGTCGCTATGAGAACTTGCAGCTATGCATGGAGTGGAAATTCTTCAGTCCTGTGGAACGGGGTTTTGCGGGGTTTGTCTCTGTGATGTTGTAGATGGAGGTGCAGCTATTGAGCTTAATAAAACAGGAGAGCATATTTTTGAGGTTGCAATGGATGAGGAGAATAATCCTAAACAGCTCCTTGCCTGTGTGAGCGGTATTAAGTCAGAGTTTTTTTCTGATGAAAAGCAACATACCGTAGTAATCAAAAAGCTTTACTAAGATTCTTTTTGTTTCTGAATAAAGAATGACAGTTATCAAATTTGAACAAGCATTTCTTTTTCTCCTAATTCAACAGGATGCTGGAGCTTACAATACTTTCTATCTCCAGACAGTTGATGTGTTTTTCCGTTATTTGCAGAGTAATTTTTTTCTTTCTCCAGAAGATAGTGAAGATATTATCGCGGATTTCTATGTAAAATTCCGAAATGCAGTCACCAAATATGATATTAATCAGTCTTTTTCTGCTTATGTGCGAACGATTTTCAGAAATACGCTGAAAGATTATTTCAAAAAGCACAAAGAGCTTTCTTTCTCTCAGCTGGACGGCGATGATGAGGAAGGAGAAAGATTTGAGGATACTTTGATTGAGAAAAGCGAGATTGCGGAGCTTTTACAGCAGGATTTTGAGCTAGAGCAAATCAAAGCTGCGATGCAGGAACTTGATGCTTTGAGTAGAGAAATCATCTTTCTCAAATACATTGAACATAAATCTAATACGGAAATTGAGGAGCAGTTGCTGATTTCCCAGGAAGTGATTAGGCAGAGGATTTCAAGAGCTTTGAAAAAGTTAAGAGCGATGCTGAATAATGAAGCGTAACCTTTTATGTCTTTAGAATACAGACGGTGATGAGATGGTGTCAGAAAATACAGCTTTTGGGGTTGGTAGGGGGCGTATTATTCTTGAGCGGATGTAGTTGGAGTCAGTGGTATTGACCACTGTCGTCTCAGCTTGAGACTGATGGAAATGGCAGTGGGTGCGTTTCCATTGATGTATTTATGGACCAAGGGGATGCCTATGCAACGACCTTAGAGTATGAAAATTTTCGCAATATGTTTTTTATAGAGTGGGCAAGGGGGGTGAGAAGGGAGCGAGGTCATGACTTTACAGGAGCAATGCAAAATGCAAAGATCCCAGCTTGGAATGCCACAGAGCTTGCTTATGCAGATTATTTAAGAGAACAAGGAAGAGAGGTGCTCCCCTTTTCATATACAGGAACTTGTTTACTTATAGAGAAAAAAAAGAATCCTTCCTTTTTTGGGGGTCCTCCTGGACTTACTAATTTTGGTGATTATGAATGGAAAGAAGAAATGAAGGGGGAAAAGATTATGAATATTGAAGATTTGGAAGACTGGTATCAGAAATGTTTTGCACAACTTTATCTTGAAAAATTTGTTACCTTTGATGATGAGGAGTTGGCTTCTTTTAAGAGTAGCGATTATTTAGATAATTCTTGATGAGGTGATTATTTTCTCAGCTATCTTATTAGTCCTATAGCTGACATTAAGGGGTGGTATATTTTAGACAAGCTTTTCCCTGATGAACATAATGGACTCTGTGATGTATATTATTAGCCTTGATTTTTAAATTGATACTATTATCATCATTCGAGTAAACAAAGGTATCATAAGAATGAGTTAAACTTTCCATCTCATCCCAAGAAAAATGAAAAGCGGTGAAGGGATCTTGCCGATTTAAGATCTCAAAACATCAAATTCGTATAAAATTATGAAACGATTTGTTGTATGGCTCTACGGAGCCTTTCTTATCACGGCTGGTATATTTATGAGTTGTGATAGAAATGAGGAACTTGTTGAAGTTCCTCAGAGTAAAGTTACTAGCGTTGCTTCTCCAAGTTCTACTAGAGCATTGAGAGGTTTTGGAAGTATTCATGAGGTTTGGTTAGAAACAAGAAATGTTCTTCAGCATTATTGTCAGAGAAATGCAGGAAAGAAAAGTTCTTCTTATCCTGAAGCAGAGGGGGTGGTGAGTTCTAGCATGGCTAGTTCTCTTTGTTTGCCAACTTCCTATATGATGGCGGCTTATGCATTAGCAGAGGTTTATGGTGAAGATTTTTCTTTATCAGGAGCACATCTTAGTTCTATTCAAAAACAGTTGGGTAGTAATTATCGATCTTTAAGGAATCTCCATAATCAATTATCAGCAGGAAAAGTTGATGGTAGTTCGTTTTTGGTCTTAGAAAGATGTTCTACTGGTGATAGAGCTGATATGAAAAGCTTTATAGAGAATGCTTTAGATCGAAATATGTTGGTTTTGGTGGCAGTTCGAGCAGATGTATATGACTATGATAAGATTAATACATTTACATACAATCGAATATTGACTTTGCCAAATCAAGATAGAAATCCCGATATGGCATATGGATCTGATCATTACATTTTAACAAAATCTGCTAATGATAAAGGACATATTATTCTTCTTGTTGAGATGAGTATTTGGGGAACTGGGAATGGTTGTGTTTCTTATCTGGATCCTTTGGCAAGAACAAGAACTTGTTCTCCTGATGAAGTAAATAATCCTTCCTATGCTTTACATGGTTCTTACTGGAATAATGAGAGATATGTTCTTTATTCTAGATTATTGGATTCTATGCTGGCTAATAGTGCAGATGGAACTTATAATGCCGTTGCAATAGGACATCGCTAGTTCTTGAGGCGGATATGAATTTATATCCGCCTTTTTATTGTCTAAGTGGATAAAATGAAAAAATATTATCTTTGAGGGGTTGTTGTTTTCTTGATCATAAGCTTATGTTTTTTATTATCTAAAATTTCTTCTTTTCCTTTTCATATAGAAGAGTTATTTCCTGTCACTTCTGGTGCTACTTCTGAAAGTCTTTTTCAAACTCCTCGTGTAGAAAAGACGATAGAAGAAATTCAGCTTTCAGGAGTGAGTTTTTTGCCCAAGAAAAATGATATGGTTGAAGCGTTTGGTTGGGAGAAAGAGCTCGTAGATAGGATATATTGAGCATATCTTGATTTAAATAAACAAAAAAAATGTTTTACATCTCAGAATAGTAATGAGTGCGGAGTAAATTGCCTTTCAGAACATTGTAAATGTAAAATTTGTGGACCGTTAACTGGATATATTTTTAGTTATTCTATTCCAGAATATTGATTAAAACTTCTTGAAAATAAAGAAAATTTAATGGGAAGATATTGGGACTGGGCAAGAGGATTTGCTTTAACTTGAAGAGAAGATATTTTTTTCTTTACTGGGAATAAAATTTATCCTATAGGGCAAGAATCTTTTCTGACAGAAAGAACGGATTCCAGTATTTATACAGATGACTATTTTAAAAATTCAGTTTTTTTACAATATACTCCAAATTATAAAGCTCTTGATTTTTCTGGATGGGTTAATCATTATTTTAATGATTTTTCGGGGAATGTTTCCTACTATAAATGTGAAGATATATGAGTTTATGGCTCTTGATTTGCTTGTTTTGAGATAGAATCATATTGATCATCCATATATCATCCTATTGCGATTTTTAATACACAAGGGTATAATAGTTTTTTGTATTATTTTTGTTATAAGGAATGTGTTTACGATAAACGATTTGGTAATATTTCCCTTGAAAATAAAGGGTATAGGTATGAATAATATTTATGGCTTGAATTCGGATGATAAGAGTTAGGTCTCCTGATTTTTTGATTGATCTTGTTCTTCGTATCTTAGATTCCCTATCAGCCTCTTTGAAGCATAGCTGGAGAATCTCTGGCTATGCTTTTTTCTTTCCTGTATTTTTTGATAAATCATAGTTATGATTTTTAAAAATGATAACTTTGATTTTATAAAATTATAGTTATAATTTCTTGATTTCTTTTTGGGGAAAGATAGACTGTGATCAAGGATTCAGTTTTTTTATCTTCTATCCCAAAAAATGTTCTATCGTTTGGTGCAAAAAGCAAATCCACTTGATCAAGAGCATAAACAACGATATGCGACTTCGGTCAATGCTGGAAAAATTGATACGAGAATGATTGCCAAGACTTTGTCTCAGAAATCTTCGCTCACGACTGGAGATGTGATGAATGTTTTGGAGAATTTGATGGAGGAGATTCCAAGGTGGCTGGGGCAGGGCTATTCGGTGAGTTTGTGAGAATTGGGGACTTTCCGCTTGAGTCTGTCCAGTCAGTGAGTCAAAGAGCAGAAGGAGTTTAATACGAGAACGATCAAGAAGAAAGTTGTTTTTTTGCCTTCCAAAAGTTTTAAATCTGAACTGAAAACAATCCCTTTTGAGCATAAAAAATAGCAGTTCAGCTTTTTTATTTTTTTCTTCTTTGAAATGAAAATTATCGGAATTACTTGACCACAGGCAGCTTGAAAGGGTGCTGTCGTGGATTATCTCGTGAAAAACTACGCTTATGCTTATTTTTCTGTCAGCGGCTATCTTACTCAAGAACTTCAAGCACAAGGTCAGGCGGTCAATAGAGATACGATGAGAGAGCTTGCCAATCAGCTTAGGAGCGAGTTTTGACCGAGCTTTATCGTAGAACAGCTTTATCATCTGGCTCATGAGGGTGGGAAGCCTGCGATTATTGAGTCTATCCGTGCATTAGGGGAGCTAGAAATACTCAAAAAGAAAGCTGATTTCCTCCTTCTTTCAATAGATGCTGATCAAAGGCTGAGATATGAGAGAGCTTTACTCAGGAACTCAGAAAAAGATCAGGTCAGCCGGGAAAAGTTCCAAGAGCAAGAAGCTTTAGAAGCCGATAATCAAGACCCAGCCAAGCAAAATGTCCCTGCTTGTCAGAAGTTAGCGGATATTCAGATTGATAATAATGGCAGTTTAGAGGAACTTTATGAGCAGATTGATCGTATAGTATGAATGAAAGGTTAGCTGTCATTGCAAGGCGAATGCAATGAGCCGTGGCAATCCAGAAGAAAAAGAACTAGATTGCTTCACTTCGTTCGCAATGACAAGCAGACCGTCATTGTGAGGCGAATGCAATGAGCCGTGGCAATCCATTGATAATCAGATTGGTTTAGTAGCTAGATTGCTTCACTTCGTTCGCAATGACGAGTGAGAGAAACTGGATTACTTCGCTTCGCTCGTAATGACGGAGCGGAGTTGGATTGTTCCGCTATTCTCGTAATGATGCATAATACATGAATTTTATTTGTTTTATGTGGATGAAAGGAGCTTATGTCTATATTCTGAGTAATAAAAGGAATGGAACTCTTTACACAGGAGTAACCAGTAATCTTGTGAAAAGAATCTTTGAACACAAAGAAAAGGTTGTAAATGGGTTTTCTGCTAAATATAATCTTGATTTACTCGTATATTATGAGGAACGGTGAAGTATTGAAGAGGCAATTCAGAGAGAAAAACAGCTTAAAGCAGGGAATAGAAAGAAAAAACTAAGTTTAATAGAAAGTATAAATCCTGACTGGAAAGATTTATCAGAATACTTAGAATAGAATAATTGAACTATACAGTTAGTCATTGCGAGGCAAATGTAATGAGCCGTGGCAATCCATTGGTAGGCAAATCGTCTTTGCGAGGGAGTGAAACGACCGAAGCAATCCATTCGTAATCCGATTTGTTTAGTAGCTGGATTACTTCGCTTCGCTCGCAATGACGAGTGAGAGAAACTAGATTGCTTCACTGCGTTCGCAATGACGAGGAGTTGGTCATTGTGAGGCGAATGCAATGAGTCCAATCTATTTGAATGACAGGAATTATACACTCTTTTACCTTCCTTTCTATCCCATGAAAAAGCTCCTTATCACTCTGATTTTTGCACTTATTGCCCTGCTTCTTTCTCCGGGAGTGGAGTTTCGTTTTGGAAGGGAGGAAAAATGAGCGGAAAAGTCAGATTTTTCATTATCTCCAGATTGGCTTGAGCATATAGAAAATATCACAGGAATGATCGTTCAGATGCCGAATCCTGATTACCTCAGGAGTTACGAAAACTCCCTTGAAAATAGCACTACAATCCAGCTTCAAACCTACGAATTTACCGAGAAGCATCTTAAAACAAAACTCAAAAAGCTGGCAGAAAACGGTGTGAAGATTCAGATTATGATTGAAAACAAGAAATATCAGCAATTTAAAAATACTTATAAAGAACTCCAAAACTACTTTTCAGGACTGCAAAATATTGAAGTGAAATCTGATGAGCACCTGCCGACCCAATATCTTCATAGCAAGATTACCCTGATGCAGAGCGGATTTTGGATTCAGAGTTCTAATCTTACCCATTCCACTTTTGCAAAGAACCGTGAACATCTTTTCCGAAGTGAAAATCCAAAAGTCTTAAAAAGTCTGCATACGCTCTTTGAAAAGGACCGAAAAGGAGAACAACTTCTTGCTTCTGACCTCCATCCCAATCTTGTGGTTTGTAATCTCAATTGCCGTGCGGTGATTACGGAGCTGATTTCCTGAGCGAAGGAGAGCATTATCATGCAGACCCAATATCTCAATGATCCAGCTCTTTTTGGTCTCATTGCAAAAAAGTCGGAAACGCTGAATTTCAAAGCGATTTTCTCGGATACGGAGACCAATCAGTCGCTTCCTGACTACTTTTGAACGCATCAAGTAAGACTGATGAAAAAACCCTATGTGCATACCAAAATGATCCTGATTGACAAGAAAATCCTCCTCCTCGGAAGTATGAACCTCTCTGCGAATAGTTTAGATAACAATAGAGAAATTTGAATTCTCCTCCTTGATCCGAAGCTGATTGAGCAGTTTCTTTCTGAATTCAGAGCCGATTGGGAAAAAATAAAGCCAAAGAATAAAATTTAGAAATTGGCTTTTAAAAGATTTAACCCTTCTTCACTGACTTTTTTTTCTTGGTTGAGGATAAGAACAGAGAATTCTCCTTCATGGTTTTTGAGAATATCAGCAAGAAGCTGAATTTTTTCTAGATTATCTGGGAGTGTGGTAAGTGTAAAGATTTCTTGCGTCTCGTTCTCATTTAAGGAGTCACATGCTTGCTGACTAATCACTTCTTCATTTTCCTCTTCTGGAAAAATTTCTTCAAGAGGAGCTTCCTCGATTTCATCTGGGAGTTCTTCCTCTTCTTGAGGCTTGACAATTTTCTTTATAGAATCATCAACAAGCGATTCGGCTTTGATCTTTTCAATTTCTTCATGTTTCTGATCACCGTATCTTTCTTTTTTAGCCCTAGCAACTGTCCACTCAGGATCATATTTTCCTCCTGCAAGTTTCACAAGGGTTTCGTAGTCAGTTTTTATGATTTTGTCAAGGTAAACTCTTCCATTATTCTTGCTTCCATAGAGAATTACAAGATCAAATCTATGAAAATCTAGAGAATCTCTGATGAAAAATTCCCAATTCGCAGAAATATCTTCAATTTTAATGAAGAATCATTTTTTCTTTGCTCTCTGTACTTCCTTAATATAGCCATAGACAATAAATTTTTGCACCTGCTCCTCTGCGATAATTTGGTTGAGGAAAGAGAATTTCTTGATATAGAGGTAGAGTCCATCAAGCGGATTTCCAGAAACAAAAGCCTTCAAGACTTCCTGCTCCATCATCAGTCTTTGCATAAGGTTTGATGTTTCTGCTGGCTTCAGCTGAATGCTCGTATCTACTCCAAGTCCTCAAAAAAGTCAAAAATCAGCATTTACGATATTTTTTGTCCAGTCAAGCAAAATCTGACTATTTTCTAGTAATATATTTCTATCTCAGAATTGATCCAAAGCACCACATTTAATCAGGCTTTCAAGCGATTTTTTATTGATCACGCGATCACATCTTTTGAGGAAATCTTCCAAACTCTGAAAAGGTCAGTTTTTTTGTCTTTCTTGCTGGATCGTTTCTCCAATATCTTCTCCCATTCCCTTTACACTAAAAAATCAAAGTCTGATCGTATTTCCAAGGGCTGCTACATGATTGAACGATTCGTTGACATCTGGAGGAAGGACAGTTATTCCTTTATTCTGGATCTCGGAAATATAAAAACTCTGGGTATCAGTGTCTTCCTCTACTGAACGGATCAAAGCTGCTGAAAATTCTACAGGGAAATGGGCTTTGAGATAGGCAGTCTGATAAGCAACCATAGCGTAGCAAACTGAATGTGATTTATTAAATGAATAAGAAGCTGCAGGCTCAATCATTTTTTCGTAAATGTAGGTTGTCGTCTCTGGTTTATAGTTTCTAAAGGTTTCTCCTCTTGTGATGAATTCTTTTTTCAGCTTTTCAATTACTTCTTTTTTCTTTTTTCCAACTCATCTTCTCAGCATGTCTGCTTCACCAAGTGAAAATCCAGCCATTGCCTGCACGAGAAACATTAACTGTTCTTGATAAACGGCGATTCCATAGGTCAAACTCATAATCGGAGAGAGATCTTCGATCAGCTTTTGATTTTCTTGTTCTGCAACTTCAGCACCATATTTTTTGCTAAGTTCGGTTCTTAGTTCCTCAGTCATGTATTCAACAGGCTCTCTTCCGTGTTTTCTCTCAATATATCTCGGGATAAATTCCATAGGTCCTGGACGATAGAGCGCATTCATGGCTACAAGGTCGTTGATCGAGTTAGGTTCAAGCTGAATCAAGAATCTTCTCATTCCCTGTGATTCAAACTGGAAAATTCAAGTGGTATCTCCTGCTTTGAAGACGCTATCATAGGTAGTCGTATCGTTAATATCGGGCTGAAACGAGGTTGTCTGCAAAAAATGTTGAAAAATCTCAGGAAGCACTTTTCCCTCTTTTTCATATTTTGCTTTGATAATTTTAATACAAGTTTTGATGATAGAGAGGTTCCTTAGCCCGAGGAAATCCATCTTCAAAAGTCAGATTTGTTCTAATGTTGGTCCGTCATATTGACTCACAACGGTATGGTCGTTTTCTTTTGCAAATTGCACCGCAGTATAAGTGGAAACAGGTTCTGGTGCGATAATAATTCAACATGCATGAACTCCAAGCTGCCTCAGATTTCCTTCAAGATTAGAAGCAAGATCAAAAGCCTGTTTCACTCTTTCGTTGGTATTCATATAGTTGTGAAGTTCTTCATATTCCTCAGGATGTGCAATGATTTCTTTCAGAGAGCTTTTTTCTGGGATAATATTGGAAATTTGGTTTGCCATTTCAAAAGGCACGCCAACTGCTCTTGCTGAATCTTTAAACGCAGCTTTAGTTGCCATTTTCATAAACGTTCCAATAGAACAGACCTTTTCTTGCCCGTATTTTTCTGCACAATAGTCAATTACTCTCTGCCTTTGTGTATCTTCAAAATCAATATCAAAATCTGGCATGGAAACCCTTGCAGGATTCAAAAATCTCTCAAAGAGCAGATCAAAAGGGAGTGGATCAATATCAGTAATTTCTATCGCCCAAGCAAGCAAAGAACCTGCTCCAGAACCTCTTCCTGGACCTACAACAATCATCTGCTTTTTTGCCCACCTTACATAATCTGATACAATCAAAAAGTAGGAATTAAAATGCATTTCCTTGATAACTTTGAGTTCGTATTCTAGTTTTTCAATGTAGGTTGAAAGGGGGTGTTTAGAAGTTTTTAAAGGGAAAATAGTTTCTCCCTGTTGAATAATATTTTTTTTGAAGTCTGTATAGGTCTCATGGGTAAATCTCTTGAGATCTGCAGGAGAGGTTTCAGGAACTGATTTTTCTAGTACTCCTTTGCTAGTGATTTTTACGAGATTGATGAGCATTTCTTCATCCCAATCCAGTCTAAGTCTAGTTTTTAGACCTTTATAAGCAAGATAGCGAAGTTCAAATTCATGCAAATCCATTATCATTAGGGAAGTTTAAGCAAAGAAATAAATAACCTAATCGTCCTAGTATGTGACCTTATTCACCTACTAGTGAAATAAATAAGTATTGATGGTAGTGTAGGGTTTTGATTCAAAAAATCAACAAAAGAAAATCCCACCACTAACGGCAGGATTTCATCTTTTTTTAGGATAACCAAACTAATTAGTAGGCGTAATTGCATTATTTGTCGGTGCTTGTCCTGTAGTTGCCAATGCTCCGATCACCCAGAAGATAAAGGATACAATAATCCAAGAAATTCCAACAACAATAAGTCCAACAGCCGCCTGCTTAAGAATTGTAAATCCTGATTGATATTTTTTGTCATCACCAGCAGCAGTTACCATCTGGAATCCTCACCAAAGAGATACAGCAAGGGCAATTACAGCAAGCATTCCAAGTACCCAGTTAATAGTCTTTTTTATAGTTTGAATGAGTCCATCGTTTGCTGCGTTGTTTCCAGCTGAGCTCGTTCCTACAATACCAGCAATTCCGGAAACTCCATTAGTTGAACCAAACCCTCAGGCATTGGAATAATCAGTCGTTCCTTGTTGGGCCATAGCTAATCCTCCTAAACTTCCAAAGGTAGCCAATCCCATCATCATAATCGCAAGTAGTTTTGTTTTCATCATCTTGTATAAAAAGAGTAAAAATCAGTAGTGAAGAAAAGTTCTTCTACTAAACTAGCTTAAGTATACTCACTTTTTCCTTTTTTGCAAATTTTTTATAACTTTTTTAAGAAAGATTGATTCAGGAGTTAGCTTTGGAATTTCTCTTGAATTTATTGAGAAGAACGATATATTTAAATTTGATATGCAAATATTGCATTTCCACTGTGGAAGGTCAGATTTCTGATTGTTTGCACCACTTTTATTCTTATTCTTTTATACTTATGAAACACGGAAAGAAGTACAACGAAATGAAAAAGCTCGTTGAAAAAACTAAAGCCTATCCTTTGGCTGAGGCAGTAGAACTCCTCAAAAAAGTGAACTATGCTAAGTTTGATGCAGGAATTGAATTGGCAGTCAAGACTAATGCAAATCCAAAGTACAATGATCAAATGCTAAGAGCAACAACTATCCTTCCTCATGGAACCGGAAAGACTAAGAAAGTTGCAGTGTTTACTACTGATGATAAGACAGAAGAAGCAAAGAAAGCAGGAGCTGATATTGCTGGATACGAATCTTTGCTCAAAGACATCAAAGAGGGAAAGACAAATTTTGATGTGCTTATTACAACTCCAGATTTGATTAGAGAGCTTGCTCCTGTGGCAAAACAGCTTGGACCTAAAGGACTTATGCCATCTCCAAAAGCTGGAACCGTTACTATGAATGTTGCTCAGGCAGTAGAAGAAACAAAGAAAGGTAAAATTGAATTCAGACTTGATAAAACAGGGAATATCCACGCTTTGGTTGGAAAGCTTTCTTTCGATAATAGCAAACTCGTAGAGAATATTGATGCTTTGATGAAAGCCATTGAAGAAAATAAGCCTATTGGAGTAAAAGGAAAACTCGTGAAAAAAGTAGTTATTGCTACGACAATGAGTCCAGGAGTTCAGGTTGAATACTAATGCTTTCTCTTGGAAAAAGATCACTTATAGTGTTAATCTATAGGTGATTTTTTTTGTTTTTCGTAGATTCTATGCTATTCTGTTCTGTATGCTTTCTCTAAAAAAACAATTGCTATTTCATTTGGTATAGATATAGTGGAATGCGTTTTATATTATTTAATAGCATATGACGAAAAAATCAGAACAAAAAGCCTTTCCACTTTGGGCTAAGATCGTGATTGGGATTTTTGGAGTTGGGCTTGTTTCAACTGGAATTCTCATCGCTCTCAATGTGGTAACCTATCAAGCATTCACAACACCTTCAGTGACAGAACAAAAACTTGAAAATTCAGATTTATCTTCTAATGAACCGCTTTCAATGAACGCAGAAGCAGCTATCAAAGATTATTTAGCACAAGCAAACCAGGATATTAAAGAAGACCAAATTGTAGCAAGTGGTGATAAAATTGCCGTAGATTATATCGGAAGGCTCAATGAACAAGAGGTCTTTGATACGAGCGTGAAAACGGTTGCAGAGGCAGCTGGAAAATATTCTCCTCAGAGGAACTATGATGAGGGTTTGAGTTTTACTGTGGGAGCAGGACAGATGATTAAAGGATTTGATGAAGCAGTGGTTGGAATGAAAGTAGGAGAAACAAAAACCGTTCATATCCCTGCTGAAAAAGCGTATGGAGCAAGGAGAGATGATTTGATTGTTCGTGTTCCTCTCAAGGAGGCCGGAGATACTTCAGGGGCAAAGGTTGGAATGCAGGTTGTGCTTTGAGGAATGTATCCTGCAACAATTACAGAAATTACGGATAGTGAAATCGTTTTTGATGCAAATCCTGAATTAGCAGGAAAGGATCTGATTTTTGATATTACGATTAAGTCAATCACGAGGGCATAATTTTATCTTTTCATCATCAGAAATGCTTACTTTGAAAGTCTACAATGGAGAGCTTTTTGAAAGAGGGAAGTGGTGGTATGTTGGATTTGCAACAATTATCCTTACAATTCTTGGACTTTCTCTCTTTTATAAGGCAGGACAAGGCATCCAAAATATTATTGGTGTTGTGATTATGCTGATGATCGTAGGAGGATACCTCTTTTTTCAGTCAAAGATTTGGATGGAAATTGAACTTACCCTCAAGCCAGAAGGACTTTTAGTTGGGGAGAGATTGATTCCCTTTTCTTTAATTCAGGGCTTTGTTGTAGAAATGGAGAAAACAACCTGAAAACTGAAAAATATTGTGCTTGTGTTAGAAAAATCAGTAGAGATTTTTACGCTCAGAGATACTCCTGAGCAGCAACAACTTTTTTTTGTAGAGCTTTCAAAGCTTGTTCCATTTTTGGAAAGCTATCAGCAAACTTGGATTGATAAAATGATGAGAAAGCTGAAAGTGTAATAATTCTTCTTCCAAAATAAAAAGTCTGATTCTTTGTGTGAGGTCAGACTTTTTTTGTAAATCCTTATTTTTATTTCTGTCACTAAAGCTTTGCAAGCCATGAAAGGTTAAGAATCATTTGACGCTGATCCCTTGCAGAGTGAGAAACCTCCAGACTCACGATGTTCGCCAGCTCCCCTCACAGGGAGCAAAGAAAGAATTACCTTTGTCTGCTTCTTTTAAGGGAAGAAATATGAGAGCCAAGGAACAATCCTTCCTGTTAGGGGAGGGGACTACGGAGTGGTGGAGAGGTTGCTAAGCCGAGTAATGAACACAAAATCCTACTTCTCAAGCCTGATAACTTCGTCTTGACAAAAGGGGGGGGATTGATAATCTTATCTAGAAAAGCTTTTACTCTTTATCAAAAGGAGAGGCTGTGTTTTAATCAATAAAAAACGAAAGGAATGAAAAAGAAAATGCGAGGAGTAGGACTTTCACTCCTAATGTTATGCTGTGGGGCCATGAGTTTTGCAGAATCTCCTACCCCAACACCTCAAAAGTGTTTTGATTTTGATACAGGGACGAACTCAATTATTGGGAAATATCATTTTTCAGATCCAGATTGTCCAAAAGATATTGTTTTCCCCGATGAGATGACAGTTGATGGGGTAAACTATAAAGTGCATGTTATTGGTAAAAATTTCGCTAATTATCGCTCTTATTCAGGATATTTAGAGAGAGTAATTTTCCCTAAGTATTTAAAGAAAATAGAAATGAATGCTTTTATTGGGCAATATAGACTTCATACAGTGAAGTTTAATGAATGATTACAAGAGATAGGAGAGGGGGCGTTTTATGTAGGAGATTTTATTGAGAAAAAAAAGCTTTTTCAATGTTCTGATACAAGTATAAAATGAAGCTTAACTCACATAGACCTTCCCAAAAGTTTGTCAAAAATTTGGTGATATGCTTTTACTTGTCAGTCTTTAACTAATAATTTAAAACTTCCCCCTAAGATTACTCAAATAGGTAAAAAGACCTTTGAATTTAATAAGTTGAAAACCGTAGAACTTTCTGCTGAATTAAAAGAAATTGGAGTTAGGGCATTTGCTGGTAATCCATGACTTCCAGTCTATGATAATAAGGTAGTAGGATTTGTAACAAAAGATCCTAGCACTATTACGGTAGCAAATGATGCTAATATCGCTTTTGTGAGAAAAGAGGTAAAACTTACTTTTGATCTTGATGGAGGAACGGGAACAACCTTGCTTACAGGGTTTGTAGATACTCCCTTTCCAGGTGTTTCTGATCCAATAAAAACCTGATATGTTTTCAGTGGCTGGACTCCAGCTTTACCAAACACATTTAAAGAAGATCAGGATTTCAAGGCAAATTGGCAAAGGGCTGTTTATACTCTTACATTTGACCTTGATGGAGGAATGGGAACGACCTTGCTTACAGGGCTCTATAATGATCCGTTGAATGTAGTTGACCCAACGAAAACTGGATATGTCTTTAGTGGACGAAACCCTACATTACCGTCAGCAATTACGGGAGATCAATCCTTCAAAGCCGAGTGGAAAAAAGATCAGAGTTCATGAGGTTCTAGCTCTTCATCATCATGAGGAGGATATAGCGGAGGTGGAGGAAGCTCACATAGTTCAACTTCAAGCTCTTCAACTTCATCAACACAGCAAAAGCCAGAAACTCCAGCAAATGCTGAACCAGTAAAGACCGAACAAGTAAAAACAGAAATCTTCAATCCTACGATCCAGACAACTTGTTTCAATCCAC
>CAJZIX010000009.1 GCA_916049765.1 uncultured bacterium
GCAGATTTTTTTCAAGAAAACAAAGATCTCTTCTCCTAATTCATAAGGTCTATTTGGAATCTGGCTTTCTGGAGGAAGCACTACGGTTGTACCCTCAATATCTAGGATAACACTATCAGTATGAACTTTAGTAACTTTTGCTTTGAGAAGCTGTCCTTCTTTATCTTGGAATTTGTCGTAAAATCTTTCTCTTTCTATATTTTTGATACCTTGTTTGATGGTTTGAGCCGCAGCTTGAGCAGCGATTCTAGAAAGTTCCATACTCGCTGGAGTAATATTGATCAAGAGCTGTTCTCAGATTTCTATATCTTTTCTTTCTTTTTTCGCATCAGCAAGAAGAATTTGAGTATCTTCTTCTTCAATTTCCTCCACAACAGCTAAAGCCTTATAAATGCTGATAGATCCGTCATTCTCAATATTAACGACAATTTCAGCTTTTCTAAATTCTGGATAATCTTTCTTAAATCCAGATTTGATCCCAGATCTAATAATTTCCATTACTTGGTAAGGATCAAGTCTGTATTCATCTACCAAGTGCATAATTGCAGCCTGAATACTTTTTCCATCAAGTTTCATTCAGTATTTTTTTTACTAATAAAAAATTGGTCTGACTTCACTTTAGCTATTCTCTTTAGTTTTTCAAGGAGAAAAAAATCTGATTTTATTTTTTGATCTCCTTTGTTGGATTACGACGATTATATTTTCATCATAACTTTTAGAATAAAGGGAAAGCTTTGATTCTTATTCTTTTGGTAGATAAAGGTTCTTTTAATCGTTATCTAAGATCCCTTTTTCTTCAAGCTTTTTCACTAACGCATCAAAGTCCTCTTTGCTAACCTTTAGTTCCTTATTATCTCTTTCTTGTTCGTCTTCCATTACCTTTATGTGAGGCTTGAATTCTTTTAAATTTTCTCGTCCTTTATAAAGTTTCATTCTTTCAGGAGTTATGTTTCCTTTTTGCTCAATTTCTTTTACCTTACTTTTGGTATAGCTAATTTCTCAGTTTTCATGTACTTTTGCTTCAACTTCTAGGAAGATATTGAACATTTGATCTGAGAGTTTCACAATAAAATGCTGATTATCTTTCCAGAGTATGCTATGAAGATTCCAGTATTGACCGTAGCTATAATATGCTTCACTCCAGTCACGATTGAGTCCTTTTAGAGGTGAAAGCTCATCAGCTTTATTATTTCTAATGTCTCTATCAATTGCACCTCTAACATCAAACTTTTCTAAATCAAGTTCCATAGGACAGAAAAAGGCATTTTCTTTTTCATCATAGCTGATCCAATCAGAACACTTTCCCGTATCTTCATTATAATAGGGATCATAATAACCCCATTTATTTGTTCGTTCTGGTTTGTGGAGGTTATTTGAATGTAAAGAATTACTAATATTAAACTTCCAATTTTTAGGAATGTAGAGGTCTACAGAATATTCCATTGGAGTAAGAGGTACTATCTCATCAAAAAGTTTGTAATTTTTGTGGTAAATGTTGAGCATTCCATCTCTAATTTCATAGATAGGATTTGAAATACTTTTGGAGATTTTAGTAAATGTTTCCTTATTCTTTGTATAAATATTATAGGTAAATACCGCTTTAATAGCATCTCATTCATAAGGGATATAGTTTATAATCTTATTTTCTTCTATGATTTCATTAAAAGGCAAAACTTGAAAATTGTTATTAAGATAGTCTACATGAATCGTTAGTGCATGTCCATCATCAGGAAGCGGAATTATTAGTTCCTTGTTTAAAATCTCTTTTTGACTATTGTGAAAGGTATAAAAGACATTAATTCCCGTAATTCCTGCGATAATCATTGCAAAAATTCCACTTACGATCGCAGCAATTAAACTCGCAGTATTCATTAGTTTTTTCTTAAATAAAGTTCCGATACTTCCGAGCAAAAGCAATAAAGCTGATAAAAATCCAAGAGCCACTCCCCATGAAGTTATTGCTGGAAAAATTGACGTCATCTCTACATTATTCCATACATATCAATTTCGTAGGTAGTAGAGCAGGATTCCAAGTATTCCAAGAACAAGGGTTAGAAAAGCACTCCGTAAGAGGAGGAAACAGATTTTTACGAAATTCCAAAAAGGTCAAAATAATGTTGATAATCGTTTTAATATATTCGGAATCGCTCTACCCAAGATTCGTTTCACACTTTTGAATCAGAATTTTATACTATTTGTGAAGATGAGCGTTAGATCCCAAATTTGAGTCAAAAAGTAAGAAAAAACTGATCTTTCCCCGTAGTTTTTCTCTTTGATCGGAAAGATAAGAGCAAGCAAAATATAAGCTATAACTCCCCAGAAAAAGAGAATTCCCATTTCGCTTGCGAGAAATACATAACTTGCAAATAAGGTCATTCCTCTCCAAAATCGCACATTCCATCCTGTTCCTTGTCCAAACATTCCGCAAACTCAGAGGAAAATTGCTGTTTCTTGTGGTCTGCTCCGGTGGCTTTTTTGGAGTTTCTCGTAGAAAGTTTTAGCTTTTTCTTTCTCTAGTTCATCTTTTCAGGCATTTGGACTATTTACTGCATTAGAAGAGGAAAATTCTTCTTCAGCAAAGATTTCTTCTGGTTCTCAAAGGTCGTTCACGATTTGGATGGCGATCTTTTGCGTGATTCAGCCTTTTTTATTTTCTTTTTCGCTTAATTTATCGGCGAGTCTTTGCAAAATGTCTTGATGAAGATCAGTATCAATCTGATTTTTGGCTACGAAATCATTGATCCTCTCTATATAATCGTGGAGAAATTTGAAAACATCATTTTCAAGTTGGAATGACTTTTCATTCAGATTTAGTGTTTTCATTGCGGTTAAAATTAGGAAAGTAAAAGAGTTTACAGTGTAAAGTTCAGAATGACCGTTAGTTTTGTTATTAGAACATCGCCCTATATTTACAGATTCTGGATTCATAGGATGGCGGTATTGAGTTGATTTCGAGTTTGTTCCATTTTTTTCATCACTTGTTTGCCAGAAGGAGTTAGTTTGTAGTATTTTCTCGGAGGTCAGCTCATAGATTCTACCCAAGAATAGGTCAAAAGCTGATCTTTTTTGAGGCGAGAGAGCAGGGGATAGAGTGTTCCTTCTACGATCAGGAGATCGTATTTTTGCAGTCCACTAATAATATCTGAAGCATAGACCTCGCCTTTACTAATAATCAGGAGGATGAGATATTCTAAAATCCCTTTTCTCATCTGAATTGCAATATTATCGGTATCATACATCAGCATTCGTTTTTGATATAAATATACTACCTTGCATTACAAACTACTATATGAAAAAATTTTCTAAATGCAAGAAAAAAAGAAAGTTCATATTACCTAATGATCATCAAAGGGATCAAGCCTAATCAGAATACTTGCTCTTTTGAAATGCTTTTTCAGTTTCATTTCTATTTCACGACTAACAATATGTGCATCTTTTAGACGAATATTCTCATCTTTAAATACCATATGAAAACTGATGAAAACCTTCCCTCCAGATTGGTGAGTTTTGAGTTTGTGAAAACTAGAAACTGCAGGATGAGCAAGGATAAGTTCTCAGATTTCTTCATCTTTTCCAAGGCTTTTATCCATTAAAAGGTCAATCCCATCTTTGATAATTCCTCTACATCATCGGAGAATATAGATAGCAATTCCTATTGCGATAAGAGGATCAATCCATGTCAAATCTGTAAATTTCACAACAACTAGAGCTAAAATTACTCCAGCATTGCTTAAAAAATCCATTTTATAATGCATTAAATCTGATTTTACGATCAAGCTTTTTGTACTTTTAGTTGTTTCCTGTAAGATAAAGACAATTATTCAGGTGATAAATAATGAAATCCCCATTGCAAGAATTCCATATCCAAGATATTCAATTTGGACTCAGAAAATCAGTTTTTCAACCGATGAAAAGATAATATATCCTCATGAAATCCCAATTAAAAGCCCTTCAAATAATGCTGCTAGTGCTTCAATTTTTCCATGTCCATAATTGTGATCTTCGTCTGCTGGTTTTTCTGCTTTTTTTAGTGCAAAAAGATTGAAAATTGATACTATGAAATCTAATAGAGAATCTATTGCTGATGCAATAAGAACCATACTTCAGCTGATAATCCCAAAAATAAATTTAGTTAATGCGAGAAGTCCAGCTCAGAAGAGTGCAAAACGGATTGCGGTTTTTGCTTTTTGCATATCATTTTTTGAAATTAAAGCGAGGTGAAGTGTAGTTATTTGTATATTAACTACAATTGATTTTTATGACAAGGGTTTCATATTATTAAATAATATAGTTTATAACTGATGAAAATAAAAGGTTCTAAAAAGTTTGCATTCTTGACAAAAAATATTATAATGACATTGTAATTTTTATTCTCTTAACAAATAGCGAATGGCAAAAACAAAAACAAATGAAGCGTTGATGAAAAATTATCAACAACTTCTTCAATTTGCTCAAAATGCAGTAATTACCGCTGAACTCCAACTAAAAAGAGCAAAACTGACTTTGGATCAGCTTTCATCTTTTGATCCTGAAAATCCAGAATCCCTTTCAGCTTACTTGGAAGAAGTAAGAGCTACCAATCCAGAAGAGCTTAAATCCTACAAAGATGAAGACGTAGAAGTGGTAGAAGGAATCTTTGATGGATACTATATGGTAGGAGCAGATCAAAAGAAATATCCAGTTCCGATGAATTATTCAAGTAAAAGTAAGCTCATTCCAGGAGATGTTATGAAGCTAAAAATCCTTCCTGATGGAAAAATGCTTTTTAAACTTATCAAACCAGCTGAAAGAAAGCATCTAAGAGCAATTCTTTCAAAAACTGATGATAATAAATTTACCGCAAATACGGATGACGGAAAGATCTATTTTCTCAATCAAGCTGCGGTGAGCTTTCATGCAGGTACTCCAGGAGATGAACTCTATATTATCGTAAATGATAAAGATGAAGGGCTTTTTGCAGCTATTGAGGCAATCATCAAAAAATAGAAAATCTGTTTTTTTACCTATAAAAGAAGAGAAATAAAAGTTTCTCTTTTTTTAATGTATTGACATTACATTGGAAATACTTATACTTGTGAACGTAACTTAAAAACAAAAAAATATGTTATACATTATTGAAAAAATTGTTTTTTCTGGTGATCAAAGAAAACATAGAAGGTTTGTTTTTTTAACAAAACTTCTGAGTCCTTTTTCTAAAGGACTGGATATGAACGACATTGAAATCCAAGATTTCTGTCGTAAAATAGCTAAAAATCAGTCCTTCCGCTATTGGAATGCTGAGCTATTTGTTTCTCCATTTCATTCGAGGATTGAGAAGATTGTCTTTAAGAGAATTTCTCTCTTTAGAAGAAAATATCAAATAACTTTCTTTACTAAGAAGAAAGAAGAGCTTGTTGGAGAGACTTTTTATATTTCTCTCTAAAATATAATAAGAGCTAGGGCTTGGAATGTTTCCTTTCTAAGAATGCTAGCTCTTTTTCTCTTGAAAAAAAAGAGAGAAATCATAGCCTAAATAGAGTTTATATTATCTTTTTCTAATGCAGCTTTTCATTTGTTCAAATTTTCAAGTATCTTGAAATCAGCTTATCATCAAAGAAAATCCTGATCTTCTCAATCAGTTAAGAAAGGTTCTAAGGGCTCAAGCAGGGTATGAGTTTTTTGTTCAATCTCCCTCTCCAAAAGAAAGGTATCATTTGTCTTTGCAGTCTTGGACAGATCAGCTTATTACCTCGAATATCCTTGAAATTTTACCAATTCCACTCAAAAAACAAAAAGTCTGAATGCTGATTGCTCTCCCAAATAAACAAGAAAAACTTGAACTTATCGTTCAGAAGCTTACTGAGATTGGAGTTGAGGAAATTTTCCTTTGGGCAAGTGAAAGATCGGTAATAAAAGCTTTAAATCCAAATAAAGAACAAAGACTTCAAAAAATCATAAAAGAAGCAACAGAACAATCTTGGTCTTGGGTTCTTCCGAAACTTACTTTGCTATCAGATATAAAACCATTACACGAAAATTGGCAGTTTGTGGTTTTTGATTTGCCTAATCATAAGCAAAAACTTGAAAATAAAAAATCAGACTTACCACTTTTGTGAGTGATCGGTCCAGAGTGATGATTGACTGAAAAGGATTACTCTCAATTTCCAGAGGAGTTTCAGATCGATTTTCTGGGAGAACAAGTTTTGAGAATGGAGACTGCAGCGATTATTGGTGGATGGAAATTGAAGCAATATATCTAAGTTATATTACTCTTGGTCTTTTTAGATTATGTGTTTATTATTTCCACCATGTTATTTTGCTTCCTTTGTTTTCAAGATAATCTGCTAATGAGCTAATAGTTGAGTTTTTGGGGTATCAATAAGAAGAATTTTGTTTAGGAAGGAAAATTTGAGAGATTATAGGTAATTCTGATATTTCTCATTCGTATGATTCCAAGTTTTGTACTCAAAGGCGATCAATTTCCCCAAGGAATACCACATTTTTTTCAATCTTTTTTAGCCCTGCAAAACGGAAGGCCCCTCCTTTTGGAATTCTAGTATTTTCAGTGAAGATTTCAATATTGTCTAAAAAGCAAGTTCCTGCAATTTCTTCAGGTAGTGTGATATTTTGTATTGATCTTAAATTCGGGAGTTCCAATGCATGCATTTCTTTAGGGAATACGAATCCCCCCTCAATTTCAGAAAGATTACTATAGAAAAATTTTATTGTTTCAGGGAAAGCTACAGATTTAGGTCGAGATGGTATGTTAAAACAAGATAAAAATTCTAATCACTCTGGTAAGGACATATTTTCTGGTCGTGATTTTAGCTGATCAATTTTTAATTTTTTTAGTTTACTTGGTAACGGAGAATTATCTAGGAGTTCTTCTATTCCAATGGTTAATTTTTCTAAATTTTCCGGGAAAATGTTATTGTTTGGGTATTTTTTTAATTCTGGAAGATAAAGTTCTATTACTCAGGTCGGAATCTTTATATCTTCTGATAGAGTAACTAGATTCGGCAGTGAGAGCTTTCCTTTGAGGTTTTTTGGGAAATGGAACCCTCTAGGAAGTTTCGTAATATGCTTTAAGGTAAGATTTTCATCATATTCTGGATGTTTTAGAAAATATTCACTCAATGCTATCAGATTCTCAGGTTTATTTTGTTCTTTTGCAAGTTGCTTATCTCAAGGAGAAACGAAATTATCCTCAAGACCATAAATTCTCTTAATTTCATCTTCTTGGTATGATTCAGCATTTAATGCTTGTGTCAGATTCTCCTTAGTTTTTCCTAAGACTTCTTGTCTAATAAGATGCTCTTGTTTTTCTTCTGAATATAATGGTGTTTCGGAATTTTTCATACTTTAGTCGATTATTAGATAAAGTTTTACTTATTATATTCACCTTCATTTCAATTGTCAATTTTTCCTTTTTTTTAGAGAGGAATAAAAATCAGATTGAGAATCTTTTGCTTTTCCTTACACTTCAAGCTAGCTTTATTTATCTGCTGAAATAATGAACTTAGATACTGCAAATCAAGTAGAATATGATCTGTATCTCCAAGGTTTAACTGAGCAAACTGTCAGGAAAATCTCCGCTGACCTCCAAGAACCAGAGCGAATGCTAGAGCTGAGGCTGAAATCGCTTGAGGTTTTTCATAAACTTCCAATGCCAAGCTTTTGACCTGAGATTTCTGATCTGAATTTTGATGCTTTGGTCTACTATGCAAAACCAAAAACCTGATCCAAAACCTATGTGAATGACCGAGAACAAGTGCCAGATGAGATCAAGTCTACCTTTCAGAAACTTGGAATCCCTGAAGCCGAACAAAAATACCTTGCAGGAGCAGGAGGGCAGTTTGATTCTACCGCGGTGTATCACAAGATCAAGGAAGTCCGAGCAAAGCAGGGGATCATCTTTGAAGATATGAGCCATGCCCTCAAATCCTACCCTGAGCTTGTCCAAAAGTACTTTATGAAGCTCGTTCCTCCGACTGATCACAAATTTGCTGCTTTGCACGGTGCGGTTTGGAGTGGGGGGAGTTTCGTCTATGTTCCCAAAGGGGTAAAGCTGACTCAGCCTTTGCAAGCCTATTTCCGTATGAATACGCTCGCTGGAGGGCAGTTTGAACATACGCTGATTATCGTGGAAGATGAGGCGGAAGCCCAGTATATTGAGTGATGTTCGGCTCCCAAGTATAACCAGCTTTCTTTGCATGCGTGATGCGTAGAGATTTTCGTTGGTAAGGAGGCGAAAATGAGATATTCATCAGTTGAAAACTGGTCCACTAACACCTACAACCTCAATACCAAAAGGGCTCTCGTTCAGGATTTTGGTCTAATGGAGCGAATCGGTGGAAATCTCGGTTCTGGAGCGACCATGCTCTATCCTTGTTCCGTCCTTAAGGGAGAAGGTTCAAAAGCTGACAATCTTTCAGTCGTTATGGCTTCTAAAGGGCAGCATCAAGATGTCGGAGCAAAAGTCATTCACCTCGGAAAAAACACCAGCTCAACCATCGTTTCCAAATCCCTTTCTCTCCAAGGGGGAATCAATACCTATAGAGGACTGGTAAAAATCTGACAAAATGCCGAAAATGCGGTATGTAGCGTTAATTGTGATGCTTTAATTTTAGATGAAGAATCGGTGAGTAAGACGATTCCTGTAATTGAATGTGATAATGCTTCGGCTTTGGTTTCTCACGAGGCTTCTGCTGGGAAAGTGGATGAATTTCAGCTTTTTTATCTTATGAGTAGGGGAATGGATGCGGAAAAAGCAATGTCGCTCTTGGTAAATGGCTTCGTTTCTAGCGTGGTGAAGCAGCTTCCCCTTGAATATGCAGGGGAACTGAATCGCTTGATAGAAATTGAAATGGAAGGAAGTGTAGGGTAGTTAAGGTATAAAAGGTAATTCTGATCTATAAATTTTTCTTTCCCTTGATTATTTATAAAATGCTTGACATTTAGTAGTAGAATAACTATATTCGCTGCGCAATTATAAAAATAAATATTAACCTTCCTTTCATAAGAAAGGACATAAAATGAAAATTATGAAAGAAAATTTTAAATTAGCTCAGGAGTTCCTGAAAGAATCAGGAATTCAAGGATTTTGTGATGAATTTTCTTGCTTAAATCTAAAACCTATAAAAAGGGCTAACGAAGAGTGGCAGAAAGTTCAACCAAAGCAATACTTGGTACTTCGTGTATTAGAAGAGGTTTTGAATTCTTCTAAGCTCGTCAATATTAGACGATCTGTGAGAATTCATGATGAATTGTTTGAACTTAATAAGTTTGAAACTGTTCTTATATCTCCTTATTATTATCGTTATTATGTTGAGTATAGTAATTTTTTTCGAAAACTTGCCTATGCTCATCTAGAATTACGGTTCCAAAAATTTAAAAATCTGATCTAAGATTCTATGGTCAGATTTTTTATTAAATACAATTGACATTTTATTAGAAATGTTTATATAGAATGTGTGAGATAAAGAAATTAAAAAAACAATCATAAGATAAAAAAAGAAAATTTATTATGAAAAAAAAACTTAACAAAGCAGAAAAATTTTTAGCGGAAATCGGTATACGAGAGTTTCGTAGAGGTTTCCCTTCTCTATCTTCTGTTTCGATTGCCGTTGATAGGTATGTAAATTATACATGGAAAAGGCTTGAAAACAATCAAAGGACCCATGTTTTAGAAATTCTTGAAGAAGCATTTGCTTTAGAGCTTCCTGAAGGATATTGGACTTGTACTTATAGAGACGAGTTATTAGATAGATTTGAAACTAAACTCGCCTATAAAAATAAGGATTATATTCCATATAATCCCTACAGGGGAATTATTAATCATTTTCTCCTTATCCATTTACAATTAAGGACGAATGTAAAATTAGAATCTTCATGGATTCCTTGTGAAAACATGAGGTTTGAATTTAAGTTTGCATAATTTTAATTGAAAAACTGACTTCAGATTCTGAGGTCAGATTTTTTTTATTTTTATGGAGTTAATATAAAATAAGAAATAATTATAGTATTTGTGTGATAAAAAAATAAATATTAATCAGTCTTTTTTTTAATGAAAAGACAAAAAAATAAATAACTATGGAAAAAGAAAAATATAAACTTGCCAAAAAATTTTTGGAAGATTCAGGTATTGGTGTAGATCAGAAAAATTTACATCTGTTTGTTTCCGATCTCGATTTTTACGAAAAAGTAAATAAGAGATGGGAATCTACAAGTAAAGAGAAGAAAGAACTCCTTCTAAAAAGATTTGAAAGGGCACTTTCTCTCCCTCTTTTAGAGGGATATCAAGAATTTGTTATTCAACTAGACCAAACTGAAGATGGCTTTGTGGAGCTAACAGAAGAGGAAACTAAAATTTTAATATATATTTTAGCTTCTTCTGATATGCGTCCTTATCATGAGGATGTGTATATGTATTTTATATCGCATATAGCATTCAGAACAGAGGCTCTTTTTCTAGGAGGATATTTTACTTAGGATTTTCTTCCTTGCTAAATTATAGAAATCTGATTTCAGAATACTGGAGTCAGATTTTTTTTGTGTTTTTTTTGACTTTGTGGTAGAAACTTGTATACTTGAATTAGTCGGTTTTTTATTTTTTTCTTGAATCTATGAAATTTAGCGATCCTGTAAAATATGTTGAGTTTCTTAATGATTTGATGCTTCAGAAAAATGCTTCTGATATGTATTTGACTTATAATGAACCTCCTGCTCTCAGGATCATGGAGGAAGTTTACAGACAAGATGAGCTCGAAAAACTTGATGATGATAAGCTCAATAAGATTGCACTTACACTGATGAATAAGACAGGCTTGGAGTATTTTGAAAAAAATGGAAGTCTGGACCTCTGAGTAGGTTATCAGGATAGGAGATATAGAGTAAATATTTCTCGTCAAAGAGGACATATTATGATCGTTTCTAGGCTCCTGAGAAAAGAAATCCCTGATCTCAAAAGTTTGAATTTGCCTCCAATTTTCAAAGAGCTTGCTTATAGAGAAAATGGAATTATTTTCCTTGCAGGTCCAACTGGGTCAGGTAAATCAACGACTTTAGCAGCGATGATTGAGGAAATTAATCAGCATAAAAAAAAGCATATCTTGACGATTGAAGATCCAATTGAATATGTTTTTGATCCAAAAGAAAGTATTATTGATCAAAAAGAACTCTGAAAAGATGTTTCTTCTTTTTCTAATGCGATGAAGTATGCTCTGAGACAGAGGCCTGATGTGATTCTCTTTGGGGAAATTAGAGACTTAGAGGGAATTAGGCAGGCGATTTTGCTCTCTGAAACAGGGCATCTGGTTTTGACGACAGTACATGCAAGATCAGCAGAGCAGGCATTGAATAAGATTATTGGATCTTTTACCTCTGATGAACAGAACCATATCAGAACGCAACTTGCAGAAAACATGTCAGCAATCGTTGTTCAAAAACTCCTAAAAAGAGTTGATAAGCCATGATTGACTCTTGCACAGGAAGTACTCCTAAATACTACTGCGGTAGCAAATGTTATCAGAGAAAATAAGCTCAATCAGCTCAAAAGTGTGATGTATACCAATAGAGTTTCTGGAATGCAGCTGATGGAGGAGAGTCTTTTGATTCTTATAGAGAAAGGGATGATCGGTATTGATCAAGCATTAGAAGCAGCAAATAACCCTGATTATATTAAAAGAGAGCTTATCAATAGAGGACTACTAGGATAGTATTCTTTTAATTTTATTCATACAGTTCATCAAGATGAAAAATCAGATAGCTTAGTGCGATTCCTCCAGCTACTGCGAGCAGAATACTCACAAAAGAAAGTCCTGCTTCAAGTGAAAGATTATAAATACTATGAATAGAAAATCCTAGGAGGAGTGCAAAGATATATCTCCAAAAAAGGCCAATATTTCTGTATTTCATGATAATAAAAGCAATACTTCCTGTTGCTACGATATGAATGAATGCAGTTACAAGTCCTCTTCATATGAGCATCCCCGTTGTGATTGAGCTTCATTGGACTAGCTGAAGTAGAAATGCAAGCAGATTTTCTGCGATACTAAAAGAAAAACCAATTAAAAGCGAGAAAAGGAGTAAGCTAGAAGGATTTATTTTTTTTGAGGATTCTGACTGATTATGTCCGAGCGTGAACTTGAAAAATTCTTCTACAGAGGCTGCAAGTAAAGTATAGAGAATAAGGGTAGAGGAGCTAAGTGTTGTTCCAATAAAAGAAAGGATCATAAGCGTTAAAACTGCAACCAAAATCTGAATCCAGATTTTTTTGTTTTTTATCTGCTTAAAAATGAACGTTATCCCTATGACAATCAGTAAACTGTAGACCAAAAAATTTGCTGTCGATCAGAGTGTGATGTTTTCACGTAAAAAGAGAAGCGAATGATCAAGTCCTAAGAGCGGGAGTAATCTTTCATATCCAAAGAGGACTAAAACAAGCACTCCACCTCGTAAAACAAGTATCCACTTAGAAATTTTTTCTGTAGATAAACAAGAAAAAACCTGATTCAGGAACCAGCTCCAAAACCAAATAAGCATCAAAAGACTAATCAGAAGTCAGAGAATTTGCACCTTGTTTATTCGGAAATAAAAGTTTCTCGTAAATTTAGCAGTTG
Organism: uncultured bacterium; assembly: GCA_916049765.1. Taxonomy (GTDB): domain Bacteria; phylum Patescibacteriota; class Gracilibacteria; order Absconditabacterales; family Absconditicoccaceae; genus HOT-345. The sequence continues at coordinate 12,600 of CAJZIX010000009.1, forward strand.
CTCTTTGAATGTTGGATCTTGAGTTGTGGTGATGATGAAGAGTTCTTGACTTGTAGATCCCTTGGACATTTTTGCTTTTCGTCCTGTTGCTGTGGGGATAGAAACAGAGAATCTTAGTTCTGACGATCCTTTTTGCTGTCTATGAATCCTTCATGGAATTATCCTTTGGATACAAGCTTCTCTTTCTAAATGAATCAAAAAGGGAATAAATTCAGAAAGAATTGTATGTTCTGTTTTTACTTTTTTGAAACTTACTTTCATCCCTCTTCCTCAACTAAAACCTTGTAAACTTCAAGAGCTTTCGTATACTTCTAAGGATTTTAGTTAAGAAAACAATCCAAAATGCAACTCCAAATGCTCATCCAAGACACTGCTTTCAAAAAGAAATTTGTCCTTGAAAAACTCCTTTGCCACTATCTCAATACAACGAGAACCGACTTGCGAACCAATGCTCAGCAGGAACTTTCTCCTGAAATAGAGCAACGTATTAGAGCAGATTATCGTGCGTATGAAGAGGAAGATAAACCGCTTGAATACTTACTTGGCTTTGTGGAATTTTTTGGAGTGAAATTTATAGTAAATGAAAATACGCTCGTTCCAAGACCTGAAACGGAATATATGATCACTGCAATCACAGAAGCGATGCAGGAAAATCATGATACAGACAATATTTTGCTTGATATTTGAACAGGATCATGAGTGCTGGGGTGTTCAGTACTTTTGCAGAATAGTGATAAATTTCGTGAGGTGTTTTTTGCTGATATTTCTGCAGAAGCACTCCTCGTTGCCAAGCAAAATTATGATGCCTTGATTGATGCTTCCAAGTATGATATGAGGATGTTGCAGTCAGATTTATGTGCTTTTTTAGAGAGTTATCAAGAGATTATAAAAAATAAAAATCTGATCCTTACCGCTAATTTGCCCTATATCCCTGATAAAACCTTTGAAGAAAATGCACCAAGTAATGTGCAGAAACGGGAACCAAAAATTGCTTTTGTAGGAGGAGATGATGGTTTGGATTTATATAGAAAGATGTTTTCCCAGCTTCAAGGCATCAAGCAGGAAGTAAAAAGTCTGGTAATGTTCCTAGAGATGATGACCTGGCAGGTAGAAATCCTCAGAAAAGAATTTTGAGAATACATGGAGTTTGAAGAAGTAAAGACCTTCCATTTTAATATCAGAATTGTGAAAGCTCGATTTAAGTAGGATGATTTATTGGTGTATTTTAGCTTATTTTAGCTTAACTTCTAAAAATAGATCTTTTTCTAAGAAAATCTTTCTCTTGAAATGTGGATCTTCTTTTTTATACTTTAGTCGATTTTTTTGCTTTATTATAAAATACATGGTTTTAGAGAAGGCGCCTCAAAAATTCGTCCACCTTCTTCATAAGGTGAAATTTTGGATTCAGGCTAGATTGGAAAGGCTTGATAATTTATCAAGTTTTATTAAAATTCCACTCGCTATTTTTTTCTTAATTATTGGACTTATCTTTTTTTATATTCCATTTATTAATGGAATGATCTTTTTGTTTATTGGTTCAAGAATGTTAGGGAGAAATTATATAAATAAACTCTTTCGTTTTTTGAGAATTGAAAATAATAGAAGGTATACTTCTTATCGTGAAGCTTTATTTCATATTTTAAAAAAATAAATAAAGTTAAATCTTCTGATTTTTTAATTTGTTGTGATAGTTCTCATTTCTTATTCCTTTATTGATTATGATGTCTGAAAATACTAAACTTCTTGCTCTGTTAGATACTGTGATAGATTGCTATCTCGATAAAGGTGAACCAGTAGGTTCTAAATTTCTTAATTCTTTAGAAGCGGTCGATTATGCACCTTCAACCCTGAGAAAATACCTCAATGCTCTAGAAAAACAAGGTATGGTCTATCAACCTTACAACTCTTCAGGGAGAATGCCGACGTTACAAGGGCTTTCTGCATATTTGGATACAGCACTTGCAGAGCAACCTGAAGAAGTTGATTTTCAGCTTGATACTGCGAGAAAAGGACTCAAAAGTCTGGTTAAAGCTTTGGGAGAGGTTTCTGATGGGGTAGTTGTTGGATTTATTAGGAATGATGAGTATTATTACCTCGGGATCAATAATCTGCTTCGTGATGATATGATTGATGAATATTCGGCGACGAGGACGATTATTCGCTTTATTGAGGAGAAAAAAATCGTTGCTTTCATTGACAAGAAAATTCTCAAAAATAAAGAGGTCTACTATACTTTCGTAAATGATCAAGAAACGCTGATTTCATGTGTCTATGTGAAAGTGGATTTTGATGGTTATGATGCGGTGCTTTCTATCGTTTGACCACTCAGAGTCAATTATAAAAAGAATATTGCAATCCTCAAAAAAGTTTTAGAATCTTTAGCTCATTAGTATGGTACTAGAAAAAGAGCAAAAATCAGAATTTTGATCCGAGAAGTTGCTTAATCTTGAACAGCAACAACAGAAAGAGGCTTTTCAGGTACGTATTGATGAGCTTAAAAAGCTTGATCAGTCTATAAAGTCTGGAGTCCAAGAACTCAAAAAAGAAATGGAAACTCAGCTTTCTTTGTTAAATCTGGAACAGAAAGTCCAGGCTTTAGATGGTCGTAATCAGGACAAATTTCTTGTTGATGTGGAAAAAATTGAATCAGAGCTCGCTATTTTAGAAGATTCACGTCGTTTGTTTGTAAATTTAAAGAGTACTATTACTGCCAAAAACCCTCAGCTGTATGCTCAGATTCAGCAGCAATTTCCTGAGAGCTCTGAAATGGCAAATCAAGGCAGGTTGACAAGTTACGAAGCTATAGCTAGTATCAAACCTCAGAAAGGAGAAAATGTTATTGCAAATTTCTTTGCAGGAATTGTAGAAAAACTTATAGCGTAAAGTCAGACTTTTTATTTTGATTGTATAGAAATGACAGGAATTGTTCAAAGTGCAGGTGGAATCGTATATTATATTGCTTCAGATGGAGAACCAAGGTACTTGCTTATCAAAAGGCATGCGCTTTCTGGGAAAATAGAATGGGTTTCTCCTAAGTGAAAAATCCAATCAGGAGAAAAGGTTGAGGAAGCTGCTTTGAGAGAGGTTTCTGAAGAATGTGGGATCCCGATTGATCATTTGATCTTAAAACAAAAAGTTTGAATGACCTCTTTGAGAAGTTCAGAAACGAAAAAGGGACATTTAGATAAGGATGTAACTTACTTTTTGATGAAATATACAGGAGATCCTATGGCGATTCAGATCACCGATGGTGAGGGCTATATCGGAATTTATAAATGGGCTGATATTCAGCAGGTGCTCTGACTTTTGTATTATGAAGATATTAGGGAACTGATCAGAAAAAGTTATTTGATGATTAAAGAAGAGAAAAAGTATCGTTCTATTCAGCAGGATTTTTTGAAGAAATTAGGGTAAAAATCTGATTCTAGTTTTTAAAAATCAGTAATGTCAAAAATATTCAATCAAAAAAAACGAGGAATAGGGGGTTCTTTTCTTCTTTTTTTGTTTTGAGGACGATATTTCCTCGGGCAACTGTTTACTTGATGAGGAGATTTTAGAATCTTATTACCAATCTATTTTTTCCTGCTTCTCATTATGGGGTACTGGAATGTTTCAAATTTTTTTGCTCTTTCAAAAAAGGAATCAGGTTTATTTATGATAGTTTTACTACTTTTGACCTTACTTATTGTAGGGATGTTGTGAGCTTATGTATTAATGATTTATTGGGATATTTCTTCCTTACTATCTTGGATTTTAGATAGAGCTTTTTTCAATTCTTTGTATAATGAGGGGATTTGTAAAAGTCAGGACTGTTTTTTTGAGGCTTTATTTGTTACTTTTTATCTTTTGGGAGGAATAGTATCTTTTTGGATCAGTTTTTTGATTGCTTTTTTGAAGAAGACTAGAAAATAAAAGTCAGATTTTCTCTTTATGTTTATCTAATGCGAAAATTTTTGAGCAAGGCTTGCATTTTGTCTCGATTTCAGTAAAAGGAAGTGATTTTATATTCTATTGTATACCACGATGACAACAGAACTCTTGCAGGTAAGTGACATTAAGTTTAAGTTTGTAAATGTTTCCGAAGTAATGGAAGCTGAACTTAAGAAAGCTGTAGATCACCAGATTGCAAATAAAGGGCAAACAATTTTGAAGAAAATTTATGCAAAAAATATTGATGCTAAAGTAATTATTGACTATACAATCATAAAGAATAAAAGCTGACTTTATGAAGCGGATTTTGTTTTCAATTATAATGGAGAAAGATTTGTAGTAGAGAATCATAAAGGTTTTAAGGTGGCATCTGATTTAATAACTCACGCTTTTGATAAGTGGAAGAGAAAAGTGCTTGGATTCTGGGGGTTCTTAAGTAGATAGTTTTTTGGGCAGATTAAAATATCCAAAAAAAATCTGATTTTTTATTTTTATCGTAGAAGAAATATGGCAAGTAAAAACTTTCTTACGAGAGAGGGATATGAAAAACTTATTGCAGAACTTCAGGATTTGAAGCAGGAGCAGTTGCCTGCAGTTTTGGAAAGATTAGCAGAAGCAAAGGCGATGTGAGATCTTTCAGAAAACTTTGAATATAAGTCTGCAATGGAAGATAAAGACTTTATCAATTCTAGAATTGTTGAGATTCAGAATTTGATCAGTGATGTAGAGATTATTGAAAAGGAAAAAGAAACTAAAAAAACAGATAAAACTGTTGATGTAGGAACGACTGTTGTAGTGAAGATTGAGGATGATGATAAAGAATATGAGGTTCAGATTGTTGGAACGGGAGAAGTTGGGATAGAGGATGGTTTACTTATTTCTTTTGAATCTCCTCTTGGACAAGCTATTAGAGGTAAAAAGGCAGGAGAAACCGCTAAAATGAGACATGAAAGTGGAAGAAAAAATGTAAAAATTATCGCAGTGAAGTAAGATAAAATATTTACAGAAGAATCTCCTTGATAAGGAATAGTAGAGAAATCTAATATGAAATGGTATCCTAACTTTCCCTTATTTAAGGAGATCCTACTGCTTATAGTGTGCGATAAAATAAATAATTAATCAATTTTTCATTTCTTAAATTCCCTTTATGTATAATCCTTACGATTTCTATTTCAAAAAAGCAAAAAAAGAATGATATAAAGCTAGAAGTGCCTTCAAGCTTGAAGAAATTCAAGAGAAGTTTTTTTTGATTAGGAAAACGACTAAAAGAGTATTAGATATTGGTTGTGCACCGTGAAGTTGGCTTCAATATACGATTGGTCAACTTAAAAAAATTAATGTAAAGGACTATAGTGTTATTGGTTTTGATCTTAAAGAGGTTGATTTACATCTTCCTGGTTTGAGAACCTATGTTCAGGATGTTACACAAAGAGAGGAAGTTAAGGCTATTTTGGATCATCATCAGATTGAAAAATTTGATTTTATTCAGTCAGATATGGCTCCAAATACTATTGGACTTAAGGATATTGATGCAATGAGAGCAATAGATTTACTAGAGCAGACGTATTGGATTTATGATCAGCTTTTGGATGAGAATGGCTCTTTTGTGATAAAAGTTTTTATGGGTCCTGGGTTTGAAGAGTTTGTAGCAAAGATGAAAAAGAGATTTTGAGGAAAAAATATTAAGGTTTTTAAACCAATTAGTTGTAGGAGTCAAAGTAAGGAAACTTATATTATCAAACTTCCACTTCTAAAATAAAAACAAAAAACAGAACTCTTCAAGGGAGTCTGTTTTCCGTTCGCGGAATATCCTACAATTAGGTCATTCCACTTACAAGGTTCTACTACACAATGAATATTATATATATTTTTGATGATTTGTCAAAAAATAGAAACTTTTTCTAAGATAGAGCAACTTTATATATGTAAAGCTAGTAATTCAAATGGATACAATAAAAAAACAGCTTTGGGAAAAACTTCAAGATGATATTAGTGAGCTTAATGAGGGTCTTCAAGAGCTTCTTGAGAAAGGTGCGAATAAGGGAACCATAGAGGAGGAAGATGTTATCTCTGAAATTGATGATATGGATGGGAATATTAAGTTGCTTGAAAAGTTTTATGATCTTGCAGATAAACTGGGAATTAAGATTTTGACGATTGAAGAGGCTTTAGAGAAAGAGCAGGAAGCAACTAAAAAAGAATCAAAACTCTGAAAAGTAAGTCTTTATGGAAATACGGATACCTTAGTGGATAGTCAGTATAAAGATTTTATTAAACTTTATTTTAACGATATTTCAAAAATACCACTTCTTAACTATGAAGAGGAGAAAGAAATTGCCAGAAAGATCAAAAAGGGGGATGAAGAAGCCAAAAAAAAGCTGATTGAGTCCAATCTTAGACTCGTGATTTCTATTGCTAAGAGATTCTTCGGTTCTCGTCTCACTTTTTCTGATTTGATTCAAGAGGGGAATATCGGATTAATCAAGGCGATTGAAAAATTTGATCCGGACAAGGAATTTAAGTTTTCTACCTATGCAACCTGGTGGATTAAACAGTCTATTACCAAAGCGATCGCTGATATGAGTAAGCATGTGAGGATTCCTGTGCATTTGATTGATGAGATGAATTCCTATAATAAAGCTTATCAACTCCTTTTCCAAAAGCTTGGTCGTGAGCCAACTAGTAAAGAAATCTGACAGAAACTTGGTTTTCCGATTAAGAAAATTAAAAAACTTGAAGAAGTGATTTTTGGAAATGTTTCACTTGATAGAGAAGTAGGAGATGAAGGAAGAGATACCCTTGCTGATCTCCTAGAGGATGGAAATACTCTTAGACCTGATCAAATCGCAGAAAGATCCGCTTTGAGAAATAATCTAGATATGATTCTTGGAATGTTAGATGATAGAGAAGCAAAAATCGTGAAGATGAGATATGGAATTGACGGTCCAAAATTTACTCTTGAACAGGTAGGAGAGGAGTTTGATGTAACGAGAGAAAGGGTAAGGCAAATTGAACAAAAAGTAATCCAAAAGTTAAAAGAACATCAATGACTTCAAAAAATGCTTGGTATTGAGGATGATATTGAAAAAATGAATAATGAATGAGTCAAAAAAAAGAGGGGTCGTAAACCAGCTTCTAAGGAAAAAGAATATGATGAAGATGAAGACTATTATGGGTCTTTTGATGATGAAGATGGAGATTTTGATGGTTTGGATATTAATTTTTCTGGAGATGAGGATGATGAAGAATAATTTCTAGTTCCGGTCTTAGTCACAGTAAATCACTTCAGGTTCTATTTGGACTCAAAATTTTTTGAAAACAGATTTTTGTACTTTTTCAGCAAAAACTTTTACTTCAGCTCAACTCCCTCATTCGTTGATGAGAATGAGAGCATGCTGTTCAGAAATCTTTACTTTCCCTTCTTTGTGGCCTTTAAATCCACAAAGTTCAATGAGTTGTCCTGCTGAGAGTTTCATAGTCTCGTCGTCTTGAAGGAAGCCTTTGAGATCAGGAAACTGCTTGTGGAGCTTCTCCCATTGAGGAAGTCAGACTTTTGGATTTTTGAAATAACTTCCAGCAGTTCAAACAGTTTTCCAGTCAGGCAGTTTGTTCTTTCTAATTTCAACAATAACTGTTGTTAACATTTCTAGTTTTTTGGCTGGATTAAGTGTTTCAAAGACGATTCATTGCTCAGAAAAAGCTTTTTGAATATCAGCATATTGGGTGTTGAAATCGTAGTGCTGACTGATTTTCTTTAATTTAAAAACAATATGAGTAATGATAAAGCGATCTTTGAGTTCAGTTTTAAAAATACTCTTACGATATCCAAAATCACATTCTTCATTGCTCAATTTTTGAAGTGTGTTGCTTTCAAGATGTACTCCAATTACTTCAGAAATTGCTTCGCAAGCCTCTTGTCCATAAGCTCAGATGTTAGAAACCGCACTTGTTCCTATATTCCCAGGGATTGAAATTAGATTTTCTATTCCTCACCATTGATTTTCGATACAATGTTTCACAAAATTATCTCGAATTTCACCAGCCCCGACTTGAACTTCAATTGTTTCGTCAGTTTCTTTCAGAATTTTGATGCCTTTAATCTGAAGTTTGACTATAATACCATCAAAGAAATCTGTAGTGAAAAGTGTGTTGCTTCCTCATCAAAGAATCCAATGCTTCTCGTTTTTCCATTCTGGTGTTTCTAGGAGTTGAAGTAGTTGATAGGTACTTTCAACTTCAGTAAATAGTTTTGCAGAACAAGGGACTTGAAGGGTATTAAGAGCTTGGAGATTAAAATTTTTCTGCATAAGACCTTTATATAAACGATAAATTCTGATTTAAGACTAGTGATTATAGTAGGAATTGCAAAGGAAAATAGAAAAAACCTCTGCCAATGAATTCACTAACAGAGGTTTGTGGTTTAATGTGTTTTTTGATATTTTTTGATACTTTTTGCGACTCTGTTTGCGCAACTACGAATTTGTTTCCAAAGCTTTTCAGAAAAGAAAATAATTTTTCTCTTTAGTTTTCCATATCTCTGATTTTCTTCTTTGCATCTACCAAGTTTGCATAACACCCAGTAGGCGAATGCTTTCTCAAGTTGAAGTAACAAATTCTTGTTTTCTTTTGAAAACTTTTCAAGTAGATCAATACTCTCAGTATGAAATACTTTAGCTACTTTAGTTTGATGAGAGACTTTTCCAACTTCGATTGAATTATTGGAAAGCAAGATTACACTAAAACTTTTCATATCATAAAATATTTTTTATTTTTCTCCAGCAATAATAATCTTTTTATGGTGAATGTCAACTAAGAATCTTTACATTTTTCACATGATTTATTTTTAGTAGAGTAGCTTATTCCAGGCCTAATCTTTTTAAAACTTCATCTTCAGGAGTTTTGGGATCGTCATGCAAACTTAAGTCAGGTTTGAGACCTTCATGATTGATTGACTGTTCTTTGTCTGCGATATTTCGGAGAGCGATAGTATATTTCAGGACAGAACCTTCTTGAAATTGTACTACTTCTTGGACAGAACCCTTTCCATAGCTTTTTTCTCCAATAAGACTGACTTTCGCTGGGAAATAATGCTTGAGAACTCCAGCAAAAATCTCCGCAGCACTTGCAGTTTGTTCATTAATTAGAATGGCAATAGGTTTATCTCCACTAAAGATCGGTTCTTTTTCTGAAGTCAGCATTTCTTTTTTATCTTGAGAGATAATGGAGAGAATTGGACTATTTAGCGGAAGAAACTCATCTAAGATCCCGACCACTTCATCAACTACTCCTCAAGGGTTATTCCTGAGGTCAAATGCAAACATCTGACAGGATGAAAGTTCCCTTATTTCTTCATCAAATTTCTTTTTTACTCCAAGATCAAAGGAAGAAATTCTCATATAGCAAGCAGTTCCTATTTTTTTTGTTTTTATAAGTGGAATTTGAAATTTTTCTCTTCTAATCCGAAAATGTAAATTCTGATTTCCTCTTTTTACTTCTACGGCAACAGGAGTTCACTTTTCTCCTTTTAGTTTTTCAATAAAGGTTTCTAGATTCGCAAATGAGGAAAAAGCTTTCCCCCCAACAGAAATGATGCTATCTCCAACTTTGATTCCTGCTTTTTCTGCTGGGGTATTTTCTATTACTCCTGCGACAATGGGATTCTGATTTTCTTCTTGTATCAAATACACTCCAATTCCAGCAAATTCATTTTGAAGTTTTTCAAGTAATACTTTCCCTTCTCCTGGAGTATAATATTTAGTATATTTTTCTCAGAGTTGAGCTACAAAATCAGAGAGTTGATCATATTTTGGATCAGGAAGATTGGCAAGTTTTTCTTTCTCTGTGAATTTTGTTTTAAGGAGCTGTACAATTCCTTTGACAACCGATTGTTTAATGCTTTCTGAAATCTTTGATGTAGTTTCTTCTTTTTCTGCTTTTTGTTTAAGAATCAGCTTTTGAAGCTCTTTTTTTAAAACTTCTAGTGTGAGCCTGTTCCCTGTTATGGCTTGCATTTCTTGGTTATAATTTAATTTGAGGAGAAGTGATAAATCAGACTCTAAGGCAGGTCTTTTGAGGGGTAAGTCAGTCTTAATATTCGCAAATTTTTGGTTTGCTACTGCGGTTTGGAGAAGTTGATAGAGAGGGTTTGATGGCTTTAAATTAGTATACAAGAGAAGCGGCTTCTGCTCTGGAATTTGCATTTCATGGGTGGTGATCCCAAAGTAGAGTTTTAAAAAATCTTCATAACTTAAGGTTTGTTCCTGAGCAAAACTCGTCCCAATACAGAGAAAAAACATCAGAAAAGTCAGAATTCCTTTTTTGAACATATGTATTCAGAGAGATAAAAAAACTGAAAATACTATACGTATCAGATTCTTTTTTTCAAGTATCAAAAAAAACCAGTGCTATCACTGGTTAAAAATTTTCATTACTTACCTTTCCTCAAGAGAGAATTTTTAAGTGTTAAAGTGCTGTTTTGCTTAAAACAAGCGATGTTTTATTTTTGTTTTTGCTCTTGAGAATAAATGAAAAGTAAGATGAAGAGAATTTTTATCGCTAGACTTTTTTGCTCTAACGATAGAATAAGTATAGTCAGTAAAGTGAAAATTTGCAAATCTTTTATCAGATTTTTTTTCTCTTGAAAGAGCAATCCACAATCCTATAGTAAAAGGCGATTTTACATCATATTAGTAAAGAAATGTTTAAAATTTCTTATTCCCCAAATCTTAAAGGAGAAGTTGTTATCTCATGAAGTAAAAATGCTGCACTTCCTATTGTTGCTGCAAATTATATGCTTGATTATCAGATTCCGCTTACTAATAAGCCGGATATTAGTGATGTTCATGCTATGGAACAGCTCGCTGAACAGGCATTTCAGACTTCAACTAATTTTTTTGATCTTACTTCTGAGCTTGCTACGAAATTTAGAGCTTCTATTCTCCTTATTCCTGTTGGTCTTAAAAAGTTTGGAGAAGTCAGATTTGTTGGTTCTGGGGGGTGTAAAATTGGCAAAAGGCCACTTGATACCTTTGATGATGCACTTTATAAAGCAGGGATTGAAATTACGTATGGTGAGCATAAAACTTTTAAAGTTGTAGGAAAACCAAAGAAGAATATTATGCTTCAAGAATTTTCAGTAACAGCAACTGAAGCCTTGATTAGTTATCTTGCTTTTTTGGAGGGAGTAGATTATGATATTACCGTATATCAGGTAGCTACCGAACCTCATGTTAAAAATCTCATTGATTTCCTCAATTATGCAGGGGCAAAAATTACCATGGGACTTGATCATACCATTACTATTTCTCCAAGTTCCATGAAGGTTCAAAATTCTGAATTTGAGATTATTAGTGATTATATTGAGGCAGGAACCTACTTTGCGATTGGAGCGGGAGCAGATAATTCTGAATTAGTGATCAAAAATGTAAATGTTGATGATCTTTCTGCAATGTATAATGTTGCTGACAAGATTGGAATCAATTTTAAGATATTAGATAAACATACGATTAAAGTCAATTCTTATAATAAGGCTAATTATAAGGCAACAAAACTTGAAGTCAGAATTTTCCCTGGTTTCCCGAGTGATCTTCAGTCTATTTTTTGAGCTTTAGCAAGTCAATTTACTGGGATTACGAAAATATTTGAAACCTTGTATGAAGGGCGTTTTTGATATTTGAATGAACTAGAAAACCTCGGAGCTAAGGTTGAAATTCTGAATCCCCATCAAGCGATTGTTATAGGAAAGACGGATTTACATGGAGGCTATGTTTCTAGTACTGATCTTAGAGGAGGGGGTGCGATGGTTCTTGCTGGAATTATGGCACAAGGAGAAACGCATATTCTTAATGAAGAAATTATTGCTAGAGGGTATGCAGATATTCTCAATAAGTTGAAAAGTATTGGAGTGCATATTGAGCAGATATCCTAGGTTTAGGAACAAATAATTTGTCTGTCTAAAAGCTCTTTTTTCATGTTCTCATAAAAAACAATATTTACTCTGATTTCTTGTGTTATTGTAGTATCAAAGTTCTCTGAAATGACCTGAATTTCATATTTGTTATAAAAGTATTGAACCAAAGAAAGCTGATCATACCTGTACTGTAAGGTCAGTTTTTTTGTTATTTCTTTTTGAGAAAAGGGAGCATGGATAATGGCAGCTTTTGTGGATTCAGTATAGGCCTGAATGAGCCCACCAACTCCAAGTAAGGTCCCTCCAAAATACCTTGTAACAACTGCTAATACTTCAAAAACCTGCTGTCCAGAAAGGACATTTAATATTGGTTTCCCAGCGGTATTACTGGGTTCTCCGTCATCATTTGCTCTTTCTTGTTCAGAAATAATACTCCAACTTCAAAAAAGGTCTTGTTGCCCTTGAAGTCCTAATCTCCAAGCATAACAATTATGGGTGGCATCAAAGTAGTTTTTTCTAATTTTGAGCAAACTTTCTTCTATTTTCTCTTTAGAAGAGATGGGGATTAGAGTTGTAATAAATCTGGATCCTTTAATTTTAGGGATTTCATATTGAAAGGGTTCTGAGAGTACTTTTGCAGTTAATTTTTCCATTCAGGACAAGAGAGTAAAAAGATCGTTACTGTCCTATGATGACTTTTGATGGCGTAATGACAAGTTTATCGTTACCATTTTCGTAAACAAATCCTTGTTCAAACTCTTGAATGATTTTCCCTTTCAGCTTTTCATTATCAGTAGGTTGCATACTTACCGGTTCGTGAAACTGTGCATCAGGAGCTAATCCAATTGCTTCAATCGGTCTGACCTTTAATTTTTCTAAACTTTTCAAAAGATTGTCATACATCATTTGAAGTCCTTGCCCCATAGAAGAAGTTTTTGCTTCATCAGAAAGATTAAGGAGTGATTTTCTGAGGTTTTCAATAAAGGGAAGCAAATCTTTTACGACCTTAAGAACTGCATCGCGATCCGCAGTTTCAATTTTTTGTTGAGTCTGTCTTTGGAGAATATCAAAATCTGCTTTTAAGTTCAAATAAGCAATCTGACTATTCCTAGCAATTTCCTCTTTTTCTTGGAGTTGAGTCTCAAGTTCTTTAATTTTATTCAAAAGTGGTCCAAAATCAGCTTGAGCTTCATCAGCTTCTTTTTTGGCGTTTTCAAGCATATTTTCTAAATCAGTATCTTGAGTGATAGTTTCTTCTGTTGTTAAATTTTCATCCTTTTGATTTGTCATTATTTTGTCTGATAAAGTAAAAATCAGGTTTCAGTATAGAGATTTTGGCGAAGATTTTCAAGACATTAAATCTTGGTCACTATAATTTGGAAGCAGTTGATTCTGTAGATTGCAAGTAAAATCGTTCTCAAAAGCTCAGTTTTTTTTCATAGAGTTCAGTTGCAAGTTCTATTCCGAGATATCTCCAATGTCGTGGCTCTACCATCTTTCCATCAATCTCCTTCCCTTTCTGATAGCTCTGATGAAATCCTCGTTTATGAGCATTTTCCTGCAATCGTTCTAAACTTTTTTTATCAATTCTTCCTCCATTTACTCCAAGATCCAATGCTAATCCGGCTTGATGCTCACTGCTTCCAGGCTCTGCACATTGCTGTTTGCTTTTACAGTAGGATTTCAAGAGTTGTTGCTGATGTTTGAAGGATCTATATGCACTGGTAATGCTTAACTTTTTCTTGCCTTTGAAGTTATTTCGAAAATGCCGCGCCATATCCGCAAATTGGGTTCAGGCTTTTTGTCTGAGCTGAAACTTTCTTGCTTTATTAAAGGTAAAGTCTGAAGGAATCGCTACCAAGTCGCTTGGTTCATAATTGATATGTTGAAAAGGATGCTTTTCATCCAGAAATTTTTGATAAGAACTATCATTTTTAAGATCTGGTCCAGTTTCATTTTTTTCATGACTATTACTTGGTTTAAGTGTACCAAAATATTCTTGATGTTGAGCTTTTATAGGAAAATGTCCAAACCAAATCGATAAGCTACTACAAAAAACAAGTCCTCATCAGAGAAAAAGTCATATTTTTTTCTTCATTATTTCTAGGAGAATAAAGAATGCTTCCAGCCTAAAGATTTTCCTTTCAAAAGCAAGAAAGAATCTGCTTTAATTTTTAAGTTGTAAATATTGAGGATTTCCTTAACCTGAACTTTGGTTCAGGATTTTTTATGTTTTTTTTTAAGAATTTTAATGAAAAAAAATCTCTTATTTCCTCTTATTATGGGGGCTATTATTGTGGCTGGTTGTGATGTCAAAGATCATTGTTTAGATCAGGGGGGACGTTATGATTATGCTACCAAAACTTGTGAAAAATCTATTCCAGGATTGACCTATTCCAATCTCGTAGATCAAGCAAGTCAAGCAGAGGTGAAAACGGCACTTTTACAGGCAGGAATTGCCGAGGAGAATGTGGAGAAGTTCTTTGAACAGGTCGCATTTTTCAATCAACATGCAGGAACGGAATCGCTGGTGCAATCAGGATTTATCTATACTGGAACACTCGTTCCTGAGTATGATTTGGCGACAATCATCTCAAACCTAGAGAAAAACTCTCCAAATTTTATTGGTTATAACTGTAGGATTACTTCTTTTAGCTTGATGAGAGACCTTATCACTATTGCGAAGCTAGGATTGGTCAATGCGAGTCAGCTTTTTATGGATCAAGATGCTTTGAAAACGAGTCCTCAAAAGGTCTTTAGTCCTGAGGAGCAAAAGCAGTTTGAAAGCTTCTATTCGCTTGTTCCGACGATTACGACCAAGGATCAGACTGTGCATTTTGAAAAGATCAAAAAAAGCTGGTCCGAAAAGGGAATTACTTTCAAGTATGCTAAAGCTTCTTTGATTTCTGTTTGGATGCATTCACATTTTGAGTGAGAGGAGGATTTCCTTTTTATCGGACATATTGGGGTGTTGTTGGATATAGGAAAAGAGCTTTTATTTGTAGAAAAATTGGCCTTTAATGAGCCATATCAGGCAATTAAGTTTGCTACTCGTGCTGATCTTGTTGCTTATTTGAGGGCAAAATATGATACTGAATACAATCAGCCGACTGCAAGTCCGATTTTATTGGAAAATGATCAGCCTTTAGGGGAATTATTGAGTTCATAGTCGTAGAAAAACCTGAATTTTTAGAGGTATTTTTGGATATTCTTAGTTTTTTGGTTTAAAAAACTTTGTATTGACATTGTTTGCAAAATAAGTATACTTCCTTGTTAAAAAAAAGAATACATAAAAAATATAAAAATGGGAAAGAAACAAAAAAAATCAAAAAGACTTCCAATTATGGAGCAAGTCATACTCCTTGCAAAAGAGTACAAGTGTAATATAATAGAATCAAAAAAGATGAATAAAATTCTCTCTTATATAGGAGGTGTTTATTTTTTCCTTTTTGTCATCTATTTTCTTTTGAAACTTCGAAAAGATCAACTAACTTCTCAATCAATGGAAGTTATACTTATATTAACACTCTTTTTGCTTATCTGTATGTTATACTCATATTTTCTGACTAGAATATTAGTTAGGAAAGCAAAAAAACTACATTTAACTCAATTAAAAGTTTTTTTACAAAAAAGAAAAGTACCTTTGTTACTTACTGGAGAAACTTTGGCTACTTCTTGTAAGGATGATGTAATACAGAAGCGTTGGACTATGAATGTAGACAAAAAACTCTATCATGTAATGCATGATATTGTAAAATCCATATCTTGGAAAGATTCTTCTAATCGAAGAGCCTCTTATTTCTCTTCGATTGATCTTACAAATGTCCAAGATAAGTTAAAAGAAAGGATATTTGTCTTTAGGAATGATCTTTCTTGCCAAGTATCTTCTCCCAATCGGACAAGGTACTTAAAAGATTTGGAAGAGCTAGAGAATTTCTTCTCAAAGCTCTAAAAAAATATTAAGAACCGTCAGTATAATGGCGGTTTTCTTTTTTTTACTTGAAAAAGTTCTCAATTCATTATACTCTTAAAAGCTTTTTTAAGAATTTTAATATGAAATAGTTACTTTCTATAAAGTTTATTGAGAGTCTTATAATATAAAATCTGATTTTTTTAAGATGACATATTCCTTGACATTCTTGTATAGATTTATATACTCCATGTACAGAATGTAATAAATATAAACCAAAAAAAATCTTATGAAACAAGATTTATTTACTAGCTATAATGTTAAACATATTATAGCACTAATTTTGGCAGCTCATACGCAGCCAAAAGAGGCAATTCATTTATCCTTAAAAGTTAAGGACGGTGTTAAAACTTATAAATTCCAAATCCTAATTATCTTTAGGATAGATGGAGATCCTTCAATCTATTTTGGAGAAGGTCTTTACCTAGAAAATGGTAAGATTCTCAAGAGAATTTCTCACAGAGATTGTGACTGGGAAAGTACAATTGAGAAACTCTGTTCTGCACTACCAGGATGGGAAGGGGAAAAAGGTTCTATCCTAGCTGTGATTACCGGTATTGGACCAAGGAATCTTACTGCTAGGAAAGGGGAAGATAGTTTCATTTTTGAAGATGGAACTTTATATCCCCAAATGAAGTAAATCTCTTTAAAATGGTCGTACTGTATCTCAGTATCGATCATTTTTTCTTTTAAAATATTGATATAAATCTAAGATAAAGTGTCTTTCTTAAGATTTTCCTCTCTCTTGAAAATAAGTAGAATTTCTTTATATTTAAGCCAGTTCAGAATGCTTGATTTTGGAGAAAAAACCAAGAAATCTGATTCTGGTTTTTTATTTTTTATACCAAAAAGCAAATGGCAATTAGAAATATCGCAATTATCGCCCATGTAGATCATGGAAAGACTTCACTCGTAGACCAGCTCTTGAGGCAGTCTGGAACCCTCAAAAAAATGGAAGAACAAGACCTGGTTATGGACAATAACGATCAGGAAAGGGAGAGAGGAATCACCATTTATGCCAAAAATACCGCAATTGAATACCAAGGTGAGAGAATTAATATCGTAGATACCCCAGGGCATGCGGACTTTGGAAGTGAGGTAGAGAGAGTATTGAGGATGGTGGATTCGGTGATTCTGGTAGTAGATGCCTATGAAGGGCCGATGCCACAGACCAAATTTGTACTTAAAAAGAGTCTAGAACTCTGACTCAAACCGATGGTCGTGCTTAATAAAATTGATAAACCTGCGGCAAGACCTGACCGAGTGATTGATCAGCTTTTTGATCTGTTTATTTTGCTTGGGGCGAGCGATGAGCAGGCGGATTTTCCGATTATCTATGCGAGCGCAAAAAATGGCTATGCCATGAAAAATCTGACTGATGAAGCGAAGGATTTGACTCCGCTTTTTGATGCGATCTTGGAAAATGTAGCTCCAGCAGCTGAAAAATCTGATCTCCCTTTCTGTATGCAGGTTGCAAACCTTGGATATGATGATTATTTGGGAAGGCTCGGAGTTGGGCGTGTATATCAGGGAACTTTGAACGCTGGAAGCCAGGTAACGATCATTGGAAATGATGGAGAAAAGAGAAGTGGAAAGATTGCACATATTTTTAGAACGCTTGGACTTCAGAGGATTGAAATTCCTCAGGCAGAATGCTGAGATATCGTAACCATCAGCGGAATCCCAAATATTTTCGTGGGAGAAACTGTTGGAGTAGGGGAGTTTGAGGCGATGCCGACGATTGCGATTGATGAGCCGACTTTGAGTATGGAGTTTTTGGTCAATGATAGCCCCTTTGCTGGAAAAGATGGAAAATATATGACGACCAGAAATATGGCAGAAAGACTAGAAAAAGAAGCTGAAACCAATGTCGGTTTGAAAGTTGAAATGGTGGAAGGAAAATTCATCGTTTCGGGAAGAGGAGAGCTGCACCTTGGAGTGTTGATTGAAGCGATTAGGAGAGAAGGTTGGGAACTGCAAGTATGAGCGCCTCAGGTGATTTACAAAGAAGAAAACGGACAAAAACTTGAGCCAATGGAAAACCTTGTCGTTAGCGTAGAAGATGGACTCTCTGGAACGGTGATTGATATGCTCGCACCTCGTAAAGGACTCATGCAAAATATGAGTTCAGAAAACGGACTCACTACGATGGAATTTATCATCCCAACCAGAGGACTGCTCGGATTTCGTGGAGAGTTTATCCTCGCGACCAAGGGGGAATGAATTATGTATTCAGCTTTTTCTCACTATGAACCATTTAAATGAGAAATTGTAAAAAGACAAGTCTGATCTATGATCTCGTCTGCCACTGGACAAGCGATGATGTATGGAATCTTCAAACTCCAGGAAAGAGGACCAATTTTCGTAGATCCAGCTCAGCCAATCTATGAGGGAATGATCGTAGGGGAGCATTTGAAGGGAGGAGATATGACCGTAAACCTTACCATCAACAAGCAAATGAACAATGTCCGCAACTCTGGAAATGATGAAGCGATGAGAATTGATCCAATCGTGCATCTTTCTCTAGAGCAGGCGATGGGCTATATCGGACTAGATGAACTCGTTGAGATCACGCCAAAGGCGATTAGAATTAGAAAGAAGTATTTGACTGAGTCTGCGAGGACGATTGCGAGGAAGCAGGGGTTGATTTAGAATGATCAGAAAAAAGTTTATACACTAAAGTATATGGATTCTTTTCACTTAGATTACTTATTCCTTTATTTATTTTTTCCAAATTTTCTGAATTACTAATTGCATCTTTAAGATTATTTTGGATGAGATCTTTTAATATCGTACGAGTGCTAGAACTTTTTCATTTTTCATAATTACGTTTGTGTTTCTTTATTTCTCTAATATAATTATCTCCCTCTTTTGCATATTTCTCCAAATGAAGAAGTATCCGTAACTCAAAATTTTTATTGGAATATAATAAATGGATATTATCAGTCTCTAAAAGCCTTCTTTGTTCATCAATTTCTTGTTGAGAGTAAACGTCTGCATCCAATATAAAAAATACTTTTGAGGCTGTTTCTTTTAATTCTTTATCAGAGTAATCAATCTTCTTTTTTTCTCACATAATTCTCTTTTTATTATTTCATGGGAGTTGCCCAATCTTTTTGATTTGAATTTGTACTCAAAGGAGTTTCAGTTCTTTTACTATAGAAAAATAACATTCTTCAGTTTCTCCCTCACATAAAATCCAATATTTAGGCTTTAGAGGTCTTTTGTTTATTATCTTCTTCATAATTCTCAACTAAATAACTAAAATCTTGAATGTGAGGAATAGCTCATAAAGCTCAATGTTTGTAAAACTTTTTAATATCAAGTCCTTTTCTGATAGGAAGATCAATATCTGAGAGTTTATAAAATTCTGTAGATTGATCCCCATCTTTTTCTACAAAACATATTTGATCTTTTTTAAGAATATCTAGATTAATAAGCTCTATATTGTGGGTAGTACAAAAAATTTGATATTTCTTATCCTTTACATTTGAGTTAATAAGCTTTAGTAACTCTTCCACAATCAAAAAATGGAGTTTATTCTCTATTTCATCTATAAAAAGTATCTTCTCATTATAAATAGCATCAACAATAGGTCAAATAAGTGAAAATAATTGCCTTGTTCCCTCTGATTCAAATCAATAAGGGAAATACTCTAATTCATCTGATCATGCTACTCTATGTCAAAATTTTATACTAACTAATGTCCTTTTTGCTGGTTTTATGTCATCAGTGGTTTCTTCTACATCTATAATTTTCCTCTTTATCTGAATATCTTCTATGTTAATATCTGCATGTTGCATAGCTTTTATCATAAATTCTCTTGCATCATTATTTTCCTCTAAATTCATAGATTCTACCGTATATGCTGGTCATATGGAGTTTACTGCAATAAGTCAGATTTTCTCAAAGAAAAAATTAATATCTTCTCCATTTAATTTTCCATTCCATCTTGAAAGAACGGAAAGTACAGAAGAATTTTCTTTTATTTTCCCCTCTCATTTAGAAAATTCCTTTTCAAAATTTTTATGAATTTTGAACTTCTGTTTTTTCCTATCAAAAAGAGTTTTGTTCTCTCCTCATATTTGAATTTCTGAGAGCTTTTCAGACATTACAGTTGTTCCATGTATTTCAAATGAATACTGATATTCTTTGTTCTTGATAAAAAAGCCAATCTCAAAAAAACTTGGTTCTTTCTTATTTTTTTCATCCAGTGAAAAAGAAATCACTCATTGATCCATGTTATCGGTGTTAACAAAGTAATCTAGAAAACTTAGAGCTTTAATAATATTACTTTTCCCACTGGCATTTGCTCCATAAGTAATCAGATTTTTTGTGAGAGTGGTATTTTTTACGGAAAATACATTATTTTTTAGACTTCAGCGATTATCAGAAACAAAAGAGATTTCTGTTTCGTTTTTGAAAGATAAAAAGTTTCTAATTTTTAGATATTTCAACATTTTTAAAGAGGTTATGTAATAAAATTACATTATATAGATATGATATTTTTTTTGCTATAAAATGCAAACTTTTTTGCTTTTTATCGTATTTATAAGCAAAATTTAAATCCTCCAACTTCCCCTTGCAATTCCCCCCCGCTTTCTATATTCCCATTAAGCAAACACTAAACAACTAAAAAAGCGAGAGAATAGCCAACACAATCATCAAAATGCTGAAAAATAAAAAAGCTGACTTCTTTTGAGGTCAGCTTTTTCTTTTATTGATTCTTTTTCTTCTCTTTTATACATTGTCTAAAACAGTTTCGTATACTTTTAATTGCGTCCCGATTATTTATCGCTTTTTTCCCAAGAAGTAGAACAAGAGTTATCGCAGTTATAATAACATATTCAACAGTAACCAAAAAAATGAAGACAAAAAAATACAGGAAAGAACTTATGGTGATACTAATTTCAGTGTAATTATCTGGATTGAGCTTTTGACCAATTTCAAGTCCTCAGGAAATAATTTTTCATACTATTTCTTTTATAAACGGACTATATGGGAGAAGAAAAAAAATAATTGTATTTATTATAAATCACCAGATAACATAGTGCATGAGCTTATCAAACAGGGGAGTTTTAGACGCATCTATACGATCTCTAAATAGATACTTTTTCCCAAAAAGGATTTCTACAGTAATATATCCGAAAGAGAGTATTACAAGGAAAAAAGAGATTGCATATCACAGAGAAAGATTGATTTGTGGCATTTTCTTTTAGATAAAAGATAAAAACTAATTCATTTTACTGATGAGATAATTTACAAAAGCAGAACAGCTCACCAGCATATATTTAGCATCATCAAAAGTAGGTTGAGTATCTCCCTCTGAAAGTGCATGCCTAATACCTCCTTCGTTACTTGTATAGCCATAAAGCTTATTAAAAGCTTCTTCAAGTGCTGGAGGAATTATTACTCCTTTTTCTTTGAGCTTTTTTATTGCTTTTCCTAAAGTTGCATTTTCATCCTCTATAATAATTTGACAAAGTGCCTCAACTGCTGAGATAGATTCTTTGATAGAATTTGCATAATCAGCAGGCTCATTTTTAAAGAGTGAAATCGCTTTTTGAATATGTTCATTTACAGGAGAATAAGGGGTTGTGTTTGCTTCATGTATTGATTCTAATTCTTCTTCATTAGTTATTGGAAGAACTAATCCCTCTTGAGATATACGATAGGCACTATTTTCTTCTTTTAAGATTCTATTAATTTCATTTAACTTAATCTCTTTATCAAACTCAATAATATCTTGCCATCTAAAAAGAAGTTCAATATAATCGTATATTTTATTCCATGAAGAAAAGATTTCTGTCCATAGGAATTCTTTAAATTTTCACTCTTCACATGGAACAGTATCTCATTTTAGTCAAAATTGATTAAAAAAATCTATTATAAAATTATTATCGATACTATAGTCAAAGTCGAAGCTATTTTGTTTAGAGAGTCATTCCAATATATCTAGTAAAGTATTCCAAATTTTATTTTTAAGTTTTTCAGTCATGTTATCTTTTTGCAATAGTGGTTCCTGTTCAATTCATATTCTTTGAGAAAAAGTTTGCATTGTTGTACAAAGAAATAAATCAAAACTCAATATATTTTTTTAATTTCCCTTTTCAAGCAAAGTCAGCTTGAGATATTCTTTCTCTTTTCCCCCTTGATTTCAACGCTACCTTTCTTTACAATCGCTCTCAGTTCTTTATCCCTTCTCTCCCTATGCAGCACAAAGTCTACGGTTGTAAAGTCAATAAATTCTACCTCAATAAACGAATCGCTCACCTTGAAGCGACCAATCAAGTAAACGATAATCTTTTTCTCGTTGCGACTTGCGTGGTGACCGATAGAGCCAAGATGAAATGGATCAAAGAAATTATTGAACAAGCCAAACTCGGTAAGCAAATCCTCATCGCTGGTTGTGGCTCTATCACCAAAGGGAAAGCTACGGAAAGATCAGCTTTTTTTACCTATTATCCTGAATTACAGCCCTATGAGGAGCAGATTAGCTTGCTAGCGGAGGATCCGTTAGAGGAGGAGAGCGAACTTGCTTTTAGTTTCAAAATGCCGAACCAGAAGCTCCGAACCAAGAACTATGTGATCATTCAGAATGGTTGTGATAATCATTGCAGTTTCTGTCTTACGATTTTCAAGAGGGGAGCGCATAGAAATCGCCCTTTGCTGGAGATTATTGAGGAGATTAAGCAGATTGAGGCGGAAGGTGGGAAAGAGATCGTGCTGACCGGGATCAATCTTGCGGCTTGGGGTGCGAGCAATACGAGGCATGCTAAGGAAAGCAGATTCAACGAGCTTTTGGAAGCGATCTTGGAGCAAACGACAATCCCAAGGATCAGGATTTCTAGTCTTGACCCTCAGTATCTTGATGATCGTTTTTTTGAGCTGATGAATAATCCGAGGTTTTGTCCGCATTTCCATCTCTCCATTCAGAGTTTTTCTGATACGGTGCTGAAGCTGATGAATAGAGCCTATGATAGCAAAAAGCTTGATGAAGTACTAAAAAAGTTAAGAAATCTGAATCGCCCTGATGCGGAGCTTGTTTCCATCGGTGCAGATCTTATTTCTGGCTTTCCCTGAGAAACGGAGGCGGATTTTCAGATCACTTGTGAGGCGGTGCAGAAGTATCGCATCACCAAGCTCCATGCTTTCCCTTTTTCCGATCATCATAAAGCTGAGAGAATCCCTGCTTCTTCGCTCCCTGACCAAGTGCCAAATGAAATTAGAAAAAGCAGAAATAGAAAGCTGATTGAGATCGGCGATCAGGTTCGTGATGCCTTTGTCGCTCAAAACTATGGCAGAAAGCTCCAAGTTCTAATTGAAGAAAGTAAGAATGGAAAAACGAAAGGCTGGACTGAGAACTATCTTCAGATTTCCTTGCCTTGAAGCTATGAAAAGGGGAGTATTGTTGAGGTGACTGTAAATGAAAAAAATTGCATTTTTTAAATTGAATTGACTTTAGTTTTTTTTTTCTTATGATTCTTGACATATATAAAAATATGTTAAATTTTTTAAAATATAAAAAAATGGAAAAACAAACAAATTATCTACCAATTGTTCAAGCTATGGGTCAACTGGTTCAGAGAGCAAAAACTCTGAAAGTAAAACGAGAAGATCCTTATGGAAATAGAGTTAATCATCAGATCTCAGATATCAGAATTGCTTATCTGAACTATGAAGACAGTACTATTTCCTATATAAATGGAATTGCTAGTGAGCAAAAAAAGGTTAAACAAATTCCCGAGATGTTGTTCACTATTTTCTATCAGAATAAAAAGAAGGTAATACGATTTGATCTTCCTGTAAAATCTAACTTTCTATTTTATCCTGAAGGAATCCTCTCTTTTATTTGGCCATCATTGGCAATTGCGATTGATCAGCTTTTTGATGAATTTTATGCTTCTAAATCAGAAGATAATAAATTTCATCAGGAAAATCCTGCAAATCCTATTGTAATGAATGAGTCAGATTTTCTTCTTCCTACTGTTTCAGCAATTCCTCAATCTGTTCACAACTCTTTCTTGGAGTTAGTAAAAGATTGTTATTTACTAGAAAGAGTAGCGAAAGTTGATGCTGCTCTTACTTCAAAACGAAAGTTATGGATTGTTGTTGATTCTTTAGGAACCAAGATCTTACAGAAACAGGATACCTTCCATACTTCTCTGAATTTGACAGTAGTAAACAATCAGAAACGAGTATTTGAGAAGATTTTTTCAAATATCTATCATGATTGGAAAGCTTTTGAAGATAAAATTCTAACTCTTCGTGATGATTGTCAGAATTTTTTCTTCTCTTTGGAAAGAAAACAACTAGAAAGTGGAATTTATCCTTTAATTTTTGCCCCATCGGCAGTAGGTACCTTATTCCACGAAGCTCTTGCTGGTCATATGCTTTCGGGAAGCTTTATCCTTACTGAAAAGTCCAATATCTTTAAGGGAAAACTTGGGAAAAATATTGCAAAAAATGGCTTTATGGAAATCCTTAATCAAATTCAGGTTTGGGATTGTCCACGAGATAAAGGTATGATTGCTTCCTATCAATATGATATGGAAGGAACTGAGGCAAAGAATGTCTGTTTGATTGATCATGGACGAGTGAAGAACTTTCTTTTGGATAAGAACTCGGCAAGCTATTTGAAGTTGTCCAATAACGGGCATGCTTTGGCTGGAGATTTCGTAACTCAAGTACTTTACAACTTTATGATTATTCCTGAGGCGAGGATTCCTGAACCAAGGGTTTCCAACTTAAAAATTGTATCTGATGTGGATTACTCTCTAGAAGAAATGAAAGCTGGTATGTTAGAGCAGTTCGGGTACTATTTTTATGTTGAATCTCATGCAGGAGAGGTTGATGTAGAAACAGGAACTTTTAATTTGAAGGTAGATTCTTTAGTTAAGATTTCCAAAAATGGCAAAAAAGAGTACTTTTATGATGGAGTTTTTTCTGCTAATTTAACGGATTTCTTATCTGCTATTCAGGCTGTGAGTAGTTCTTACGGAAGAACACAGGGCTATTGCGGTTCAACTAGTGGCTGGGTTCCTACAGAAGAGTTTGTTCCTGCGATGGTTGTGTATGGAGTGAATTGGGCTCCTTTGCCATTACCAGAAAAGAATAAAATTCTTAAACTCAAGCGAGATAAGTATATCCCTAAAGATTGGGAAAAAAAATCTTCTTCGTTTGAGATATGATGAGATTTGGAGTGTTGCATGTATGCGTGTGGCACTCCATTTTTTGATTTGAAAAAGAAGTTGGAATGCATATCTTGAATCAGATTTATTTCTTTTTTGATGATGAAATCCTTTCAAGAGCTTGCTCGTAAAAATCTTTCTGAGAAATTTCAGGGGAATCGTATGCTCGGATCACTTGCTATGCAGACCGTTAGGGATTTTTTGAAAATAGAAAAAAATCCTGATACTCTTATAGGAGAAGAACTTCTTTCAGGCTATCTTAGGTTTGAAACACTCTTTTTAAAAACTTCTGATCAGTTTCTGAAAATCACGCTTTTTAAAGAGAAAAAAAATCTGATTTCCCTTATTAATTCCCATTTCGAAAAAATATGATATTCACAAAGAATTTCAGATATTCGTTTAAAGTAGTTAGAAATTCTCATCAAACTTTAAAAAGTTGTTAATTCCTACAAAAGGAGAATAGTTGTAGTGAACGTTTAATTTTTGATCTCGGAGTTTTGCTCTGACTTGATCATTTTTTTGTAAAGTATTACTATAATCAGCAAAATGGCAGGGACATTGATTGCATAGTGGTTTTACGAGAGGGCAATTTGTTCATTCACAAGGAGTAGGAACTTCAGGACAGCATCAATTTATTCCTGGAAGATTTGGACAAGGATCTGTTATATCAGGACAACCATCTTCGTCTCTATCACAGTTTGGAACATCTTGAGGACAGTTAGTACAGTTTTCTCCTGGATCAATTTTCCCATTTCCACAGGATATTTTTCCATCATCAATACATATATCTTTTAAGTCTTGAGGACAGTTAGTACAGTCTTCTCATGGATCAATTTTTCCATTTCCACAGTTTGGTTTTTTTGGATTAATAAGAGAGCAAGAGATTGAACATTTTCAGTCTTTTCCATTTTTTTTCCCATGATCACAATCCTCTCCTGGATCGATTTTTTCATTTCCACAGGTAATCGAACAAATTGGAACGTCTTTTGGACAATTTTTACAATCTTCAGCAACTTCAACTTTTCAGTTACCACAGAAAGCGGTACAAGGTCAAACATCTTTTGAACAGTTTTTGCAGTTTTCTCCTGGATCAATTTTCCCATCTCAACAAGAAGATTTTCATTCTTCACATTGATCACCAACGCCATTTAGATTAATGTCTATTTGATCTTTATTTGCATTAAAAGGGCAATTATCAAGGCTACAAACTCAAAAATGTTGCTGATAGCGTCTTTTATCAACATTTTCTCCAATAATTAACTTACAGTCATCTCTTTCATAAAGAATCATTCCAAGTAAGTTTTTTACCCCATCACCATCAAGATCATCATCATAAAGATCAGGAATTCCATCTTTATCAAGATCACATTTTAATCCAGAAAAGAGTTGATCAGTATTGAAATCTATTCAGGCATTTTTATTTTTGAGAAAAGCAATTCCTTCGTGTTCAAGTACAGTATTTTCAGCTATTTGAATTTTATTTTTTATTTTTAGGGATCCTTGTCTTTGATTAAGAGTCAAAAAAGGTTTATGAAGAGAAACATTTGAAGTAGAGAAATTTAGTTTCCCATTAATAAATGTTTTTAGTCAAATTGAAGCTGGATTTAAATTTTCTAAACTTTGTATTCTGAGAGAGATATTCCCTTTATCCTCTCCTAATATTAGATTAAAAGCCTGATTTCATAGTACTTTGGGATCGGTAATTGTCAATGATGATGTAGCAATGAGTTCTTGTCCATTTTTTAGATGGATTTTCTGGATCAAAACTTTCATCCCATCTTCTGAATACACATGAGTGTTTGCGAGTTTTTTGTCTGAGAAATTTGTTCCATCTCAAAAATCCCATTTTATATTTTCGATTGTATTTAAAGAGAGGTTATTGAGCAATAGACTTGTAGAAATTTTACTATCTAGAGTTTTGAGGAGTGGAGTATATTTAGGACTAAAGCTGAAAAATTTTCAATTTTGATCCAAAATATCGAGTGAAGCTATAGCTACGAGTTCCCCCTGAATATCATAGCCCTTGAGGGTAATATTATTTCTTTTTCAAGTTTCAAGTGAAGTAGTAAAAGGACTAAGAGAATTAAGCTTCTGTAGTTTTCAATTTGCAGTATTTGTTCGTTCTAAGGAGTCAAAATTACCCTGGATTTCCGCTTGAAATTTTGCGGTTTTATTTTGATTATTGATCTCTAAAATTTTTATGTTGAGAGCATAGGCTGAATCTTGATGCGATCAGATCGATATTTGTTGAGAAAGGAGAAAAGTCTGTCCTCATTTTAAAGTTACTTTTGCAGTTATCGTTTTTATACCAGATGAGATATAGGTATGTTGGACAATAGTTCCTTTACTTGTTGTTGAATCTCCAAAATCTCGCTCAACTTGAGCAGGGTTTTCTTGTCCAGTAATTTCAAATCTTGCAAGAGTAGGTAGAGTATTACTTAAAGCTGTAACTTTTATGCCGTAAGAACTCTCCTCCTTACTTTCTCCAAGTGGAGTTGGGTCTTCTGACTTTTGGTTTTTTAAGAGTCAATAGTTAATATTTCAGGTATCATCTACTAGACCTACAGGATTTTTTAGCCCATCTCCATCAATATCATCATCACAAACATCTCCAATACCGTAGCCATCAAGATCATTTTGACTTGGATTATAAGTGTATGGACAGTTATCTTCGTGGTTAGGAATTCCATCACAGTCATAGTCACTGTTGATCTCACATTTTGTGTGAAGATCATAAAGTAAATTTAATTTTTCTAGAGCTTGTTTAGGAGTTATTGCTAAGGAAAGGTTTTTTGTATCTTGAGAACTAATAATTTCTGCTTGAACGAGAATATTGAGTTCAGAGAGAGGCCAAACTCCCTTCCCAATCGTTTCAAAAGTCTGAAATCAGCATTCATAAGGATTAAACATACAGTATTTCAAATAGCTTGTGAATTCAGTTCTTGTAGTGATTTTTTCTGTAATTTTTTGTTTGCTATTGATTAGATCTAATTCTTCTGTGGTAAATACTCTGTATTCATAACTTTTTTTATTCTGTTTTTCTAGCCAGGCTTTTATTGCTTTCCGTGGAGCAGAATAGTTGTTTTTAATATTATCTATTAAGAGGTTACTTAAGGTTTGAAAAAATTCTCCTTTACTTACTTTTCTTTCTCCACAAAATTTTCCAGCACAGATATTACTTGTAGCTAAAGGGTATCCTCTCATCATGTCATGTTCTCAAACACTTGCTACGCAATAATAGTAGTTTTCCCCTTGAAAACTTCAGGAAAGATAAGGAATATCTCTAAAATCTTTTCCTGGCAGTAAGATAAATTGATCCCAAAAAGATTTATTAAAATGCTCATGAGTAAGAGCGTTTGGGATAATGCAGTCCTGACATTGCACAGCGTTAAGAAGTCTTGTCAGTTCATAACGAGAGAGTGAAGTTTTTTGTAGGAGTTGATCAGTAGAAATTCAGAGTTGGTGTAATTTCTGATAAAAGATAGGCTCTTTTCAGAACGTTATCGCAGAAAAAAATATCAAAAACTGAATACCAATAATTCCTCGCTTAAAAAAATTTCTCATCTTTCAGTAATACAGGGATGGTTTTAAAACTATTTTATTTATAAATAATTTAGTAATTCATTATAAAACCTTACACACCTTAGCACATCTATTACTAGGGGTCATAGGAGTCCAAG
>CAJZIX010000010.1 GCA_916049765.1 uncultured bacterium
TATAATTGCAATATTTTTTGCTTATTGATTTATTAGGAATAATTATGTTAATTACGAATAGAAACAAGCCTCTATTAGCCATAAATAATATTACATGTTTTAAGGTAATGGTGAAATGGAAAAATGCTTATTTTGTTTGTCCTCCAGCTTTTCAGTATTTTTTAGTCAATAAAATTAACTTAGAGTCCTATTATTTGAATAAAATTTATCAAACGAAAATAACAAATCCTGAAACCGATTATAGAATTGATGGAGTGATTTGAAAATGATTCTATCATACATTTTGTGACATAACTTCAGCACAAAAATTTGTTATTTATTTGACAGATAAAATTAATAATCCTGATTTAGAATTATATCAGATTCCACCTGGTGCTGAACTTGTAATTTTAAAAGCTATTATTCCAAAATCCGCACTTTATTATCAATGAAAATACAAAGAATTAGGAGGAATGAAAACTTATGCTTCGAATAAAATTCTTTATTCTGTTTTATCCCTCTCATCTTAAAAAGCATTTTTATTTTATAATATTATGGTAAATGAAATTAACTCTGGTAATCCTTGCCGCAGGAATGGGGAGTCGTTATGGTGGACTTAAACAGCTTGATACTTTTGGGATAGGCGAGCATACTTTGATGGAATACTCCGTTTTTGATGCGAAAAAAGCTGGATTTGAAAAGGTCGTTTTTGTGATTAGAAAAGACTTTGAAACAGAATTTAAAAGCAGAATCGGTTCAAGGATTGAACAGGAAATGGAGGTCAGCTATGCCTTCCAAGATATGCATGAACTTCCAGCAGACTTCATCTGCCCATCCACGAGAGAAAAACCTTGGGGAACCGGACATGCCGTTCTCGCTGCTAAAGACTTGATTAATGGACCTTTTGCCGTGATCAATGCTGATGATTTCTATGGAAGAGAGAGTTATCAGATTTTGGCTGACTTTTTGAAAAGTCATGAGCAAAACTGTATCGTAGGATACCAGCTTTCAGAGGTGCTTTCAGATTTTGGAACGGTGTCTAGGGGAATGTGCGAACTTGATGATAAAGGTAATCTCAAAGCAATCCATGAAACCAAAAAAATCTTTAAATCTGAAGGGAAAATTCTTGCTGAAAATTCTGATGGAACGACCTATGCACTCAATCCTCAGGATCTTTGCTCGATGAATATGATGGGATTTACCAAATCAAGTCTTGATTTTTACGAAAAATATTTCATTGATTTTTTAGAAAAGAATCTCAACGATCCAAAAACTGAATTTTATATGCCGGAAGTCATCACAAGACTGATTAACGAAGAAGGACAGTCTGTTCCTGTTTTGCCGACTACTGCCAAATGGTTTGGAGTGACTTACCAGGAAGATAAAGAAGCAACAAGTAAAAATATTGATGCTTTGATTGCAGATGGAAAGTATCCAAAACACTTACGAAACTAGAAAGTTAATGTATAAGCTGAAATTAAATTTTAAGAATATTTATTTCTATCAATAGCAAACTTAAGAAATGAAAAAAATCTGATTTTTATTATTACTTTTTCTTCTTCTTCCTTCTTCAACTTTTGCTTTTGTGCTAGGGCTAAAATCCACAGATAATACCGTGGAAAATATTGTAAAAATTGAGAAAGACTATAATCTCTATCTGCCTTTAGTGGGATTTATCTATGATCCTCGAGAGAGACAAGATGTTATTCAAGAATTGGGAAAGATGAATCAACAACTCTGAAATAAGAGAATCTATCATATTTCAGTTTCTCCAAATCACTTTTCTGCTCAAGAAGTTGCTGCTGGAGCTTTTGATGAACAATATAAGCTCTTTTTCCAGACGATAAAAAGACTTAAACTCAAGGTTATTTTCAGGACAATGCATGAAATGAATGGTGGTTGGTACCCACGAGGCTCAAGTCCTGAAAACTTCAAAAAAGCATGGATTCATGTATGGGAGCTTTCTCGCTCTCTTGCGTTAGATCAAAAGGATATTCTTTTTGATTTTTCTGTGAATCATTGGGATATGCCAACACTCTGAAAACCTTCTCAACAAGCAAAACTCATTCAATGTAAACCTGATAAAAAATGTCATCATTTTGAGGACTATTTTCCAGGAGAAGCCTATGTAGATATTGTAGGAGTAACCTTTTATAACCGATGAAAAGCTACAAGTAATAGACTTTGGAAAAATCCAGGACAAATTCTGAATGATCCAGAATGGAAAACCTTAGAGAGATTAAAATCTCTTTGAAAACCGTTATTTATTGATGAAGTTTGAACAACTGCGGTCTGGTATGATGAAAAATATTCTTCAAAGGCTTCAAGATCATCTTTCCTTTCTACTGAATCTGATACAAGAAAAAATCAATGGTTAAAAGAACTTAGTGGATTATTAAAAGCAAACCATTTTCTAGGAGCGGTATATTTCAATGTAGACTATACTAATGGATTAAATCTTCCTTCAGTTTGAGAAGCAGATCGAGCAATTATTAATACGACAATTGATAAATTTTACGATGGTTTTTGGGATCTTTATAGTAGTTCAAAATCAGATTTTTCTTCCTTATTAGCTTTATTTTGACTAAAAATGATTGAAGTTAATGGGAATGAAAGATTTGTATCTCAAAAAGCAGCAAAAGATTTAAAATTCATTGAAACCCTTGTGAACGAAAAAATTACTGATCCTAAAGAAAAATCAGATCTTTATAAGAAGTTATGAACTACTCCAAGTGGAAAGAAAAGTTTTGATGAAGCAATTGAAATACTAAAAGAAGAGTATACTTTTTCACCACTTCAAACGGGATGAACAGTAACAGGAGCATTACTCCAGAGATAAATCCCCTTATTTTTTTTCAATATCTCTGAGTAAAGCTTGTTTTTCTATCTCAAGCTTATTAATTTTTTTTTCGAGTTGAAGTACTTCTTCTGGCATCGTATCAAGACTCATTTTTACATTAGCAGATGCTTCATCTAGCAAATCAATCGCCTTATCAGGAAGTTTACGATCAGAGAGATATCTTCTTGAAAGATCTACTGCAGCAATAACAGCATCGTCAGTGATTTTTACACCATGATGAGTTTCATAAGCTTTTTTGATACCACGAAGAATGGAAAGTGCATCTTCTCTACTAGGTTCGTTAACCATAACTGGTTGAAACCTCCTTTCTAATGCTCAATCTTTTTCAATATAAAGGCGATATTCATTTAATGTTGTAGCTCCAATAATTTTTATTTGTCCTCTGGCAAGTGCAGGTTTGAGCATATTTCCCATATCCATAGATCCTTCTGTTTTCCCCGCTCACACAACTGTATGAAGTTCATCAATAAATAAGATGATTTGTCCTTCAGATTTTTCTACTTCTTTAAGAATGGCTTTTAATCTCTCTTCAAAATCTCATCTATACTTACTTCACGCCATTAGAGATCCCATATCAAGCTCAATAATTTTTTTATCCTTCAAAAGATCAGGGACTTCTCCTTTAATAATTTGCTGTGCAAGAAGTTCAATAATCGCAGTTTTTCATACTCAAGGTTCTCATACAAGGACTGGATTATTTTTGGTCCTACGAGAAAGGATTTGTAAAACCCTTCTCAATTCATCATCTCTCCCAATTACTGGGTCAAGTTTTCCTTTTTCAGCGAGAAGTGTGATATCTTTCCCATATTTAGACAAAACTTCAAGACTGACTTCAGGATCATTGGTTTCAATCTTTTCTCCATTCCTCATTTGAAGAATAGTATTTTTTGCCATAGTGTAATCAATATCGAACTTTTCAAGAAGTTTTTTTACTGGATTCTCAATCTTAAGTAATGATAAGAAAAAATGCTCGGTCGTGATGTAGAGATCGCCAAGTGTTTTCATTTCTTGTTCACTTTGCTCTAAAATAGTGTTAAGATCTGAACTAATTCCAATCTGATTGGCTCACTGAATTTTAGGAAGTTGATCCAAAAGAAGAATGGTTTCAGCTTTTATCTGTTCTAAGTTTTTTCAGAGTTTTTTGATAATTACAGGTAAATAACCATCAGTTTGTTCGATCATAGCAAAGAACAAATGTTCAGGTAAAATCTGATTATTCCCTCTGTTTGAACAAAGACTATTAGCTTCTTGAATAGCTTCGCTTGCTTTAATGGTAAGTTTATTAAAGTTCATTTTTTCTTATTTTGAAAGGTAAATAGCACTTATTTATATATAGTGCTATATATAGAAAAAAAATTCTGAATTTCAAGATTATTTTTTTATTAAATTAGTTTTTTGTTTAAGTGATTCCTTTAAAAAAAATAATGTTAAAAAAATGTGGAAAAGTTAAAAGAAAAGTCAATTCTGAACTGAATTTCATCTTGCATTTAGTTTGTTTTTTTTTATTATCTTTCCTAGAAAATTCTCCCCTAAAAGCTTTATTTCATTTTTCCCCTTATTTTATGGTTATAGA
Organism: uncultured bacterium; assembly: GCA_916049765.1. Classification (GTDB taxonomy): domain Bacteria; phylum Patescibacteriota; class Gracilibacteria; order Absconditabacterales; family Absconditicoccaceae; genus HOT-345. The sequence continues at coordinate 4,413 of CAJZIX010000010.1, forward strand.
AAATATCAATCTTCCTCCTCATAATGTTGAAGCAGAAAAAGGCGTAATCAGCTGAGTTTTGCTAGATAATGAGACAATGTGGATTTATGATAGTGATAAACTGGGTTATAAAGATTTCTATCAAAAGGAACATAGCTTCATCTATGAGGCAATTCAGCAGCTCTGGACTGCAAGAAAGACGATAGATGTCGTTACCGTTTCTGATCAGCTTTCAAAAAATGGGAATCTGGATGTGATCGGAGGAACGGACTACCTTTACGAGCTTTCTACCTTCCTTTTTTCTACCCAGCCTTGCTGAGAATATAGCAAAATCGTGAGAGAAAAGTCACTTCTTAGACAGGTTTTAAAAGTCTGTCAGGGAATCTCAGGTGAAGTCTACGAACAGAAAGACACGATTCAAATTTTTGATGCTATTGAAAAGAAAATCTTTGACCTCACGCAAAACCAAGTCGGAGACAGCATTATTTCTATTGGAGATATTCTGAAAGGGAGAATAGAGGAGTATATGGAAATTGTGGACAACCCTGAGAAATTCAACGAAAAGAAAGTAATGTCCGGTTATAAGGGGATTGATGGAATGTTGACGGGATTTAAGCCCTGAGAACTGATTATTCTTGCAGCAAGACCGTCTATGGGTAAGACTTCTTTTGCCCTCAATGTGCTGACCGATATTGCTCTCAAACAGAAAAAAGCTGCCGTGATGATTTCGCTGGAGATGAGCTCAGAATCTATCGTTGATAGGATTATGTCGGAGGTTTCTAGTGTTCCGATGTATAAAATCACCAAAGGTGACCTAGATAATGAGGACTTTGCGAAAATGGGGGAGGCAATGGAAGTGCTTGGAGAAGCTCAGATTTATATTGATGATAAGGGGGCTTTGACTGTCCCAGAACTCAAATCTAAACTCAGAAAATTAAAAATAGAAAAAGGCTGACTAGATATTGTGATCATTGATTACCTCCAATTGATGCATGGAACGGTCTTCGTTGGGAATAGAGTTCAAGAGATTTCCGAGATTTCAAGAGGGCTTAAAGAGCTTGCAAGGGAGCTTGAAGTGCCAATTATCGCACTTTCTCAGCTTTCTCGTGCGGTAGAGCAGAGGGTAGACAAAAAGCCACAACTTTCCGACCTGAGAGAATCAGGAGCGATTGAGCAGGATGCCGATGCAGTTTTGATGCTCCATAGAGAAGACTATTACGATCCCGATACGGACAAGAAAGGTGCGACCGATGTCTGCATCAGAAAAAATAGAAACTGAGCCGTAGGGGAGGTTGAGCTTCATTTTGAGAAAGAAATTATGAGGTTTACCGAAAGGGAAGAGAAAGTGAGGGATGCGAGCTATTAGAGTGAAGAGGTAAAAATAATTTTCATAATCTGATTTAATTCTTTTCTCTGAGAGGCAAAATGTTCATCTAAAAGCCAATCATAAAAATATGTATTACAAAAATATGCCATATAAGAAAGACCTTTTCTTTCAAGTGGGACATAGGTTTCTATCGCACCTTCTTTCAAGATAAATACCTGATCTTCATAAAGCTTTTCAATACCCCTAATAATGGCGTTATGCTTTTTGGGAGCAAAAGTCAAAATAGTTTGTACAAGTCTATTGTAATAATCACGATATCTCTTTTCTGGTTTTTGTTTCTTTATCTGTTTGTTTGCCAAAAGATAAAATTTATTAAGCTCTGCTCTCGAGAAAAATCAGTAATCAACAGTATTATCCCAGTCACCAATAAAGTAATTTTTGATATTAAATTTCCTTAAAAATCTTCTCCAAGTAGAAAATGAACCTTTCCCATTGATATTAATAATTTCATAATCACGAATCACATTTTTCCATTCAGGCTGAGTTTTTAGATAATTAAGATAAAAACTAAAAAAATAAGCATCCGTATCTCCTTCCACCAAAATAATCTTATCCACGAAGAAAATTTTGGAAAGATTCTCAAATCTTAGCATATGCATTAATGTTGCATCATCATAATCAACACTAATTTTTGGAGCGGAAATTAGGGAATTCTGATCTTTGTTTTTATACACTCTATAAACATTGGTCAGATTTTTTTCATTAATAAAAAGAGAGGAGTTTGTAGAAATAATAAATTGGGTTCCAATACGATCACTAATTTCTTCGCAAACTTCTGCGAGTTCTTTTTGATATTGAGGATGAAGGTGCAATTCTGGCTCATTTACAATCATAAAGCCATCAGCGAGATTGTTTCCATATAATGCAAAAATCATCGTAAGAAGTGATTTTTCTCCATCACTAAGATCGTTAAAATAAAAAACTCTTTCTTTTTCATCTACCATATAAAATCCGATCATTCCATTTACATAATCAACTCTGAGTTGTTTATCAAAATATTTTTTCATCATATAGTTCAAACTTACGAAAAAATCAGATTTTTTGAGGCGTTCATCAATGGCTTTTTCCTGTTGATTAAGATCAGGGGAGAGGAGTTCCTTCTGAGTGAAATTCTCCAAGATACTCCAAATCTTATAAATACATCAGGTATATCCTACTAAACTATTTCTTGAATATTCTAAATCATTAATAATCTCGTTTGGATTAATAAAATTTTTAAAATCCAAATTGCTTCTATTATTGTTCAAAATAGCAAAACTTCTTTTTAACAGATATCGTTTTCTTTCTTCAGGTTTTTTTTCATATTGATTAAAAATTACAATTACGATTTGCAATAGCTTTTGGTATCTAATACACAATAAAATAAAAAGCTGATATTCATTGAGCTTTGACTCATCAATTGTAAATTCCTGCTCTCTCTCATCAAAACTTGCATGAAGTGTAAGTGTATGAGGCTGTTCAAGTAAGGTTTGAAGTTTATATTCAGGAAATTTTAAATTTAACTTACTATATTTATCTAAGATACTATTAATTTTAGAAACATATTTGCAGACGAATCCGATATTTTCATAATCGACATCAGATAATTCAAGAGAAATTTCTAAAATAGAAGGTTGATTGGGAGTTTGATTATTTGTTTGAAGATATTTAGTATAATTATTTCTTGATTGGATCGCTTTTCTCATAGAGATGTTTGACTCTGTTGAAAAACTCATATCAAAAGAAAAATCTTTAATTAAGGTTGCAAAAAATTCTTCTAGGATTTTAATAAAGTTACTTTTCCCTGAGGCATTATTTCCAATGAAGATTTTAGTCCCTTGATAACCATTTTCTCCATAAAATGAAATAGGAGTCATTTTCTGAAAATTATCTGGATTTATATAGGGAAAACTAAGAAGATTAGAGATTTTTATCTCTTTTATTTGCATGATTTGAAAGAAAAATATAAATCTGAAGCTCTAGGTGAGAAAACTCTTGTTAAAAGTATAGTCAGATTTTTTTCTTTTTCAAATATTTTTTTCTTTTTCAAATAAAACCATAGTTTTCAAAAAATTATATCATCAGAAATAATTGTTTTGTCTAATAAATCTATTTTCTTAATCAAATAATAGCAAGATAAAGTACTACTTTATCCCTTTCTCCGCTATATTCATTTAATAATGGATATACTATCCTTTGATAAACATTAGAAGCTTTAACTTTATATCATTTATCTAAGTATTGTTGCAATTGTTCTTTGATTTTTTTTGAAAATTTGATAACCATTTTTCAGTTATGATATAGCCCTTCAGAAGTATATTCTAATGGTTCTCAAATTGGCAAGTAACTAAGGCTTAAATCAAATTTATGATTATATCATAATTGAACATCTTTTAATCATGTTACTAAATCTATGAAAGCTCAATCTCAATTATTTATTACATTACTTTTTTCTTTATTAGTAAATATTTTATAGAGTTCATTAAAAAATGAAAAACTATCTTTTCAAAGTACAATTAGATTATTCATAGCTCTTGTTAAACCTACATAAATTAGTCTTCTTCTTGCATCGTATTCGTTTAAGTTATTCCATCTATAGTTTTCATCAAATACCAAAATTACACTATTAAACTCTCTTCCTTTAGCTTGATGAAGTGTAGATACAATTATCTTGCTTTGCTTAGAAAGGTCAGCTTAAAGAAATCTACAATCTCTGTATAATAAATCTTTTTGTAAGATTCTAATAGCTCTTTTACTACAATTCATAAGTTTTTAATATTTCTATTTTCTCAATAATACTTTCTTAATTTTTCATAAGTTTCTTTAATATCCTCTCTTTTTACCTCATTTAAATCTTTGAAAGTGTTAATAAAATTATAAAATTCTATTGATAAATCTAAGGTGTATCACGTATCTTTTAGAGCTATTTGAACATTATTATATCATGCTTTCTTAAGGAGATGAGCTAATTTTAAAGCTTCTTCATTAGTATAACACAGGATTCAAAGTGTTTGTTTATCATCATGAGATGATACTATTTCTTTAGTATAATAAGCTATATCATTACAATAATTACTTCAATTAAACTTCACTATTTTAATAATTTTCCCCAATTCTTTAGTTTCTTTTCTAGCTGTAACAAAATATTTACCAGCTTTAATTCCATTCCTAGCTGGAGTGATGAATGCAGAAGAAATATCAATAATATCTTGATTGGATCTATAATTTTTTGTTAGGAAATATGGTTTAACTTTATAATCATTTTCAAAAGCTCTGATATATTTCACATTACCTCCTTGGAATTCGTAAATATTCTGATCGTCATCTCATGTTGCAATAACTCTCATCTCTTCAATTTTAGATGATTGTTCTTTAATTGTTGTTACAAATTGATATTGTTCATCATTAATATCCTGAAACTCATCCAAAACGATAACAGAGAAAGGGAGCTGGATATCATTATCTTTTAAAAAGTTTATTGCATCTCTAATAACATTTTCATTATCTCATTTTTCTTTATATTCTTTTCAAAGAAGCTTATAAGCATATGAATGAAAGGTATGGATATTTAATCAATATCATTCCCATCAAAGTAATTGAATTATTCTCTTTTTAAGCTCAAACTTTGCAGCTCTTGAGAATGTTAAAAGTAAAAATTCATCATTTCTAACTCCATCATTGAGAATTAATGAGGCGACTTTGTGAACGATGGTTTTTGTTTTTCCAGCTCATGGTCATGCAATAATTAATTCATTACTTCTTTTTCTTTCTAGAACACTTCTTTGTTCATTAGATAATTCTTTAATTAATACATTATATTTTTCTTCAGTCATAGGACGATTTAAATCCTTTCTTCCTGGAAAATATTTTTCTTTAAACTCACACTCATTATAATTAAAATAATCTTCAAGATAACTCTCAGAATTCTTATTATTATCTGTCAGCATTAGAGCATATTCTTGCATATATTTAACTTGTCTAATCTTATTTTCATAGTAATCTTTTGTTACTTCTTCTTTAGCAGTAGCTGTAAAACATGAAATCTTCACACGATAATTTCAATCTTCATCTTTAATACTATGATTTTTTTCTCCTAACGTCTTAATAAAATCTCAAATAAATAGATAATCTGGCCTAAAATCATGTCACCATTTACTAAAACAGTGAGCTTCATCAATAATAATTCTATCAATATTCCTTCATTCTAAAATACGTAAAGTACTTCTACTCCTTAACATTTCAGGAGATACGTAAAGAATATCAACTCAACCAGTTTCTATTTGTTCAATAACTTCTTTTCTTTCTAATGGATTTAATAATCCATTCAAGAATCAAACATTTTGAATATCTTTTTTATTAAGACTATCTACTTGGTCTTTCATAAGAGATTGAAGAGGCGAAATAACAATACTTAAACTTCATACTTCAGCTGAGATTAAAGATGGAAGTTGAAATGTTAAAGATTTACCTCATCATGTAGCCAATATTGCTAATATATTTTCTCATTTTAAAGTATCTTCTATAATTTCTTCCTGAGAAATCTCTTCTCAAGAAAGAGTTTTATAGTGTCTAAAATCATCATATCAAAAATATTCTTTCAACTTTTTATGAAGGTCATATTTTCTATATTTTCTAATTTCATCATAGATTAAAGCTGTCTTAGGAAGTACGTGATTAATCCATTTAGGGAATACAGAGAGATCTAAATGTTTTTCATTTTTTAATTTTAAGAGACTATAGAAATAGGCAATTTCTAAAGGTGTTTCTTTATAGAAATGAACCATATCAAATCTTCAATCAACAAATTCAGAGAAAACTGTATTTAATTCTTTTATCAAAATATCATCTTCATAGATTTTTAATGCTGATAATTCTTTATTGTAAAATTCAAAAAAGAACTTAAATTCTTCTCTATTATATAAAAGTGAATAATAAATATTCTTATCGTTTATAGGAAATTTATTAAATCCATTCATGCAATCTATAAAGAGATTTCTGCATTTCAAAGCATCTTTTTCTGAATCATTTTCTTTATCAATAAACTTATAATCTTTAAGAAGTCTATGATATGGTTTTTCGATATTTATAAGAGTTGAAAGATAAAGTGTATCAATAACTCATCTTTTAAAAACTTTATAATTAATAGCTCAGTCTCTTCATAATTGTTTTAAATCATGATGTAAAATGTTATGTCATACTAGATATTCATATTTAAGAATTATATTATTGAATTTATTAATATATTCCTCATAATCTTTAAAATTTTTACGTTGTATTTTATTATGTTCTCATGGATGATTACTTTCTGGATTATAAACAAAATCTACCCATCAAATTTCTTTGATATTTTCTTGTTCTTTAGTTCATGTTTCTAAATCAAAGAACAGTAAGTTCATTATCTTTAATTTTGTTTCAAAAATAAAGTAACCATTATACAAATATATTATAATCAGAATTTAAAATTTTACAAAAAATAGAGTAGTTATAAAGCTAAATTTGCTCTTACATATTTTTATTTTTTATGTTACATTTAATAAGATTATTTTATTTAAATTTCTGGTTTAAAACTATAAATATTAGTAATAATCCAATGAATTTAATAGATATGCTGAATATATAATAAATTACCTTGCACAAGATATATTGTGCAAAGTAACAGTACTTTTTTTATCAAGATCCGAATATCTTGTTTCCTAAGTTATAAACAAATATTTCCACACGATTGATCATATTATAGAAAATAATTTTACTAGTTCAATAGAAAATCAAAAAATTTGTTTTATCTGTTCTCATGCAGATATTTTATTACTTTACAACAATTTTATATCTAAAATACAGTTCATACCTATTTTCTATTGTAAAACTACCCCATTTTTCTGCATAATACCTATGACAATTTTTACTAATTCTATTAAAATCCTAAAAATAGCTAAAATACGTATGAATAATACTAGGTTAGAACTAGTAAGTATTCAAGAGATGTGGACGAGAAAAAAAATCTGAGCATTTTTTATTTAAGGTCGTAAAAAACTTGATGGTTTTTGATAAAAAATTAACGAATTTGAAATCGTATTTTCTGTATTAATTAGCATATTCTCTCAATTTTTTTATTCAGATTTTTTTATTTCTTTTTTCTCTTATCTGTAAAATTTCTGATCCATAATTTTCTCATATTCATATTTTTATAAATTTTTTTGATTTAAATTTGTTCATTATTTTTTTAATTAAAAAAAAGAGGTACTCAAAACGGGGGAGTACCTCAAAATAAATTAATTCTAGTAGCCTGTAAATCAAGGATAAGAAGAGACTCCCCTTCTATATATCCCTTTTAACAAGGTTTGTTGTCTTTGTTTTTGAATAAGTTCAAATAATCATTTATCAGGAATAATAATAGATTCTGGCATAGGTTCTAACTGCTCTTCTATGTACTCTTGCTCCTCTATTTGTGCTGAATTCAACAATTGTTGAGTTTTCTTTAGATCGTTATTGGTAGCTGTAAAGTACATTTGAGTAGTAGTTACGCTAGAATGTCATAATAGTTCTTTTCATAAAGTAAGATGGCTATTTGCCCATTATTCTGATATGATGTTACTTGCATAACGATTTCTAAATCTTCTCATGCATAATTTTTTTATAAGTAATTTATTTTCCATTTTCTAGCAGAATAACAGATAAAACTGAATTTATACTGATGATTTCCTGCTTAAAGTCCAGACTTTTTTCAAAAAAAGAAAAGAAGCCTTACGACTCCTCTTTGCCACACAAAACTTCCGTTGACGGACTTTTTGCATATATGTTCTAACAAAATTACTATATTTTTCAATAGATATTAATCTTCTATTGGAAATAAATTTCAGTCATCATCCATTCATAATGGGAATTTACATCTATCTAACCATTCATCTGTTGTTACTTCTGGTATTGGATCAGAATTAAGATCCTCTTCAAACCTTTGCCTTGGAGTATCTATTAATTTATTTAAATCCAAAAAAACTCATTGAAATGTTTTCCAACTACCATCAGGTAAATGAAGTAGTGTAATAAGAGTTTTTCAATTTTTTTTATAAATATCTATCACCTGAAAATGAGAGTCTTTATTTGCAACGACTAATCACCAATTAGTACCATGTTCAAATTTACTCATATCCATCATATGATTTGATATTATTGTATATCTATGTGTTGTAATGAGTCATCAATGTTTATATGTAGAATCTACAAATCATTTTTCTTTAATTATTTGTCATAGTGTATATTGTTTCTCAAAATTTTTACTAAGATTCACGTCTCTATACAAAAGAGAAGCTCCTGGTAAAGCCTGATTTACAACTTTATTAATTTCCTCTATATTAATTTCTCTCATTTTGTCATCCTCAGCGTTATTTCACTTTTTTCATGAGGGGAAAACTTTTGATAACTTTGAGAACATTCACATTGATACAGTAGTTTGTTATAAAATTGTGATCTAATATTTAAAATGAGTATTTATATATTTAGTTGTATCTTCAACATCTAGTCATATTGAAGATGCAGCATTCCTTACATAAAATTCTTTCTTTCAGTTATAGGTAAAATACAGGTTCATTAGATTTTTCTACTTTAAATAACAATATTTCTTTATTTTCGATAACTATTTTTTCTGCTTTAATAAATGCTCTAGAATTAGAAAAGTTTGTTGCAATTATGTTGTCAACATCTTTAAGCAATGAACCCCATGATTTATCTCAATACGTGTTAATATCATTCTACTCTCACAATATTACTCATTCATCATTTACTCATACAAATAGAACTCATCAATCGGTGTTTAATAGTACTGCAATTGTTTTTATTACTTGGAATTTTAATGCCGGATTATCTTTTGATTGATAATAACTAATCTAAATCAACCGTTAAAAGAAGTAGACTATCTTCCAACTATACAAGAATGAGAATCAAGAACAGTAGAATTTAAATCATCACTAAGATGGGATTATATCTTCATAATATTCTTTGATAAGTTTTATCATTAGTTCTCTTCTTGTATCCAAAAATTGATCATATTCTAGTTCTACAAAATTTAATGGTATACAATTGTCTTTTAAGTTCTGATCGAATGATATTGTTCAATTTTTTGTATATTCATTATAGTATGCTGGTATTTTGCCTCTCTTTATTAAATTACTAATTTTTTATTCCTTTCCACAGCATTTCTTATATTTTTTCCCACTACCACAAGGGCATGGATCATTAGGTCTTACTTTTCCTTCTGATTTAATAACTTTTTGAGCGGGTCACTCCTCTACTTCAAACACTTCAAAATCATCATTATTTTCAAAAATCTGAGCCCTACTGTCTTGGACTTCGATTTCAGGTTTACTTGCTTGTTGAGGGATATTTTTGCTTGCTGAAGTCAGAATTTCAATTACTTTTTCTTCATTACTTTCTTCTTGAATAAGTTCTCCTGATTGCTGAACTGCAATTGCATCAAAATCTAATTTTAATAAATAAGATGCTGTGTTATTTGTAATATTTGCGAGCAGTTCTTGGAATTTTTCAAAAGATTCTTTCTTGTAAATTACCAAAGGATCAAGCTGAGCATAGGACATCAGTCAGACTTTTTCTCTAAGATTTTGCATTTCATCAATATGATCTACCCAAAGCTTATCAATAAAATGAAGATGTACCTCTCTAAAAATTTGGAACAAAACCTTTGTCTCAAGTGTAGAGAATATTTTAGAAAAATATCCATCTAATCTCTCAAGCAGCATCGCTTTCAAAGCCTCATAATCAAGCTTGGAAAGTTCATGGTATTCTGGTTGAGTAATATTCAAACCAAATTCCTTATTCAAAACTACGAGAACATCAGCAACCGACTGCCCTGTAATTTCAGCATTGGTAATTTGTGTAATGATAATATTTTTAGCTTCAGTTAGGAACTCCTCTTTGAGATTAGCGACATAGTCTGCTTGTTTCTCTTCATCATTTTCAGCAGCAAGGATTTCATCTCTAATACGATACACTCTCTTTCTCTGCTTATCAACCACACTATCATAATCAAAGAGATGCTTCCTGATACCAAAATATCGTCCTTCAATTTCCTTTTGAGATCTGATAATGGCCTTGCTAAATTGTTTTTGAGTGAGTTCTAAACTTTCAAGATCTGTTTTGGAAAGAAGCATACTAGCCAAAGACTGAATCTTCTCTCCTCCCATCTTTCTCATCAACGAATCATCAAGGGCAACAAAGAATACAGAAACTCCAGGATCTCCCTGTCTTCCAGCTCTTCCTCTGAGCTGATTATCAATTCTCCTAGATTCATGTTTTTCCGTTCCGAGGATGAACAGTCAGAAAAACAAGTCTTTCTCTATCACTTCTTTGCTCGTATCTTTTTGAGTAGGGATAAAGCTGACTTTTGCATAAGGAACCGTATTTGCCTTTCTTTTCCTATTAAATTGCACCGTAAAATTTCCTCATTCTAGGGCAACAGAACAGGTAAGGGTTTGCTGAGATGCTAAAGTTTGTAGGTCTTTTTCATTCAATGAAAGCTCCTCTTTCAAAGCATCAAGGAAAAGTCAGAATTCAAGCTCAGAATACAGGTTTCCAGAAGAAACGATTCAGTTTTTTAGATTTTTTAGGAAAAATTTAAGATAATTCTGAGCCATCTTCTCGTTCAATCCCTCTTCAAGCTTGATATCCGTTCCACGACCTGCCATATTGGTTGCAACAACTACAGATTTATATTTCCCTGCATTAGAAACAATATTTGCCTCCTGTTCATGAAACTTTGCGTTCAATACATAGTGAGTTATCGCTTCTTTGTCCAGCAATCTTGAAACATATTCAGAAGTCGCAATATCTGCGGTTCCGATCAGGATTGGCTGTCCAATTTCATGATAAAATTTGATATAATCCTTTACAAACTTCCACTTAGTATGCTGATTAAAATACACTTTATCATGCATATCTACTCTGAGAATAGGCTTATTCGTAGGAACAATCACCACCTCTAGTTCATAAATTTTATTAAACTCTTCTCCTTCAGTAGAAGCTGTTCCGGTCATTCCAGAGAGTTTTGCGTATTGCTTGAAAAAATTCTGATAGGTGATCGTAGCCATCGTTTGAGATTCTCTTTGGATTTGCACCTGTTCTTTTGCCTCAATCGCCTGATGAAGCCCTTCAGAAAATCTTCTTCCTGGCATCGTTCTTCCCGTATGTTCATCCACAATTAGTACTTCCCCATTGGAGATAATATAATCCTTATCCTTGATATAGACCGCTTTTGCTTTCAAAGCATTCTCAATATGATGGATTTCTCCATATCCCATATCTTTATAGATGTTCTCTACCTTCAAAATCTCCTCAAGCTTCGCAATTCCTTTTCCAGAAAGCTGAGCCGTCTTAGTCTTTTCATCAATGTAATAATCTCCATCTTCTTCCTGTTCTTTCCCATACTCATCATTCAAAACCTCTTGAATAAAGCCTTTGGAAACCTTTTTCTTCCCTGAACAAGGAGAAAGCAGATTCACCACTTGTGCATAGTAGCTATACTTTTCGGTAGGCTCTTCTCTTGGCTGTGAAATAATAAGCGGAGTTCTCGCCTCATCAATCAAAATACTATCGATCTCATCCACAATCGCAAAATTGAGAGGTCTCCAAGTCAGACTTCTTTCTGCTAAACTTTTTACGAGATTATCTCTCAAATAATCAAATCCAAGTTCCGTATTCTCTACATAAGTAATATCCTTTGAATATTCCTCTCTTCTGGTCTGAAGTGGGGTTCCTTTGGTCACCGAACCAACGGTCAGCCCAAGCCACGTATAGACATGTGCCATCCATTCACTATCACGAGAAGTAAGGTAGTCATTGACCGTTACCACATGCACTCCTTTCCCAGCAAGTGCATTCAAATACACCGGAGCAACCGCAACGAGCGTTTTTCCTTCCCCGGTTTTCATTTCAGCAATTTTTCCCTGATGGAGAATAATTCCTCCAAGAAGCTGAACATCATAAGGAATCATATTCCAAGTAAGTTCATGTCCCTTAACTTTCGCAGTTGTTCCAACAAGTCTTTTACAAGCCTGTTTTACCACAGCAAATGCCTCTGGAAGTAAATCATCCAAACTGCTTCAGTTTTCAATCCTTTGTTTAAATTCCTCGGTTTTTGCTTGGATTTCAGCATCAGAAAGTGCATCAAATTCAGCATACCAATGATTGATATCTCTCACAAGTGGCATCAAAGCATCAATCTGCTTTTGATTATAATCACCACCGATAAAATTCATAATCCAATCTAACATTACTTTCTTTCATAATAAAAAAGATAAAAATCTGACCTTTAACCAAGAAGAACTTATACGAATTTATAGTCATAAAGCAAACTTTTTTACAAAAAAAACTGACCTTTATTTTAGATCAGTCTTTAGATATTTTATTTAAGAAAGATTATCTAATTCTTGCTTTTTTTCATATTGTTCAGAAAGAAGTAAGTAATATTTCGCTGTAGCAAGCATCGTCATAGGCACAGTTCGAACAAGTCATACAAGTAAACATAAAAATCAAAGGATATTGAAAAAGCAGAAATAAAGATGAAATACCACAATTTCCCAAAAATGTCCTTTTGTAATACTCCAACTCCACTTTAGGGCTTTGATAGGGAAAAATCATTTATCCACAATAGCATAGAGAAAAAATTGTGATCTTACCAAAAGAATAATTCATGGAACAATAAAGAATAAAAATCCTAAAAATATACAAACAGAAAACAGCATATCTCCAACTACTGCCTTTCGAACTCTAGATCGAGAAATTCATTTCCAATAAGTACTAAAGTTTACAGATATTCACTGGAAAAAAGCTAAAGAAAAAGAAATAAATCAGATTCAGAATATTATTGATAAAATAGTTTTTCCAACAGCTACTAAAAAACTATCTGACATTACTTCCAAAGAAGAGAAAAAAAATGAATTAAGCACATAATAAGCAACAAATATCAAAGAAATAACAAGTCAAATAAGCAAAAATATCCCAGCTTTTTTCTGATTCCAAACTATGTTCCATGCTTCTTTACGAAGTTCAAAAAATGAAGATTTATCCAAGAAATAAATTCCAAAAGGGAAGAGAAGAGAAATACTTAAAAATGAAAAAATTCAGAGTAGATAATTTAGGAACGACTTTACTGTCAGTAAAGATTCTGATAATTCTCCAACTAAAGATTCAAGAAACCAAAAAATTATACTCATAAATATCCAGAGTATTACTATAAATATAGAACTTAAAAGAAATATCATTCCTCGTGTTTTATAATTTTTTCTTTCTTCCATGAATATAGCGAATAAAAAATAAAAGATTGATTTTTATATAAATATATCTATTTTGAGATCAAGAGATTTATAATGATTTTACTCTCAAAATGTACCTTTATAGCTTCACGCAGTATGCAGGATTTGATAGAGTTTTTCTCCTCAAAGAAGAAAATCTGAATCTTCAAGCTGGAGATCTCCTTCAATCGGGATCAGATTTCTTTCTTGTGTTATGAGAAGAAATAAGTTTTTCTGAACTCTATACTACCCTTTATACCTGATCTACGAACTTTTCTCTCGCTTATAAAAAGCTTCTTTCAGAACCGACTCTTCAGCTCCTCCACCGAATGAGCTATCAACGATATACGAGTTATAAAAAGGTAATGCAACTTTTCCTAGATTCCGATATTGAGAAGCTCATTTTGAAAGGAAAAAAAACCAGCAAAAAAGAGCAAACCATCAACTTTCAGCTGGGGAAAATAAACATTCAGAACGAAAAAAAAGGTCAGATTTTAGTCATTTTCCCTGATCTATGGACTTTTCACAATAGCATTGACCTAGCGAAGACTGGGGGAACTTTTCTCAGCTCACTAGATACTCAAAGCAAAAAAAACAGCAACTGGCGAAAAATCAAAACCTGAAATGAAAAGCTCATTTTTTGCACCTGATCAGAGATTTTTCAGGACTTCCAAGTGTTAGAAAAAATCTATCTTGTAGAGCCTCAAAAATGGTACTATGCTAGCCAACAAGACCCCAGATACAAGGTAGAGTGTGTTCTCCAAAAAATGGGGGAGCTTTATAATGCTGAGATGATCACTATAGAAAGCGAAATGCTATCGTAAACTTATAAGTATTATATATCCTTCGCTAACGCCCAGGAAGACATTTGGTTGAGGAAGATTTGCTTCATAAAAAAAAGAAGCAGAATTAAATCTACTCCTTATTCCTTACGATGAGAAATAAGTTTATAGTTGCCTTTCCTAAAGCTATGAAATCTCTTAAACTTCATAGTATCCAGTGCTTTAGGCGATCCTAAAGTCAAGAGTTCACCAGATAACAAAATCAGATTATTTTTTTTCTTTAGAGGAGATTTACCTTTCAAAAAGAAAAGAAATCTGAATCTCCAAGAGTGGAAAGAGTGAAGAAGCAGGAAACTACCCTCCTCTACCGATAGCTCTTTCAACAATAACCAAACCAAAAAAGCCTCAATCTCAATTCATTTTGAAGCTTACTTCTCTAAAGCCTTGAGCATCCCATAGCAAAAAAGAACTTAGTAAAGCGAGTTTGAACCTTACCTTTCTTTATGCTTTAAACGAAAATGCTAAAGGGAGTTTCTTTGAGAAGGACTTTCAAAACCGATTTTTCTTTCCCTACTCCTTTTTGGGGGAATAAGTCATAAACTCCTGCTCTCAACAGGAACTTTTGATGAAAAATCAGACTTTCTTTTATTGCCCTTTCTTCTACATTTGAGAAGAGAAAGATTATGCGGAATTGTCTATTCAAACCACACTTCAGAAGGGACTCCTCCATACTAAAGATGGACAAATCTTCTTCAGCTCATAAAAGAAAAGGAATTGAAGGAACTTTTTCTATAAACTTATGCTAAAGACCTCATCATAATTGCCAATCAAGGAAGTTTTTTTCTCTCTTTCTTGATGACGGTATCATTATATTCAGAAATGAAGGAAATTGCAAATTTTTTATGACTTTTTATAATCTACTTCTAAATCAGCTTAGCTCCTAAGAAATCAATCCTTTAGAAGCTAAGCGAAAGCATCATTTACTTTACAAAGTTAGCTCTCTGCTTGAGGACATAAGAGAAGTAATCAATTTCTTTCCAGTCAAAAACCTGCTGTTTATAAGCTCTAAAGAGCATGAGAGCTACATGATTTCTTGAAATAGGTTCAAGTCCAGCATCTTGAGTGATGATATTTAAAGCACTAGAAGCCTGATTGTATGGAGCATATCGGAGCATTCCTGTTTCATCAAGATACGACTTGAGAAGCATTCTAATCAAAACCGCATTTACCTCAGCTTTAGAGATAAATTCAAATGGTCTAAATACCCCATCTCCTTGTCCGCTTCCTTTCATGATTCCGAGCTGATATGCGAGTTCAATATAGGGTTTGAGAGTTGGATCACTCTCCTGAGTATCACTGTAGTTTACCGTCAGCTTTTTATTTGGCTGTCTACAGAGTACATTGATAGCAAAATTAGAGAAGATTTTTGCGGCTTCCTGTCTAGAAAGATTTCTATAAGGATCATAACCATCTACGGTATCAAACTTCGTCATCTCATAGCTCCAGAGGAAACTTTGAGCCTTATTGTATTCATCATTTGTGGGAATAATCTGAGAAGTAAGGATTCCGAGATGAGATCTTCTCGTATAGCACTTTCCATCTTCTATCGTAGGATTGAAAAGATCGCTTTCTGGGTAAGATTTCTTCTCTTGAGTTGGCTTTGAATTTTGCTGAGAATCAGCTTTTTCATCTTTTTTAGGCTTAAGAGAAAAGTTTCCACCTCCTCCGCTATAACCGACATGAGGAGTACTTAGAGATGGATTTAGATTAGGATCAGGACTCGAAGCTAGAAAATCAAGCTTTCCAAGAGCCACAAGAGTTTGTCTTCAGACTTTATCTTTTACTTGGATGCAGAGATAGTTTCCATTTTCAGAATCATATAGCTCTTTAGAAAGTTCAAAGTGAGCATTGATCTCTCGAGCTGTTCAGAAAGAAAGTGCACTCCTTGATTCATAATCACTACAGTCTGCTTGGCTTGCAAATCCATAGGTTAGACTATTCCAATCAAAACCATCCTCATTTTCCTCTGCTTGAGTTCGGAATCCTACTCCTTGATCAAGAGCTTTGAATGAAACTTTTGCTAGAGTTCAATTATTTTCATAAGCAATTTGTCTATTAGTGATACTTGGATCTTGAGTATCAATACTGAACCTTCACTTTGAATACTACTTTCGTATCCTACACTGTCAGCAGCAATAAGGGTTATTTTTTTATTACTAATCGGACCAGAAAGAATATTAGTACAAACTAATTTGGTAGCGGTATTTTCACTACACCTAGTAAGGTCTATAGGACTTCCATCAACTTTGACCATATGAGGATTAAGCTTGAGATTATCAGTTATGGTAATGGTAAGTTTAATATTTCCAGACGAAATTGCTTGAAGTGGAGCAATACTTAGAGCCGGAGGAATAGCATCTATACTAAATGACTGACTATTCTTTCCTTCTGCTCCCTGATGATCTCAAACTACAACTTCTAGATTTCCACCTGTTGTTCCCTTTCCTTCATAATTACAAATAATTTTTTGTTTTTTATCATTATCCATTACCATACCTCCCCCTTTTTCCCAATTACTATCTTTGGAGAAAGTCAATAATTGAGTAGGATTTTTAGTACTCTGACAGTTAATGCCTGTTATACCTAGTTGCTCAGCATTAGAAATCTTCATTGCTACAATAGAATTTTCACTTGGAGAGTAAATGGTAAATGCTCCTGTGAATATTATGTCTTTTCTGACAATTGTTTTATTCCCAGTTAAAAATTCAATAATTGGAGGAAATTTAATTTCGTTAATATCTCCCAAATTTTCTAACAGATCTTTACACTGTACTTTGATGGTATGTATTTTATGACTACCAGATAGTGGTTTTAAGTCTAAAAGCTGAACCTGCTCTCCAGATCCAATATTACGAGTTTTAGGAGTTCCATCAGCGCCTGTATAGGAAAGTGTACAGTTTTTGATTCCAGCTCCTCCTCTATCTAGTGGAAACTGTGCTAGAGTAATAAGTGGTTTATTAATATCTGAACTATCCACATAAACTTGTGGTAATTCAGGACCTTCACCATCAACAAGGTATTCAGTTGTGTCTGTGATAGTTTCTATGCCATCAGTAATTTCTAATTGAATATTACGACCATTTGCTGTAGAGTTTACATCAA
Source organism: uncultured bacterium (assembly GCA_916049765.1). Lineage (GTDB taxonomy): Bacteria > Patescibacteriota > Gracilibacteria > Absconditabacterales > Absconditicoccaceae > HOT-345. The sequence continues at coordinate 22,001 of CAJZIX010000010.1, forward strand.
AAGTACACTTTATCTTTCATGGAGATAAGGCATTTTCTACACTACCAATTACTATAAGAAGCAGTACTTCCAGTTGCTACAATTTTTGCCTTGATTTGATCAGCAGGGAGAAGACTGCCTATTGTAAGAGTACTAGTGATTGTAGTTGTTGAACCAGTCTGATATTCCAATTCTGGTTCTAATTTACAATCTCTTTCATCTCTTTGTATCTTGTAACCTTTTTGCGTTAACGAATTTCTTGCATCTTTCTCAAAGCAATAAGGAGCCTGGATCGTAAGAGTGAAATCAGGTTTATTTTCTATTAAATTTGTATTCCATTTTTTCAAAAGTTTCTCATAATGTTCCCTAGAAAAGCTTAATGATTTAGCAGAATCATTACTAGCAATAAAATTCAACCCCTCTTTTAAGGATTTAGGCTTCCATTCCGAGATATCCTGATTAAAAGAGAAAGCATTCAAAAACATTCCAGCCATAGTAGTTACCTTTTCAACATTTCGGCTTCCTATTGGCTGATTAAAATTCTCTGAATTCCAAAACATACGACTCATATTAGTCACATTACTGATATTCCATTCTTTAATATTCCCTCCATTAAATAGTTTTGCGTTTGAAAACATATTTTGCATAGTAGTAACCTTACTCGTATCATCCAAATCTACACTCTGGACTTTAGCACCTGCGAACATATACTTCATATCAATAATGTTAGAAGTTTTCTCAAGTTTTACACTAGGGACACTAGATTCATAAAACATATGACTCGCAATAGCTAAATTTCATACATTTTTAAAATGAATAGCTTTATTTAAACCTATTGTTCCCTCAAACATTCTCTGCATACCTGTAGCACTTTGAGTATTCCAATTACTTAAATCATCATTAAAAGCTGTTGCATGATAAAACATGTTTCAAAAATTAGTAACCTTACTCACATCCCATTTCCCAATATTTGCTCCATCAAAAGCTTTAGCATCTTGAAACATAGCAAACATATTCGTTACATTACTCGTATTCATTTCATCAGAAAAAACAATATTTGCCGTCTTTACTTTTGAGAAAAAATAGCTTGCATTATCCGGGAGCTGTACTCCAGATTTAAATTCAATCTTATTAAGAGTTGTTTGTTCCAATCATAAAACACCTTTCAGTTGAATCCACTTATTACGATCTATCTTACCATTTCCCTGAACTGTCAGCGTCTGAGCAGTCTGATCCCAAACACCATTTACATTTATTCAAAGATAAAAAGTCTGACTTCATACAGAAACCTGAGCAGAACTAAATAAACCTCGACTTCCAAGCCATAAAAATAAGCTTAATGCGACAAAAATAAACATTTTTCATAATTTTCCCATTCAAACGGTGAATTATATAAAAATATGATCTTCCAAGAAGGGAATATAGTAAATCAATTATTTATTGCAAGTAAAAAGCAAAAACCAACTGTTAAGAAAAAGTAATATTTCCACCCAAAGAAAAATCCGACTTCTCTCTTCTTTCAGCTTTTGATTCAGCTTTTTGTCTTGGTTTTTTTATAGTTCCTCACTCCCCTTTCATAGAAAGTGAAAGCTTTTCTTTTTCAAGATCAATATCCAAAACTCTGACTTCCACCTGCTGTCCAACCTTCACCACATCAATTGGATTGGTAACGAAATAATCTGCCATTTGCGATTTATGCACTAAGCCATCATTATGCAATCCCACATCTACAAATGCTCCAAAATCCGTGATATTTCTCACAATTCCCTGCAGTTTCATCCCAATCTGCACATCTTTTATATCCAAAACATCAGATTTAAAGCACGGTTTTTCTAGTTCTTCTCTAGGATCTAAACCTGGTCTTTTCAGTTCTTTCAAGCAGTCTTCCATCGTTTCAAAACCAAGCTCATATTTTTGAGCAAACTGCTGAATTTCTTGCTCTGAATAGTCAGGAAACTCCAGAGGAAGCGTCAGATTTTTCTTTTTTATCCCTAATTCCTCTTCAATAAAAGCTGAAATCTGTTTGTAGTGGTCAGGATGAATCCCCGTCGCATCCAAAGGCTCTTTCCCCTCTTTAATCCTGAGAAAACCAATCGCCTGCTCATAAGCTTTTGGTCAAAGTCCTTTCACTTTTTTGATCTGCTTCTTATCAGTAAAAGCTCAGTTCTCATCTCTATACGCAACGACATTTTTGGCAACCGATAAAGAAAGCCCAGCGATATATTGCAATAAGGTATAACTCGCGGTGTTTACATCAACTCCAACCGCATTTACCACATCTTCAACCTTTTCATTGAGCTTTTCTTTCAGGAATTTCTGATCTACATCGTGCTGATACTGCCCCACTCCGATCGCCTTTGGATCAATTTTTGTTAATTCAGCAAGCGGATTCTGCACTCTATGAGCGATACTGATCGCCCCTCTAATCGTAACATCTAAATCAGGATATTCCTGTTGTGCTAGTTCTGAAGCAGAATACACCGAAGCTCCAGCCTCAGAAGTAATCATATATTGAAGTTTCAGCTTGTGATTTCTGATAAAATCCGCAACAACTTTTTCTGATTCCCTAGAAGCCGTCCCATTTCCAATAACAATAAGGTCAACCTGATATTTCTTCACTAAATTAAGTAAAGTATGCTCAGCTTCTGCGATTTTCTTCTGTGGTTCTGTCGGATAGATTACGCTTTTGTCTACAAACTTTCAAGTTTTGTCTACTATGGCAAGTTTACATCCAGTCCTAAAAGCAGGATCAAAACCGAGAACCGTCAGTCCTTGCACTGGAGGAGTAAGCAAAAGTTGTTTGAGATTCTCTCCAAAAACTTTGATTGCTGATTCATCAGCTCGCCTCTTTTTGTCGCCTCTCAATTCCCTTTCTAATGAAGGTAAAAGCAACCTAGAAAGACCATCATCAACCGCCTCTTGTAAATACACTACAGAAGTATTTGCATTTTTTGGAATAAAATACTGAGCAGAAAAGGCTAAAATTTTCTCCTGAGAGAACTGTAATTTCACGGAAAGCTGTTTCTCCTTCTCCGCTCTACTTACCGCAAGATATGCATACGAGGGCATATCAAAAAGCTTTTTACTATAATTTTGATAGATTTTATAGACTCCATTTTCCTCAAAAGTCTTCGTTGCTTTTGTTTCTAATAAGGCATGCTGTTCTTCAAAACTTTTCAAATCTGATCTCAAGTCTGCATGATCAGAAACTTCTTCAGCAATAATATCTTTTGCTCCTTGGATCGCTTCTGCTCTGTCTTTTACACTCGTTTTCTCATCTCCAGTATCTTTGATAAATTCGTCTGCTTTCGCTTCAAATGCTTCTTTTGAAAGTTCTGCTTTTGCAAGAATCTTTGCTAGAGGTTCTAGTCCTTTTGCCTTTGCTATGGTTGCTTTGGCATTTTTCTTTTCTTTAAAAGGTCTATAGAGATCCTCTACTCTCGCAAGCGTTTCAGCAGCTAAAATCTGATTTTTTAATTCTTCAGTAAGTAAACCTTTTTCATCAATCAAACGGATCACATCTTGTTTTCTCGCTTCAAGATTTTTGGTATAACTATAGAGTTCAAAAAAATCACGAAGTTGCTCATCAGTCGCCCCCTTCGTCATTTCCTTACGATAACGAGCGATAAAAGGAACCGTATTCCCTTCATCTAAAAGCTGAATAATATTGCTAATTACTCAAGTTTCCATTCAAGTTTTACTTTGAATCTGCTGGATTAATGTCAACATTGTCTAGTTCTATAAAAAAGATAAAATACAGTTATTATCAATAAAAAATTAAAGAAATATGCTAATAATTTTATATCCTTCGCTATCGATCAGGAAGACAATCTGCTTTGTTATTCTGAACACAGTGAAGAATCTAATCTCGCATTCTAATCTTCTCGTTTATAAGGAAAAAAGAAGTAAATAAAGCTTATTCTTCACACTCTTCCTCTACTTGCATTTTTCTTTGGGGAGATCAGCCTTAACATATTTTTTTCCATCCTTTACAAGACAGTATCACTGCATTACACAAACTCAACAATGAATGCAGTATTCATGTTTTACAACCACCCTTTTCTCCATTATTTGAATAAAATGATTTAAAAACTACCTCTCCTCCCTTTCTCCACTCAAAGCATTTTCAAACTTATCCAAAGAAGGAGGAATCTGATTTGGAAGAATTTTCTTTTTTTGAGGTGTAGAAGACATCGCTGTACTTAAATCATTAGATTTTACTGCTTCTAAAAGAGGATTTTCAAGATTTTTTGAAAGTTTTTCTTCAGTTTTTTTATTTTCAGTCATGAGAAAAAAGAGAAAATAAAGCTGACTCAACTCTAAGGGATTGCCTTAAAATTTCAAGTAAAAAAAAAGACCAAGAAGAAATACTTCTGGTCCAGATGAGTACCTGGAACCGAAAAGCAAACCCTTAGAATACAGTGGGTTTTTTAGTCCTGATAACTTAAGCTACCAAGAGTAAAAAGCCTTCTGCTTTCTTCAACAAACAAACAAAATCGGTTCCAAGTGATAAGTGATAAACGTTCATCAGGATAGATTACTTGATTTATCATTCCCTTATCAATGAGAACTCCTCACGATGAAGGAAATTAAATCTTTTATTTAGTTTTTTATTTTATTGCAACTAGAGAATAACTTTGCAAGGGAAAAAAACAAGACTAAAAAGAAAAAATCCTCTAGGCTTCAGTTAGCACATTTTGAGGATTTTGTGATATAATAAGTGTACAAAAAAAGACAGTAATGAAAAGCATTACCGTCTCTTTATATTATTTCCTAGGAATTAATCCCTCAGGAGACAATACCCATTCAGTATTGTCTTTATAGACTTTTTTAAAGGTTTCAATCTCATTGTAAAGCTTAAATAGTTCTTGGCTTTTTCGATAAGATGAATTCAAGATCGCAAGGCGTGTACTGTCAGCACTTCCTTTAATCATGCCGGCTTCTCTCTGAGCAGCAGAAAGTATTTCTGCAACCTTGAAATCAGCGACTGCTTGAATGCTATCTTGATTTTTTTTACCTTCGGCTATGTAACCTTGTGATATTTTATTTCTGTCCGCAATCATATCATTGAAAACAGAATTTTTGTTCTCATCAGGAAGCTCAACTCTATTAAACGAGAGAAACTTAACTGACAAGTCAATATCATCAAGACCCTTATTAGAAGAGGCTTTTATCCTCTCTAATAAATTTTGACGATTATTAGTAACAATATCATCAAACAAATTTTCTCCGAGTATTGCGGAGATATCTGAAGAAATATTGTCGTCAATCCGTCTTTCAGCCTTTCCCATACTTACTACTTTAGTAAAGTAGGTTTTGGGGTTATCTATTCTGTAAAGACAAAACCAATCTATCAAAAGGTTTTTTTTACTTTTTTCTTTCAGAACCATTTCTCGTCCTGAATAAAGAAGTAGTCTTTTGTCCACCTTTTTGATCGTTTCAAATGGCCATGGAGCCTTTAATTTTAATCCTGGGATTGTATAATCTCTCCTTGCTTCACCAAAAGCAAAAGCACTTGCCTGCTCCCCCTCTCGTAAAATAAAGAAGGAACTATTTAATCCCAAAATTATCATAATGATTGCAATGAAACCTATCCAATTTCTCTTTTGATCAGTCCAAATACTTTTTTTTGTTTCCATTTTTTTATTTATTTTTAATGTTAATTAATGAATTTTTATCCATTATGGTTTTTTTTGCATTCGGCATAACCTCTTGTAAAGCTTCATACCATAACTTTTCCTTAGTGGTAACTGGATCTTTTCGATATTCTTCATAAATACCAGTAAACCTTGAAACCTCGGCTTTTGCACCGTTAACTTCGTTTGTAGCATAAGCCTTCGCTTCGTTCAAAAGAACATTTGCTTTTCCTTGAGCTTCAGGAACTACCTTATTTGCATAGCCTTCTGCATCTTTCTGCATCTGTTCTTTTTTCTTGATGGCATTCATTACACCATCATAAGCTTTTCTTACCTCTGGATGTGGTAGATCACAATCCTGAAGCTTCACTTCATTAATTGTTACTTTAAGACCTAAAGCATCACAGTAAGATTGCAGCAACGCTTTGTTTTTTTCTTGGATTTCAATCTTCTCGGTAGTGAGGAGATCATCCAAGTAGGTTTGTCCGATAACCATTCTCATAGAGCCTTGAGCAAGGCGATCAAGAACATCTTGAGGCTCTTTAACCTGATAGAGCCAATTATAAGTATCTTGGATAGTATACTGAATGATCCAATATACGGACCCAATGTGTCCTCCTCGAGTAAGCATAGTTGCTTCTTCGGGAACATCTTGATACCCATTTTTTTGCCCTTCATCAGTTCGAAAACCAAGCTCCCAACGATGGCGAACTTCAGTTTCAACTTTCCGAACATTTGTAATGAACGGAATTTTGAAGTGAAATCCTCCTGGTCCTACTTCATAGGAGAACTTTCCAAAAGTCTCAACAGCTGCTTTCTCAGTCTTATCTAGAATAAACCAAGATCCAAAAATCAGATTTAATCCTATCCATACTATAAAAAAAGCGGAAAAGATCACAATTACCCAGTTCAAGGGTAAGAATTTTTTGAGGTTTGTTTTTTTTCCCCTCAAACGATCCTCCGATATGTCTATCTGAAGGAACGTTAAAATTTTGTTAAACATTTTTTTCATTTTAATTTTTATTTTTATTGTGGTTGGTTTATCTCCACTAGAATGAAGTATAATTATAAGTAACGGAATGTCAAGTATTTTTTAATGATATCTTAAAAAATATTTTTTACTTGGAATGATACCTAATAAAAAGTTGTAATCTTATAACAATTAAATATAATTACTCTTGTAAATTTAAAAAACAAAAAAAATATGAATGAAGAAGAATTACAAATAGGAAAGGATGGGGAAATATATATTTGCCATATTGATAATGGAGGTATTTACCTCATAAATGGGGAAATAACAGTCCCCAAAAGAATCCCTGGCTGTTAGTCAAGGGATTTTTCAATACTAAAAATTATAACAATTAGATTACATCTCTACTCTCGCATATAAAATTTCAGGCTTCAAATCTACACTAAACTCTTTCAACTCAAAAGCCGACTGCACCAGTGAGAAATCTAAATTTTTGCTCGTATCAATCGCTTGCAAAGCCTCAATGCCCAAGATAACTTTCAACTTATCAAAACCGACGGTAAGGATCGGAGCAGAGAGAAGGGTCAGATTTTTCACTACATAAAGCAAAAACTGTAAATCTCTTTCAGCTTCAGCTTTCGTTGCCTCGTCTTTCCATTTTTTCCAAGGCTCAGCTTTCGTAATAAATTCATTCGCTTTCTGCACGATGCGGTACCAATCCTGCAAATACCCTTGCAAATCAAAAGTCTTAAGGTAACGGGCTTCTATCTTCTGCAAAAAAGTTTCAAAATTCAGATCTTCATCACTTTCATTTCGTGATTTCAAGAGTTCAGGATCAGCTTTTCAAGTATTGATTCCATACTTTCCACAAAGACTGACTACCCTATTCACGAGATTCCCCCAAGCGCCGATCAGCATACTATTATAAACATTTGCAAGCCTCTCCATAGAGAAATCTCCATCAGCATTGAGTGAAACATCGTAAAGTAAATTAAATACAAAAGGATCTCTACCATACTGTTCAATTACCGCTTCAGGATCAAGGACATTCCCAGTAGATTTGGACATTTTCGCACCATTGAGTGTCAAATGTCCGTGAGCAAGCAAGGTTTTTGGTAAAGGAAGCTTAGCAGAAATCAGCATTGCAGGCCAAAAAGCAGCATGAAATCTGAGAATATCTTTCCCAATCACATGCACATCTGCAGGCCAAATTGCTTCTCGTTGATCATTACGCCCAAATCCCTGTCCGGTCAAATAATTGGTCAAAGCATCACACCACACATACATCACATGCTCCTCATCTCAAGGAACCGGAATTCCCCACGGCATCTTCGCTTTCTGACGAGAAAAACTCACATCTTCGGCCTTTTCCAAGAAAGCAAGGATTTCATTTTTTCTGATTTCGGGTTCTATCTGATAGACACCATCTTTGATCAGTTGAGCGACCTGATCTTTGTATTTTGAGAGCTTGAAAAAGTAGTTCTCCTCCTCAATTTCCTGCAGATCTTTGTTAGGATGATCAGGACATTTACCATCAATAAGATCCTTTTCTAACTTAAGCGCTTCACAACCCTCACAATACAAGCCTTTATAAGATTTTTTGTAAAGATCTCCAGCTTCAACCAGCTTTTTTCGCATCAATTGAGCTCAAGGATAATGCAGTTCTTTACTAGAAGTCTGCTGAAATACATCATAAGAAATCCTAAGCTTATTATATAAAGACTTAAAAAGCTGAGTATTTTGATTAACGAAATCATGAACTTCTAGTTCAGCCTGTTTAGAGGCATTTCGGATCTTCATTCCATGATCATCACTTCCTGTCTGAAAAATTACCTCATAACCGAGAAATCTCCACATCCTTGCCAAAGCATCAGTCTGAATAATTTCTAGAGCATGCCCTGCATGGGGACCTGCATTCATGTAAGCAATTGCCGTCGTGATATAAAATTTTTTTACCATAGAAAAGTTTTGAACAAGATAAATCATATAGAAAGATAGCTAAACTCAGACTTTTTTCAAGAGAGATTTTCTTTTTCTATATTTGACTTGCATTATTTTTGTATTTTGTTACATTTTCCTCGAATTTTTATGCCTTACTCTTTTATATGTGAAGAAAAATTATTATCCTAGAGAATATCCGCTCCGCTTATAATGTTTGAAATTGTATTAGAACTGCTGATGCTCTAGGACGAGAGGTATGGTTAACTGGTTACTCTCCTAGCCCGTTTGATAACCCAAAAGTTAAGAAAACCTCACTTGGAGCCGAAGATCATGTTCATTTGAAACAGTTTAACTATACAGAAGATGCGATTCTTGAGGCAAAGAAACTCTGAATATCTATTATTGCAGCAGAAATAACTCCTGAAGCTACATCCCTTGACGCATACAATTCAAAATCTGACTGAAATCTTGCAATTATCTTTTGAAATGAGGTAGAAGGGGTTCTCTCTCAAACCTTGAATACCGTAGATGAAGTCGTTTTTATTCCAATGCATGGGATTAAAGAAAGCCTCAATATTGGTCAAAGTTCGGCAATTTTTATGCGAGCCTTACAATAAAAAAAATTCTGATTTTTTATTTTTTTGAAAATTTAGTTATGAATACTCTTCTTTCAACAATAAAATATCTTATTGATTTTATTATGCATATTGATAAGCACCTTGCTCAACTTTTTATTGAGTATGGAATGCGAATTTATGGGATTTTATTTGTTATTATCTTTATTGAAACTGGTCTTGTGATTATGCCATTTTTACCTGGTGATTCACTACTTTTTGCTGCTGGGGCTTTGGCAGGAAATCCTGAAAATGGAATCAATGTGCATATTATCTGGATTATTGTTTTTTGTGCTGCAGTACTTGGTGATACTGTAAATTATGAAATCTGAAAAATTCTCTGACCAAAAGTTTTCAGTGAAAAATATAAACGAATCAAAAAAGAACATTTGGAAAAAACGCATCATTTCTATGAAAAACATGGATGAAAAACAATTATTTATGCAAGATTTATCCCTATTATCAGAACTTTTGCGCCTTTTGTAGCTGGGATTGGAGAGATGACCTATAAACATTTTATTTCTTTCAATCTCATAGGGGCAACATTACGAACAACGCTTTTCACTTATGCTGGTTATTTTTTTGGAAGCCTTGAAGTAGTACAAAAGAGGTTTACTCTGATTATTTTTGCTATTATCATACTTTCCCTTTTACCAATGATCATTGAATTTATCAGACATAAAATGAAAAATAAATAAGAAAACCTGCTCCGTTTTTCTGAGAAATATTTCTTCCTAGCTAAATCCTTAGCGATTTTTTAAAGACAAAAAAATAAGCTTTCCCTTGCAAGTGAAGCCAAATTGGCTATAAAAAATTTGATTTATTTTTTTAGATTAAAAAATATGCAAATAACAAGCATCAAAACTATTTATCAATCCTATGAAAAATTAATTGGGAGTCAAATTTTTGTAAATGGACGAATAAGAAGTCTTAGGGATTCTAAGGTCTTTGGATTTATTGAGCTTAATGATGGTTCATATCTCAAGAACCTCCAAATTGTCTTTGAATCAAGCTTAAATAATTTTGAAGAAATCTGTAAATTTACTACAGGAAGTAGTATTGAAGTACAAGGGGAGCTCGTAAAATCAGAGTGAGCAAAACAGGATTTTGAACTTAAAGCAAGCAAAATTACCCTCATTGGAAAAGCAGATGAAACTTTCCCACTTCAAAAAAAAAGACATTCTTTTGAATATCTCAGAACTATTGCTCATTTGAGGCCAAGAACTAATACCTTTTCCGCTGTATTTAGAATAAGAAGTCTACTTGCCTTTGCTATCCACGATTTCTTCAACAAAAACGGATTTATCTGGGCTCATACCCCACTTATTACCGCAAGTGACTGTGAAGGAGCTGGAGAAATGTTTCAAGTAACAACCCTTGATCTCAAAAATCCACCAAAAAAGGAAGACTGATCTATTGACTTTAGTAAGGATTTCTTTGGGAAGCAGGCTTCACTTACGGTGAGTGGTCAGCTTGAGGGCGAAACTTTCGCAACTGCTTTCGGAAAGATTTACACCTTCGGACCTACTTTCCGTGCTGAAAACTCAAATACCACAAGACATCTTTCAGAATTTTGGATGATTGAGCCTGAAATTGCTTTCGCTGATTTAACTGATAATATGCAACTTGCTGAAGATTTACTCAAATATGCTTTCCGTTATGTACTAGAAAATGCCGAAGCAGAGATGGATTTCTTTGATAAGTTTATCATGCCAGGGGTAAAAGCCAGACTTGAAACCTTAGTCAATGCTTCTTTTGGAAGAGTAACCTATACTGAAGCAATAGAGCTTTTGAAAAAATCTGGTCAGAAATTTGATTATCAACCTGAATGGGGAATTGATTTGCAGACTGAACACGAAAGATATTTATCAGAGAAAGTCTTTAATGGACCAGTATTTGTGACCGATTATCCAAAAGATATTAAGGCGTTCTATATGAAACTTAACGATGATGGGAAAACGGTAAGAGCGATGGATTTGCTCGTTCCAGGAGTATGAGAATTAATCGGAGGAAGTCAAAGAGAAGATGATTTTGAAAAGCTCAAAAAAAGAATGGAGGAAATGGGACTTGATACCGAAGCATATAGCTGGTTCCTTGATCTGAGAAGATACGGAACGGTGCCTCATGCAGGTTTTGGAGTGGGATTTGAAAGACTCGTAATGTATGTAACTGGAATGGAGAATATTCGTGATGTGATTCCTTTCCCAAGAGCTCCAAAAACTTGTGAGTTTTAATGATAAAATAAGCAAATAAATAAAGGGAAAATCAATCGCAAAATAGAAGAATCACTGAAAAGGCAAAGACAAAAAGAAATTATAGCCTTGAAAAAGAAAAGAGATGATAAAAAGAGGAATTGAGAGCTAATAACAGCTCTTGACTATCATCCTACAGGACATATTAGGCATGGGAAATAGACAAAAAAGAGGTCAAAATCTGACTTCTTTTTTCTTGATTTTACAGAAATTTCTTTTATAGTCAGGGATGATTTTACCCTTTCTCTCCTAGCTCATGAAACAAGTCCTCTTTATTCACGGATGAAACTTAATAAAAGATAATGACGAACTCCTAAAAACAATGGCAACACGAGAAGTTAATCCCTTTGAGGAAAAGAAAAGACGAAGAATGACACTCCAAGAACAATTACCAGAATTTAAGGTAATAAAACCTGAAATGCCAAACAAAGATATGGCTCGCTATAGTGCATGGAAACTTTGGTTTGAGAAATATCTTCCTTTTTTAGACTCAGAAAAGTTGATTGTAATCGGTCATTCACTTGGTGCAATGTTTCTGATCAAATACCTTTGAGAAAACCAGTTTCCTCTTAGTATTTCTCAGTTGCATTTGGTTGCTCCTGCATTAGATCAGCAAGGACTCAATGAAGGAGATAACTATCTATGAGATTTCGCTTATGATCTGAGTATTGTAAAAAACCTAGAAAAAAGAGCAAATCAGATTTTCCTACGGCATTCCAAAGACGATCCTTGTGTCCCTTTTTCTCATAGCGAAAGAATAAAAGCCGAGCTTCCAAGTGCAAAATTTATTATTTTTGAAGATAGACAACATATCAATCAACCTAAATTCCCAGAGTTGATTGAAGAAATAAGGAAATAAAAAATCAAAGCACTTTTTATTGACATTCGTTTTAATTTATGTATATTTGATTTGTTAATAAAAACATAGGTATAAATATAATTCTAAAAATTATGAGCGGAATTCAAAAAGTATTTACATTGGATCAGGCTAAAAAAGTAGCGGTCATTCCTGGAGATTTTATCATCATTAAGGGATTTACCCCAGTTATAACCAAGGAATGGAAGTATTCGGAAGGAAGCTCTCTTCCCGAAAACGTCCAAGTTTACAAACAAGAAGGCTTGCCGGTAGTAATCATTAAGATTACAAAGAACAAAACAAAGATTTATGCTTTCCCTTTAGGAAAAGCATTTTGCACAGAGAAAGATTACTATCAAGCATTAGCAATGATTCGATAGTAATTAAGCTAAGGAACTAATGGTAAGATTTACCTTAGTTCCTTTTTTCTTTATAAAAAATGTCAAGCAAAAGCTGAATCAGTCTTCAGTTTTTTTTTGAAAATAAGAATCATTTCTGTATACTTTTCCCAGTCTATAAATTGTAATCTTGAACTTTTAACTGATAACTCAAAAAATGCAAATTAGTATCTGATTTTCTGGGCCGGCTGGGTCTGGAGTAAATACGGCAGGAATCCTTCTCGCTGAACTGCTTGCTCAAAAAGGCTATACCGTGCTTGGTGACAAAGAATACGCCTCTATCATCAAAGGAGATAATAACTGCTTTTTTCTCTATATTTCTGATGAGGAGCAGCCCTTTATTCGTAGGCAGATTGATTATTTCCTTGCTTATGATCCCTATGCAGTCAGCAAGAATGAAAGCATCTATGATTTGAAAAAGGTCTTTATGATCAAAGATGAGAACTGCAAATACAAGAATACCTTTACTCTTGGATCAGCTCTCAAAATTTTTGGGATCAGCTTGGAGGAAGGAAAATCATTCTTGAAGCAGCAATTCTCAGAAAAGGAGTTCTCCTTTGAGGTGATGAATCAGAATTTTTTGGATTTGGAAGCAGGTTATCAGTATATTATTCAAAACTGCGGTGAAGCCTGCGATATTGTAAACTGTAGTAAAGCAATCTGAACTCCGAAGCAGTTTATGTACGGGAACGAGCTCATTGCAAAGGGAGCAATCGCAAGCGGACTGGATTTTTACGCTGCCTATCCGATGACGCCTGCCTCCTCTATCATTGATGAGGTCGTGAAAGATGCCAAAGTAAGCTTCTTTCAGGGAGAAGATGAAATCGCAGTTAGTATGGCGATGCTCGGTGCGAAATTTGCTGGAAAAAGAGCAATGTGTGGAACCAGTGGAGGCGGATTTGCACTGATGAGCGAGTCTATTTCCTTTTCAAATCAAGTGGAACTTGGGGGCGTTTATGTGCTTGCTCAGAGAGATGGTCCGAGCACCGGAACTCCGACTTTTACGGGGCAGGGCGATGTAAATTATGCTTTGCATGCGAGTTTTGGAGATACGAATCCGATTGTGCTTTATCCCTCTACTTTTGAGGAGGCGTATTCTTTCGCTGGTAAGGCTCTGAATTGGTCGGATCAGTATCAACATCCTGTTATTCTCCTCAGCGATAAACAGCTTTCAGAGTCTTATGTGAGCATTGATCCGCAAAAACTCCTTGCTGAACCGATAAAAAGAGGTAAAAAAGCTGACTCTACAGCTGAAGATCAGTTCAAAAGATACGAATTTAGTCCTGATGGGATCTCTCCTTATAGTGTGCCGTGAACTGAGCGTACGACCTTTATTGCAACTTCCTATGAGCATGATGAATACGGAAGCACCAATGAAGAACCGACCATGAAAGGCAAAATGATGGAGAAAAGAGCTCAAAAACTGAAAACTTTCGTGGAACAAGAGTTCAATTCAGATTTTTATGGCTATGAAATCATCAATCCTGATGCGGAAACTTTCTATATCACAATGGGAATCAACCGCTATGCCCTAGAGCAGCATATCAAAGACAAAGCGGAAATGGGTCTGATTGTGATCAAATCGCTTTCCCCTTTTGACCCAAGATTGAAAGCTCTCCTTGAAGAACATGCAAAAAAGATTAAAAGGCTGATTTTTGTGGAAATGAATCATAGTGGGATTTTGGAAGATTTGATGGGTAAGGAATGTGAGCTGTATGGCGAGTGGAAGTCTAAGATTTCTCATCAAAGAAAAGTAACTTTATATCCAATTTTTGAAGAAGAAATAACTTAATTAACAAGGAATAATTTTAGAGAAGTCATTCTAAATTTAAAATAGCTTTTAGTCTTTTCCCTAGTTCAAATGTCTGTTGATTTACCAGCAAGAAGTAAGAAATTTGGAATTGCAATTGCAAAGTACTATATATCACTTAAAGAAAAAAGATATTACGAGGTCGCTTCTCAACTCTTTAGAAGTGGAACAAGTATTGGTGCAAATATAGCTGAAGCTCAAAATGCAATCTCTAAGAAAGAATTTATTGTTAAAATGCAAATTGCTTTAAAAGAAGCAGAAGAAAGTCTCTATCGATTTGATATTTTGGGATATTGATTTTGAGAAGAAGTTGAAGAATTAAGGAACGAATGTAAAGAACTCGTAAAAATACTTGTTACGATCTTAAAAAAAACAAAAAATAATATGAAAAATAAGTGTGAATAGCTAGAATCCAAATATTCAATAAAGTTGTTAATTATACACTTTGAAAAAATTGTTAATTGTTAATTGTTAATTTTTAATTGTTAATTATAAAACATGAGGTATAATACTAATAAAATTCAGCGATGCCCAGGATGCGGAAATTTCCTCATTCACCTCGCTCTCAAACAAGCCCTTGCCGAGCTAAAAATCCCAACACATAAAACCGTGATTGTAACTGGGATCGGCTGTAATAGTAAAATGAGTCAATATATGGAAGGCTATGGAGCAGAAACCCTGCATGGAAGAGGAATCCCTTTTGCAACAGGGATAAAGCTCGCAAATCCTGATCTGACTGTGATTTCCGTTTCTGGAGATGGCGATAGTTATGGGATCGGACTTGGGCATCTGCTCCATGCTGCGAGGAGAAATCTGCCTTTTGTGCATATTACCTGTGATAATGAAAACTATGCCCTTACCACAGGACAAGCTTCTGCGACGACGCCCCTTTGAGCGAAAACCAAGTCTACGCCTGAGGGGAATACTCTCCCTCCTCTTCATCCCGTACATTTGGTGGAAACAGCAGGTTGTAGCTTTGTAAAAACGGTCGTAGATAAGGACATCAAAACTCTAAAAGAAACGATAATACAAGCCATTCAGCACGAAGGTTTCGCGCATATCAATGTGCAACAAGCCTGCCCAAGCTGGAAAAGATGGTAATTTATTTCAACACCTACTTATGAAACTCATTCTCCAATCCGTTTCTTCAGCTGAAGTTCAAGTCTATGCTGATGAAAGCTATCAAGAATGCCTAAAAACAGAAAAAATCTGAATCTGAATGCTGATCTATTTCTGAGTCGGAAAGCCTGATGAATCCCGTTCAGACCGAAAAACTGCGATTGATAAATTCACAAGCAAACTTACGACACTCAAACTCCTCTCCTCTGCTGAAGGGAAAATAGAAATCCCTCTCCATGAGGTGGGAAGCGAACTTTTGGTGATTTCCAATTTTACCCTTTTTGGAAACTATAAAAACGGTACGAAAATTGATTTTTCACAGAGTGGAAGCTATGGCTTTGCAAAAGAAGCTTATGATTTTTTCCTTACAAACTTAGAAGAGAAAGGATTTAAGGTCAAAAGCTGAGAATTTTGAGCAGATATGCTTATTTCAAGCATAAATAACGGCCCTCTTAATTATATTTTTGAAATCTAATTAATATTTATCAATCCTTTCTAAAATTCTATATCTTATTTAGGATTAGAAGTTTCTAAAAATATCACGAAAAGGTTTTATTCTTTCTTTTTCTGCTTTAATTTTTTCCCATTCTTCCTCCAATTCCCTAAGTCTTTGTTCAAAAAGAAAACTAAATTTATTGATCTTATCACTCACTTGCATGGCTTTAACTGGATCTTGGAGATCTTTTTCTTCTTCATACAAAAGCTGGTTATCAACAGTAATCAACAGATTTTTTTCTGTTTCCTGAGAAGAGAAGGTAAGCGTATGTTGTGACTCTTCATTACGAACAAAATCTTTTTCTGTTTTAATAAGTGTCAAAGTAGCTCTTTCATGCTCATCTCTTAGAGGAGAAATTTCATAGGTAATCATACTCTTTTCTGTATTATTACCAAGAATCTCAAAAACAGATTTTTCTTCTTTACTAATTTTATTTTCTAGTTTCAAAATCCTCTTTCCCATAGCAAAAAGTTCCTCATACTTTTTCATAAGATCAGAAAGTTCACGCTTTGGCTCAGATTCCATTTCAAGAGCCGCCATTTGCTCTCAGCTTTGTTCCATGTTTTCATTTTCTACAGCTTCATCATTCTCATTTTCAAAAGAAATATTAGCCTCTGACTGAGAAAAAGAAATATCTTCTGATTCTGAACCCTCTTTTCATTCCACATCTGTATCTTCAGAAGAGATAGAATCATCTTCTTTAGTTTCTTCATCAGAAGAAAGCTCCTGTACCTCTTCTGCCTGATTCTCTACAATTTCAGAGTTCTTTTCAAAACTTTCATTTTCAAAAGATTGCACAGGTAAATACTCCTCTTCTGCTTCTTTTTCCTCACTATTTTCATTCTCCTGAGGCAAAATTTCAACTTGTAATCAAGCTTCTTCAGAAGGAGACGAAATATTTTCATCTGGCTGATCATAAAGAGTATTCATAGGATCAAGCGGTTTTTCTTCTGGAGCTGAAGCTGTAAACATCGTATCAAGTCAAGCTCCTTGTAAAACATCTGTGTTTTCTTCATCATTTATATTCTGATCAGATTCTAGACTTCCTTGTTCCTCATCGGTAAAAGAAAAATCAAAATCCTGATTTTCATCGGTAGGATTGGAGATTCTTTCAAACTTCTCTAAATTCTCAAAAACTGCCTCATTTCCTCAAAAAAAAGAATTCTTGATTCAGTTTTCTTGAGAATTTTCTTGATTTGTAACAGTACTTGCAACAGAAGTTGCTGGATTCTGGTTATTATCTGCCATAGAAGCTTTAATAAAGAATAAAATTTCATACTTATTATACTCAGAAAAAAATGTAAAGCAAATTTCGACGACTTTTGTTCTTTTTTTGTAAAATGATTTGTAAAATTAAGACTAAATCATATACTGAATTTATCGCTGTTGAAGCGATTCTTTAATTTATTATTCTTTCGGTTAAATGACAGAAGAAATGGTAATCAGCCAAACAAAGTTGTTCGTGGGTTGATTGAACTGGAAAATGAGGGGAAATGACCTCAAAACTGAATTCTCAAGATTTGGAGAAGTTGTATTTGCAAGAGTAAATCTTGACCAAACAACAAAACCTCCAAGGAGTAAAGGATTTTGATTTGTAGAATTTGCAAACGCAGATGATGCAGCAAAGGCTAAAGCTGAAATGGATGGAGTAGAAGTTTGGGGAAGAGCAATCAAAGTTGACTTTGCAAAAGAAAATCCAAATAGAGCTCCTAGAGCTGAATATACTTCAGAAAACGTTTCAGAAGATGATGAAGACGTAACATTCTAAAGAACTTCTTACTCTTTTAAAGATCTGAGTCTTAAAGCTCAGATTTTTTTGATTTCTAAAAATAAAAACCTGAATTTCCATCAGGTCTTTTTTTAAGCAAAATAAATCTTTACTATAAAACCTTACACACCTTAGCACATCTATTACTAGGGGTCATAGGAGTCCAAG
>CAJZIX010000011.1 GCA_916049765.1 uncultured bacterium
TCAAGAAATAATTGATAGGTTTCTTAAAGGCTGATGATATTCAGCCTTTTTTTATGACTTTTTCTCTTTATATTTAGGGAGAGAATCTTATACTGCTTTTGATTTCATTTTTTTTTGATATAAAGAAGGATGTCCTGACATAAACTCGTGATAAAAGATGCTTTACGACAGCTTTTTGGAAGAATTGTAAGTGCCTTATTTGGTTTTGTGATTACTAAAATTATTGCTTCTTATCTTGGTCCTTTGAGATATGGGGACTATGGAACGATTTTCAGATTTTTTGCCTGGTGGACGGCTCTTGTGGATTTTGGAATCTATGTGATTGCCGTCAAACAACTTGGACAGATTAAAAACACAAGCTATGGTGAAGGAGAAAATATACCAAAACCTGAAGTTGAGTCTGAATTGGCTACGACCTATGGAAAATTTGTTGGAATGAGGACTTTTCTTATTTTCATTATTTATACTTTAGCAATTGTTGTCGCCTATTTGATCCCTGCATATACGAGTAATCCCTTTATTGTGCGAGGATTGCCACTTGCGATGTGCTATTCTGCGAGTAATATGTTTGCTGGGATTCAGCAGCTTCCACTTCAGATTTTTCGAAAGATGAAAAGGCTGACTTGGTCGCTGATTATTGCGAGGTTTTCTCAGCTTTTCGTGTTGATCCCTGTGGTGTTTCTTTTCTTTAAGAATATGAATTTTGAAGAGAGCGGAAATCCTGATACTATGACGATTTTTGCTTTTGCTTTAGTGATTTTTTCTGTAGTGGCGAGTTCTATTGGTCAAAATGTGGAAATCCATCTAAGGACCAAAGATTTACTTCCCTTAAAGATCAGATTTGACTTTTCTTTTATCAAAAATCTGCTTTCAAAAAATCGAAAATATGGATTTTCCTACTTTTTTAGTAGTTTCCATACTTTATTGGTGCTGATGTTTCTTGGGTGGTTTTATCCGACGGCAAGCGGATTTAAATATGCAGGAATTTGGGCCCTAGCACTTTCTTTGATTGAGATACTTCTCATCGTTCCTTCTTCTCTGGGGAATAGTTTGCTTCACAAAATTCCGCATTATTCTGCTGAAAATAAAAAGAAATCACTCTGAAATCTTATGCTTTTGGTGGTTTGGATTGGGGTTGTGATTGCGATGAACTTTTGGATTTTCGCAGATGATATTATTGTCTTTGTTTCTAGTCAAAAGTTTATTGGAACCTGGGAAAGTTTTACTTCTTGGGGATCGAATCAAATTTTGCCTTTTCTAGGGATCGTTTTGGTCTTGAGCTTTATAAAACAAGTTTACAACTATCTTTTTGTTGTTCTTGAAAAACAGAATCTGCTCTTTGAGATTAATTTAATCTGAGTTCTCATTGGAGCAGGAGTGGGAATTTGGCTTATTCCTGAGTATGGACTGATGTGATGAATAATTACTCAAATTTTGATTGAAGTGATCTTTACTTTAGGAGCGATAGGACTGGGAATCAAAAAACAGCTTACTCCACAACTACCAAAAAAAGTCTGATTTCAGCTTTTTGGAATTTTGGTAGTGTTTGCTTTGATTGGGGCAGGAATACCTTTCCTTTTCCTAGATCAATGAACGAATATGTTCCGTTTCTTCTTGGTAGCAGGAGTTTTCAATCTTCTCCTTGTCCTTGCTAGTTTAAAACCAATGAAAAAGGTTGCAAAAGGATTAACAAACGATTAGTATGAGTAAAATTTTATTCTTAATGGTAGAGGTAGATTTTGATGTTTAAAAAAATACTCCAAGCTTCAGCACAAGCGTTACTTTCTAGACCGAAAATCATTAGATTGGCTTTTTTCACTTTGCTTTGTTTTTCTATTGTTCGTTTATACTATATTATTTATTATTTTAATACGATTCTTATCTGGAAGTACGAGTCAGGAGTCCAGGTTTCTGACGCTTTAATGTATTTTATTTCAACCTTGCATGCTCATCATGCAGTCGGGACCATTATTATAGCGGTGTTAATTATTATTGTAGGCTATCTTTGGCTCTATCCTATTGGTCAGGCTTCAGTAATTTATGCACTTCATGAGCCAGAAAAATCTAATTTTTCCGCTTTTAGTAAGGGATTGGGGAGATTTTTCCCGATGCTTGAATATGGAGGGCTTTCCATCCCTTTTGGTTTGTTTACCTTTTGTACGGTAGTGCTTAGGCTCTATTTGATCAATGTTTTGGGAAATGTTGTGGTAGATATTCTGATCGGAATCCGAGGTATTATGGTGCTATTTGCGAGTATTTTTTGGTCTTATGCGAAAGTGATTATTGTCCTTGATGGTGTTCAGGTTTTTGATGCGATCAAAAAGAGTACCAAAGTGGCATTTCTCAATTTAGGGCTTTCTATCAAACTCATGCTGGTCGAGTTTTTCTTGCTTTTTAGGTTTTTGATTACAGGAGCTTTAATTGTTGGGATTCCGCTGGGGATCGTCTATATTGCAGTGTGGTTGAATATTTTGGATAATAGCTTTGTTGAAGGATTGATCCGAGTCGTAGCAGGTGGACTATTGCTGTTTTTATCGTATATTAACTGTATTGTAGAGACCTATTTTCTGACCTATTGGTATCAGGCTTACAAGACTATTGCTCTGGAAAAAGAAAAATAATAAAAAACTCAAACCTGAAATCAGATTTGAGCTTTTGAAAAGATCACTCTTTGTGTTCAATCCTTTTTTTATAGGATTTATATTTTCGAAGTAGCTTTTCGAATGCTGTTCGAGAGCAAAAAGTAGTAATGGAGTATCTATTTTCCTCCATCCGATGCCATATGATAAAAGCATCAACATCATCATTAAACAAGTACTCTAATACCCATTCCACCAGAGGTTTTTTAAAAACTTTTCCCATAATAAAAATTTTTAGTTTAACATTTTATTTTGCATAAAAAATATGTATTTATTTAGATAAGTCAAGCTTATTTTTGATATAGGTTCCAGAAATTTTTTTCTACCTGTTGCCATAAGGCTTCTTCCTCCATTCCGAGTAGATCAGCGAGGAATTTCCCTGTAAAGATAAGTTTTGCAGGAGTATTCATCTGTCCACGAAACCCTTGAGGTGAGAGATAAGGAGCATCAGTTTCAATCAGAATTTTTTCTTTTGGAACCGCTTTCAAACTATTCCTAAGATGTTCAGCTTTTGGATAGGTGGTATTTCCACAAAATCCGATAAAAAGCTTTGGGAAAGTGGACAATAAAATCTGAATTTCTTTTTCGCTATAGCCTCGACAATGAAAATAGATCGTCAGTTCCGGGAAATCTTTTAGCACAGCAAAGGTCTCTTCAAAAGCATCTCTTGAATGGATTACGATGGGCAAATGAACTTCTCTTGCGAGTGTGCATTGAGCAGTAAAGACTTCTTGTTGGAGGGCTAGGGTGTTCCCTTCTGTATCAAAATGGAGGTCTATTCCACATTCTCCGACTGCAACAACTTCTTCTCTATGCTGAAAAATCTGATTTTTGAGCTTTTGAATTTCCTCTTCAATTGGGGAGCAAAGCTCTTCTACATCACAGGGATGAAATCAAACAGCACACTTAACTCGGCAGTTTGGAAAAAGTTTTTTGGCTTCTTGTGCGATAAGGATTCCTCTTTCATTGTATCCGGTATTGGCTCCTGCATTGATCAGTCCCCTTCCTCCTTGGTTAATAAAATCAAAAAGATGCGCCTTCCAGTCAGGGAACAAGCGTTCTTGATTAAGATGAGTGTGTGCGTCAAAGTAAGTAATCATATCTTATAAATAAGCTTTTTACCTCAAAAATCAATGAAAACTGAAAAAGCAATTGCATTTTCTTCATAAATCCATATAAACTTGCACTGAATGTTATTTTTACTTCATTTAAAGAAGCATAATGCCAAGGAGAACCGTTAAAAACAGAAACATTGAAGTAATCTTACTTCAGGATGACAAACATCTTGGAGAAAAGTATGAAATTGTAAGTGTAAGACCAATTTTCGCTAGAAATGTACTTTTGCCACAAAATATCGCTGTTCTTGCTGATAAGGCAAATAAGAATAAGTATCAGCAAAAAATGCAGGCTGCAGTTGTAGCAAGAGAAAAGAAGGCTGCAAGTCTTGAAGATTTGTTTGCTAAAATGACAGAAAATGGAGGAGTAAAACTTATTAGAAAAGTAAATAAAGATAATGTCCTCTATGCTAAAGTAAACGAATCTGATATCGTAGAAGCGATTAAAGAAGCCTATGGTGTAGAAATTGATGCTCACAATCTTAAGCTCAAAAAGAAATTAAATGAGGCTTGAACGTTCATCGTTCCTTTCATGTATAAGGAGATGAAAAAGGAGCTAACTGTTGTTGTTGAAGCTGAGGCTGGATCTAAAGAAGAACTTAAAGAAGAAGCAAAAGCTGAAGAAGTAGTTGTAGAAAAGACTAAAGAAGAGCTTAAAGCTGAAAGAGAAGCTAAAAGAGCTGCTGAAAAAGCTGAAAAAATAGCTAAACTCAAGGAAAAGTATAAGTAATATTCTTAAATATGTATAGAAAAAAGCTGAACGAGAAAAAGTTCAGTTTTTTTTATCTTTACTTGAAAAAGTCTAAGAAATAGCTATCACAAGACAAATTATTTATTTCTCTATCAGTGTAAAAATGATCAAAAAAAATCTGTTTATGCTTTTGGTTTTTTATTTTTTCGTAATTCAGTTCTGAATTGCAGGACTGCTTTGGGGCCAGTCAAATTTCTATCTTCTAGGAGGAATAAATTTTGTAGCGATCTTGTTGCTTTCACTTTGTTATTCTTTTTTTGCTAAAGAAAAGGAACCAAGTCCTGAAGCCATCCTTGTGAGAGAAAAAATGAGAAAGGAGTTGCTATCCAAAGCATCAGAGGAGTCAGAACTTCCGATCTCAGAGTCTAATATTGAATATATCAAGACAAAGATCAATCGTAGCAAGAAACCACAAACGGTTTCATGAGGAGGAACTTATCGTTTGTTAGTTTTTCTTCTTGCTCTTGTAGGGTTTGGAGGAATTTTATACATGTTTTGGGATATTTTTGATTTCTTTGCAGTGTTGATTTGAGCTTTAGGAATGATGATTTTTATCACTGTAATTTTTAAGGCTGCACATCTTTGGGAAAAAACGATTTTTGCTTCAGTATATTTTTGGGTGTTCTGCTTCTTTGCTTGTGGAGGATTGGTTGGTTTATTGTTCTGAAATCAGTATTCAGAAATAGAAGTCGTAAAATCTGAGATATCAACTTTCATTGATGGTTTAAAAGGAGAGTGAAGTCAGGATTCTGATGTTGCACTTACAGGAACACTTGAAGAGAGCTGATTCTTGTTTGAGGAAACAGGAGAAGTATTAGGAATGTCGCTTAGTGGAGAAGCTTTATTTTCATGAGAACAACTTTCAGGAACTAAGGTGGAAACAATAGAGGCGCTTTCTACTGGAATTCTTGCTCCAGAATCTTCTACTCTTTCTGGAGGAGAAACGAAACAAGAAGATCTAACCAAGCAGGTGACGATGTTAGAGGCAATTAAACATCTTATCAAAGAAAATGCGATACCTCTTTCTTCTTCCAAGAATATAAAGTTTACTTATGTAGCAATGAGTAATGAAGCCTATCCTTATATGAAGACGGCATTAGAAAAAAGAATGATAGGTGCAACAACAGATCCTAATATGATAATTAGCTGTGATGTTTATATGGTAATGAAAGGACTTGTAAAAGCTTGGCCAGTGACAGTTACAGCAGATGTAAAGTCAAATTATTGGAATGCAGCAGTAGCACATAATGCTCTGAATGGATGTAAAAAAGGAGCAAAACTTACTGTTTGAAATTTATAGAGAACGAGTTTTTTTAAGAGAAGATTCTTCAAAAGGAGAATCTTTTTTTTGCCTGATTTTTTTAATCAGCATTTTGAGCTTGTTTTTTTGTAGTAAATGGTTAAAAATCACTCTTGTTGATTTGGTGCTATTTAGTTTTTATACTAGAAATGATGGATTTTGATCCGAAGAAGAATTATTATGAGATTTTATGAGTGAGTGAATCGGCTACAGCTGATGAGATTAAAAAAACCTTTAGAAAGCAGGCGGTAAAACACCATCCAGATCGTTGAGGTTCTAAGGAGAAATTTCAGGAAATCAATGAAGCCTATCAGGTGCTTTCCGATGATCAAAAAAGACAGCAATATGATATGTATAGAAAAGGTTGATTTGGAGCTGGAGGTTTTGATTTTTGAGGATTTTGAGGGGGAAATGGTGCTCAATTTGATTTTTGAGGATTTTGAGATATAGGAGATCTATTGTGAGGAATGTTTTGAGGTGGATTTGGATGAGGAGCAGGAAGAGCAAAAAGAGCTACAAAGTGAGCAGATTTGGAGAAGCATATTGAGATTACTTTTGAAGAGTCGTATCTCGGAGTGAAAAAAAAGATTGCCTATACGAGAAATGTGAAAGTAGAGGGAATAAGTGAGGAGACTTGTTCTCATTGTAATGGGACAGGAAGAGTGACTCAGCAGGCACAGACTCCTTTTTGAGTAATTCAAACTCAGGCTGCTTGTCCTGACTGTTCAGGGTTTTGAAAAATTTATAAAAAAGATGGAAAACAGATCTCAAATGGAGGATTAGAAGCTAAAAAGGAGGTTTTAGAACTTGAAATTCCAGCAGGGATAAAGTCTTGAAGTTATCTTAAGTATGCCGAAAAAGGAGATGAGGGAATATGAGATATTCCTTCTGGAGATTTATATATTAAAATTTTTGTCGCTGAATCTCCAAAATATACGAGAAAAACAGATGATTTGTATGTGAAGGCAGATGTTTCTCTTTTTGATTTGGTTTTAGGAGCTGAGGTTGAAGTTCCTCATCCCGAAGGGAAAATAAAGGTAAAAATCCCAAAAGGAACTCAGGTTGGACAGAAAGTTCGTGTTGCAGGAAGAGGGTTTTGAGAAAAAGGGCTTTTTAAGGGAAAAGGAGATATGATTGTTGAGCTCCATGTTTCTGTTCCTAAGAAATTGAGTAAAGAACAAGAAAAACTTTGGAAAGAACTCCAAAAATTGGATTAAAATCGATTTTTACATGTTTTTAATTATTTTTTTCACCACGCCAATCACCTTCGTTTCATCGTAAGGACTAATTTCTACCTTATCAAAAAAGCGGTTGATAGATTCTAGCATAAAGCGATTCTCTTGCTTAATAATTTTTTTGAGCTTAGGAAGTTGATTATGTAAAACAAACACAAAATCTGATTCATCATAGCTCGCTTGCTGACGGATGAGAACGAGATCACCATCTTGAATTTTCGGTTCCATACTGTTTCCTTTCGCTCTGACAAAAAAACAATTTTCCAAATTACTCGTTCCTACAAAGGCAACCGTTACCGGCATTTTCTCTTGAGAATATTCATCAATGATCTGCTTTCCTTTATTTCCACACTGTGCAAAACCATAGATCGGAAGCTGAACAATATCATCAAGCTTATTTCCCACTTCTTCTCTGATTAGCCTATATCAATGATCATCTTTAACAAAATAGCCCTTAAAAACAAGCTGATTAAGTTTATTCAAAACAGTTTGTGGGTGAGAGGCTCAGACTTCATTTGCAATTTCTCTTAGAGTAAGTCCCTCTTGGTTGGTATTTTGCTTAAAAAATGCAATCAATCTTCTTTGTAAATCATCAAGTTTGTTCGTTGCCATACTATTATAGTAAAAAGAGATAAAAGTCAGATTAGCAGCCCTTTCGGGAAGTTTTTCGTTCATCATCAGGATAATGCTGTTCATAAGTTCTAACTGCTTCCTCACGAATCAGATTTCGTTTGATTCCCTTGTGTGCTCCAATAATACTTGCCAAGGCACAACGACAAAAGCTAGGATCAACCTTTATTTTGAGCTGATGAAAGACTTCATAAGGATCTTGTGCCAAAAACTCCTCAGGCGTCGTAATTCAGATTTTCATCAAATTATCTGCAATCCTTGGTCAGATATTCGGCAGTTTGCATAAAGGAGAACGAGGCATAATATTAACAAAATTAAAAAAGTCTGATTGCAATATAAAGATTCTTTTGACGATGTCAAATCTTTTTTGACAAAATCAATTATTTTTTTGACAAAGAAATAATACTAAATAAAAATTGTAAAAATTCTCTTGATTTTTTATTTTTTTTCATTAAACACCATCTCAGTCGCTCTGGCAGGAAAAAATTCTTGCTGGAGCAGACGACTAAAAAAGTTTTATACTCTTACAATAATAGTTATGGCAAACACAAACAATCAAGCGCTCAAAGAAGCATTTATGAATATTGAAAAACAGTTCTGAAAAGGGGCTGTGATGAGAATGGGAGATAATTCTAATGTAGGGCTAGTAAATACTTCTCATAGTGGTTCCTATGTGCTTGATTTAATTCTTGGTGGTGGGTATCCTGAGGGGAGAGTGATTGAGATTTATGGTCCAGAATCCTCAGGTAAGACAACGATCGCACTTCATGCAATTGCAGAGATGCAAAAAAGAGGAGAAACAGCAGCCTTCATTGATGCAGAACATGCTCTAGATCCTCATTATGCTAAAAAATTAGGGGTTAATACTGATGAGCTTATTCTTTCTCAACCAGATTATGGAGAACAAGCTCTTCAAATTGCTGAAGAACTCGCAAAAACTTGAGCAGTGAAGATGATTGTGATTGACTCGGTAGCTGCACTTGTTCCAAGAGCTGAGGTAGAAGGTGATATGGGAGATTCGTATATGGGACTTCAGGCGAGAATGATGTCGCAAGGGCTTAGAAAGCTGACTTCCGTCCTCGCAAAAACAGGAACGATGTGCATCTTTATCAACCAAATCAGAATGAAAATCTGAATTATGTTTGGAAACCCAGAAACGACTACAGGAGGAAATGCCCTTAAGTTCTTTGCTTCTCAGAGAATAGAAATCAGGAAAGGGGACAAAATCATGGAAGATAAAGAGCAAATTGGTTATTTTGCTAAAATTAAGGTTGCTAAAAATAAAATTTTTGCACCTTTTAAAACGGCCGAGCTTCCTATTAAATGGAATATGGGGTATGATAAGACAACAGATATTATTGAGGCAGCCTTGATTCTTAAACTTATCTCAAAAGCAGGAGCGTTCTATACTGTAGGAAGTGAAAAACTCCAAGGAAAAGAAAAACTCGCAAAATATCTAGAGGGAGAAGAAAAAATTCGTACTAACCTAGAAAAGGAGATTCAATCAAAAATTAAAGATATGAGGCTTGGAAAGAAGGTGTTAGATGATGAAGCTTTGAATAAAATGGAGGCAATTATTGAAGAAGAAAGTCAATCTGTAGAAGAAGAGTAGAGAGAAAAAAGAAAGCTGATCCTACATAGTAAGATTAGCTTTTTTTTTATTCACTGATAAGTTGATTTTTATTTTTTTCATAAAGTTCAAGGATTTCTGTTTCTGCTTCATATTTTGGGAAAAGCGCCTGTCACATTTCTATTTTTGTGTCGCAAAGATTGGCAATACTTTGTGTATTTTGTATTCGTTCATTAATTTGAAGTTCTGAATATTTGTTTTGAAGACAGATTTTTCTGATTTCTTCCTCGGTCATGAGATGATTTTTCGTTAAAGTAACTCTGTGCTGTGGATCGTAGAGTTTAAGGTTATCTTTGATTGCCATAGCAAGTTCTTGGGTTTCCTTGTCTTCAGGTTTCGGATAAGCATAAATATTACTGACAATACACGGAGTTTTTGTGTTCTCAGAAAGCTCTAAAATCTGCTTGTTGATCTTTGCTATTTCTAGTTCTTGAGATTCATCTTGAGCAATAATCTCTAGATAGCAGTTTTCATCTCAAAGCTGTGATTTAAGCATATCAAGGATCTCTTGTGCTTTAGAAAGAGATTCTCCATTATTCAAAAGTTTTGCAATTCGTGAGTCAGGACCTCAAGAAAAAACCAGAATTCCTTCTTTATATTGTTCCAAAATACTAATATCTATTTTCGGTCTTCCCATAATCCCTTCCTGCCCAGCAAAAGAGGTAAGCTTCATCAGATTGAGGTATCATTCTGTATTTTTAGCCAATAGACAGATCGTCCCAATCATATTTGGAGTAGGAGCATTATCAATATTGAGGACAAATCAGACTTCTAAACCGATAATAGGCTTGATTCCCTCGGCATTTGCTGCTTGATAAAACTGGATCGCACCATACATAACATCAAGATCCGTAAGAGCAAGAGCAGGAAATCAGAGTTCTTTTGCTCTTTTTATGATAAGCTTTGGAGTTCAAATAGATTCAAGGAAGGAAAAGGTGCTACGACCATGCAGAGGAATGTACATTGTTTTTGAAAAGAGAGGTAAAGTATTATTTCCTTTCCGAAGTAGTCTTGTGGAATCAGGAAGATAAATTATTGATTTTTAATTGTTAATTGCCAAGAAGTTTTCAATCAGTGAAAAAATTTCTTCAGTTTTGTTTTCTAGTGCTTGTTTTTCCTCAGGTTTGAAGCTGCTCAAAACCCAATCACTCACCTGACTTTGAACAGCAGGTCTATCAACACCGATCCTCAGCCTCCAAAACTCTTTTGTTCCGAGCTTTTCTATGATACTCTTGAGTCCGTTGTGTCCCGCAGCACTTCCTCAGCATTTGAGAGCGATCCTTGCCGTTGGGAAGTCAATTTCATCATGAAGAACCAGAATATTCTCAGCTGGAATCTTGAAAAACTTTGCTAACGGAGCGACGCTTTCTCCAGAGAGATTCATATAGGTCTGCGGTTTACAGAGCAGCAGTTTCTCGCCTTTTCGTTCGCTAGAGATAAGTTCTGCTTTGTATTTGCTTTCATATTTCCAAGATCAAAAAGCTGAATGCTGATTTCGGAGGTCAAGAAAATGAAATCAGATATTGTGCCTGGTTTTTTCATATTTCATTCAAGGATTTCAAAGTCAGATGATAAGTTTCATTCAGATTTTTCCTTTTAAAGTACAAAAAGTATAGGTTTCTTTTGGTGCTAATCAAGCCAAGTTTCCCCATGCACATAAAATCCTCCATTGAAACTGTCTCTTTTGACCGTTCCAATGACA
Source organism: uncultured bacterium (assembly GCA_916049765.1). Lineage (GTDB taxonomy): Bacteria > Patescibacteriota > Gracilibacteria > Absconditabacterales > Absconditicoccaceae > HOT-345. Next base: position 11,003 of record CAJZIX010000011.1, read on the forward strand.
GAAATCTGACTTCCGATCTTGTCCGCCTCGCTTCCTTTACTCCAAAACATCGCAGTAATCGCCTGATCTCCAAACTTTCCGTGAATTTTAAGATGAGCTCCGCCATTTTTTCAGACTTTTTCTACCCTTTCTACCTTAATCTGCTCAAAAAGAAAACTCGGCTCTTGGTTTCCTTCCCCAAAAGGTGCAAGCTGGTCAATTTCACTGAGCTCTTCAGTATTTCGCTCATAAGGTAGGATTTCCGTATCTACAAGCGTGATTTTTTCAAGCTGATCTACAGTAATGCAGGATTGACAGTGCTTTTGGAAGATCTCAAGCACTTTATCCAGATATTCAAGCTCTACAGTCAGTCCTCAAGCTCCTTTATGTCCACCAAACCTCTTTAAATAAGGTGAAGCCTGAGTAATCATCTCAATCACATTGAAATAGTCAGGTCCTCTGAGCGAAGCGACTGCCTGCTGTTTCTCAGGATCAAGCTTGAAAACGGCCGAAGGTTTATTGTATTTTTCAGTGATTCTTCCCGATACGATCCCAACAATCCCTTCATGAAACGCTTCATCACAGACAAAAAGAAAATTCTGATCAGGATCCACTTTTTTTTCTGCAAGTCTAAAGGCTTGATCTTGCATTCTTCTCCTTTCGGTATTGATGGATTCTATTTTTTCAAGGTACTGAAGCTGCTTTTCTCACTCAGAGAGGAGGATTTTTAGGCTGTCATAAGGGCTTTCTATTCTCCCACCTGCGTTGATCCTTGGTCCAATGACAAATCCAATATGAAAGGTGTCTATATTCCCCTTGAGATTGAGGAAATTGAGGAATCCCTGCAAACTTTTCGGCATTTGATCAGGATGATGATTGATGAGTTCAAGTCCTTTCTTGACAATCACTCTATTTTCGTGGACAAGAGGAACGACATCAGCAACCGTTCCTATCGCTACAATCGGTAAAAAATAGTTAAAAATCTGATTTTTTTTCTCTTTAGAAAAGCTGGATTTCATCAGGAGCGCATTGATGAGCTTAAATGCCACTCCGACTCCAGCAAGCCCTTTGAAAGGATAGTTTGGAGAGACCTGAGGATTGATCAGAGCATAGGCATCTGGAAGTGTCTCCAAGGCGTGATGGTGATCGGTAATAATCAGGTCAAGTCCGAGTGTTTTTGCATATTCCGCCTCCACAACTGAAGTAATCCCGTTATCTACGGTAATGACCAGTTTTACCCCTTTTTCTTTGATCTCATCAAGGTGCTTATTTTTGAGTCCATAACCATCTTTGAGCCTATCAGGATACATAATGCTGACCTGCTGATAGTTCAAAAACTGAGTAAAAAACTTGTAAAGCGAAAAACTAGAAGTAATCCCATCAACATCATAATCCCCAAAAATCATAATCTTTTCCTTGTTTTTCATAGCTTGAATGATCCTCTGCACGCCCTTTTCCATATCATTGAGCAAAAAAGGATCCAGCCGATAATGAGCGATGCTTGGATTGAGAAAATCATAGGGATGGTCTGAGATGTTTCTTACTTTGAGAAGCCTTTGGATAAGAGATAAATCAGCATCTTGGTTTAAGAGTTGATAACGCATATATGAGTAATGAATATAGAACTTTTTTAGTATCGGAAAGAATAATAAAAAATCTGACTCTGAAAGCAAGGTTTTCTTTTTTCAAAAAAAAGGAGTATCTGCATCTAGCAAATCCTCCCTTATCTTATTTCTTTACTTTTTCAATAATCGCAAGATTCTTGCAATTATTGACATTCCCCATGCAGAAATACGAGTGGAATATAAGGTGCAAAGGAGCTTTGCATTACTTGCTTCCTTGCCCTTTGTGTCCTTGATTTTAATGCCCTCTTTTCTTCCAAGAAGATGGAAGAGCTTGAGAGTTCTTTTACCATGCCATTTTTCCGTGGCACAATAAATGTTCTCATACTCCTTCCAAATGCTTTGAGTATGCTTAATATTCGTCCATGTGTCGTAGGAATGGATAAATGATACCTCTTTAACTTGAGGGAAGTGCTTCCCCACAAAGTCTTTGAATACTAAAAATTCCTCTTTAAAGCCTGTGAAAAGTATGTGGGAATCATTCAGAGGAAAGCTTCTAAAAGAGTACTTACTACGTTCTTTCATATTCCTCTCAGGTCCTCCGAGAATCAGGATTAAATTCTTTTCTTGTTCCATAATTTTATATTCTTTTAAGTTTATTTTATTTTTTGCAACTATACTGATTTTAGAGAGAGAGTCAAGTTTATTTTTTTAATCTTTTTGAGGTTTTTTTGATGAGCTTGTTTTTTCTAGAGACTTTTCTCTTTTTTTATCTCTTGAAAAAAAAGCCTGAAACGATAAGCTAAAATCTGAATTTACTCTTCTTTAGCCTCATTTTGATGAATCTTGAAAACCTCACTCCTGCGATGAAGCAATATGTGCAGATGAAGCAACAAAATCCTGATTGCATTCTGTTTTTTCGTATTGGAGATTTTTACGAGGTCTTCTTTGAGGATGCGAAAATCTGTGCTGCAATCCTAGATCTCATCATTACTTCAAAAAATAAAAATTCTGAAAATCCGATTCCGATGGCGTGAATTCCTTATCATAGCGTAGAGAAATATATTCCAAGGCTGGTTGCCAAGGGTTATAAAGTCGCCATTGCCGAGCAAACCACCGATCCTATCCCTTGAAAAATCGTAGAGAGAAGCATCAAATCCATTATTACTCCTTGAACGACCATTACCGAACAGCAGAAACAGGCTTCTTACCTTTTGGCTATCACGACCACGAATGAAAAATCAGGTTTATACTATCATATCGCTTGGTGAGATTTTACGCTCGGAGAATATACGACTAAAAGCTTTGATGAACTGGGGAAAGTGCAGAAATTTATCCTTCAGCTTCGTCCGACCGAGATTATTATTGATACGGACACGAGGATCAAGGAAGAGCTGATTACGCCGATTCAACAGTATTTGCAGTGCCTGATTTCCGTCTATGCGGTGCCGGTGGATCCTGCACATTTCATCACTTCGCTCTGTAAGGTGCAACATACCAGCAGTTTTGGGAAAGCCTTGGAGAGTGGAAGGTTGGAGGCGATGGCGCTCCTCTTTGCCTATCTTCAGCATACCCAGCAGCAACAGCTCACCAATATTTCAAAAATCAGATTTCATAGTTCGGAAGGCTTAGTTTTGATGGATGAAGTGACAATTAAGAACTTGGAACTCTTCGCTTCTAGTTATGAAAGTAGTACGAAATACAGCCTTTTCGGCATCTTAGATACGAACAAAACCGCAGGTGGATCCAGACTTCTTCGCCATTTACTTGCAAATCCGATCAATATCAAGTCCGAACTTGATCGAAGACTCTCAAAACTTGAGGCTTTTTTGGAAGATCCGATGACCGCTGGGATTCACCAGTTTTTAGGGCAGTTTTTTGATATTCCAAAGCTTTTGAGCTTGATTCTGTATAGAAAGCTCAGCCGAGGGCCGTTTATGAAGCTGAGAGCTGTGCTTCGCAATGCTTTACAAGGGTTAGAAGGGACGCTTTTATCAGAACTCAAAAAACTCCAACTTACGGAGGAGGAAATCTCGGCATTGAATCAGATTTTTTTGCTTTTACAAAATGCATTAAAGGCTGATGAGGAGCTTTTGGGGGAGTACGATTATGTAGCAGAGGGCTACGATGCGGAGATTGATGAACTAAGGAAGGTCGCCTATCATAGCGATGAAATTTTGCTACAGTATCAGCAGGAATTAGTCTCAAAAACCTGAATCTCCAATATCAAACTGAAATTTGTGATGAATCAGGGCTATTTCCTAGAGCTGACGAGCAAAGATAGCGAACTTTTTGAGGAATTTCTCGCACAGCAAGATTTTACCGAATTGAGTGCTCAGGAGCAGGAAAAGTTTGCGATTGTCCGCAGACAAACCCTCAAAGGCAATCAAAGATATACAAGTCCTTACCTTGATAATCTCCAATCTCATATCCTTGGCGCCAAAGAGCAGCTCAAAACCAAAGAATCCGCAGTCTTACAAGGGCTTCAGCAGTCGCTTTTGGAGAACATCACTCCGCTCTACAGCTTGGCAGAGAAACTGGCATGGCTGGATTTTTTTACATCACAGGCGATTTTTGCTAGGGAGTACCGCCTAGTTAAGCCACAACTCGCAGAAAATGGCATCATTGAGGTTCAAGCAGGTCGCCATCTGGTAATTGAAGCCTTTTTGCCGAAGGATCAGCCTTTTATTCCTAATGCTTTGGCGATTGGAGAGTCCAAAAGTACGCATCACGGCTTGATTCACATTATCACTTGACCGAATATGTGAGGTAAGTCCACATATTTGAGGCAGTCAGCGTTGATTGTTTTGATGGCCCATTGTGGGCTGTTTGTTCCAGCACAAGAAGCCAAAATCTGACTGATTGATGGGATTTTTGCTCGTGTGGGAAGTGGCGATATTATCGCGAAAAACCAGTCTACTTTTATGACAGAGATGATTGAGGTGGCGAATATCCTCAATAATGCGACCGAGAGGAGCTTTGTAATCTTTGATGAACTGGGGCGTGGAACCTCTACTTATGATGGACTTGCACTTACCAAAGCAATTCTGCATTATCTTTTGAAAAACATTCAGGCAAAAACCCTGATTGCAACTCACTATCACGAACTCATTGCCCTTGAACAGGAAAGTGAGCAGATTAAAAATTTCTCAGTCAGCGTCTACGAAACTGATAAGGAAGTCGTTTTTATGAAGAAAATTAGTGCATGAGGAGCGAGTAAAAGTTATGGAGTAGATGTCGCGAAACTTGCAGGGATTCCAAAGCCGATTTTAGAGGAGGCAAAAGGCTTTTTGTCTGCTTTAGAAAAAGGGAAAAAAGCTGACCTTCCCCCTTTGAATGCTCCTCAGGGGCTTTTTGCAGTTCAGCAAGAAGAGTTTGCTCATAAGGCTCAGTATGAAAAGATGAAGGCGTTATTGGCGGGGATGGATTTGAATGCAATTGCTCCGATTCAGGCTTTGCAGCTTTTGATGAAGATTAAGGAGGAGTTGTAGAATAAAGATATATAATTTCTTAAAAGTCTTTTCTTGAAATATCAAAAAATCTATCAAAAAATTGCATTAACTTCTCAAGGACGATTTCTCTTTTTTGAGTTCTTTCTCCATCGGGACTAAAGCGAGAAACGGGTGGTAGTATCATTGAAATACTTGTTCATGTGGTGGAAATAGCTCAATCTCTAAAAGCGTTTTTTACAAATTTGTAGGTTTCATCACGGTTTAGTTTTTCATCTTGAATAATTTTTTCTAGTTCTTCTGTCTTCTTTTTTTCAACGAAAGCTATCCAATCATCGTCCACAGATGAAGATATTTCAAGGCTTTGAATAAATTGATTGATAAGGTCTCTTTTATTGCGGAGTTCAAAACTGGATTCTATAGCTCTATTGATGTCGGCTAATATCTCTTTATCTTTTACATTATTTTGGTGAAACTTTTTAATAAGTTCTAAAATGTAATCAATATTGATTTCTATTTGTTTAATAAGTTCCATTTCAAATACCAAATCATCATTGATGTTTTCTTTTTCATCATCTTTTCCTTTCCTAAATTCATTATATAAATCAATATACCGACTATGATAATCTTGAATATCTCTTTCTGTTAAAATTTCTTTTTTTTCAAATTCATCAAAAGTAGTCAAAATATTACGAATTTTTAGTATACCACTATAAAGTTTTATAAACTCTTTTTGAGCTTTTTCTCATAAGATTCTCTCTCAGAGTGGAAATTTCTCCTGTAATTCTTTAACTAATGTAATATATCATTTTACTTCTTCATTATCGGTTTTGTAGCCATTATAATATTCATCAAAAGTTTTTAGTAATACAATTCCACGAGCTTCTTTATCTCCAAAAAGAGAAATGGCATCATTTGTTCTTTTTTCAAGATTGCGGAAGCACACAATATTTCCAAAAGTTTTGACAGTATTTAATATACGATTTGTCCTTGAAAACGCCTGAATGAGACCGTGTAACTTCAGACTTTTATCTACTCGTAAAGTATTTAAGGTTGTTGCATCAAATCCTGTTAAAAACATATTTACGACTATTAAAATATCTATTTCTCTGTTTTTTACCCTTTGAGAGATGTCTTTATAATAGTTTTGAAATTTATCTGAGGAAGTATCAAAAGAAGTTCAAAAAACCTGATTATAATCTTGGATTGCCTTTTCTAGAAAATCTTTTGAATTTTCATCAAGTGCGCTCGTGTCTTCCGAATTTTCATCTATACTTCAGTCTGGTTCTTCTTCATTAGTTGAGTAACTAAAAATGGTCGCGATCTTTAGTTGCTGATCGCTTGGTAAATCTTTAATCTGATTTTGAAACTCAGTATAATAAAGTCTTGCCATTTCAATAGAAGCAACAGCAAATATTGAATTAAATCCAGCTAGTCTTCTATCTTTGAGCATATAAAAGCTATTCCTCTTCGTCTTTTGATCAAAATGTTTACGAATATATTTTACAATATTGTATATCCTTTTAGGATCAGAAAGAGCTTTTTTTCTGTCAATATCTTTTATCTTTTCATCTTCAATATTCTCAGCTTCTTTGAGTGTAGAAATATAATCTATTTTGAAGGGTAACACATTCTTATCTGCAATAGCATCTACTATCGTATAGGTATGTAATTTTTCTCCAAATGCTTGCTCGGTAGTTTTTAGATTTGGATGTCAACCAGAAGAGGAGTTGATGGCAAAAATAGGAGTTCCTGTAAATCAGAAAAGATAATATTTATTAAATGCTTTAGTTATAGCTTGATGCATATCTCCAAACTGCGAACGATGACATTCATCAAAAATTAGGACAATCTGCCCATTAAAAATAGCATGATCTTTATATTTTTTGATAAATTTATCAAGCTTTTGGATTGTTGTAATAATAATCTTTGCTTTCGGGTCTTCTAATTGTTTTTTTAGTTTTGCTGTACTTGAATTGCTGTTTGCTGCTCCTTTCTCAAATTTATCGTATTCTCTCATAGTTTGATAATCCAAATCTTTTCTATCAACGACAAAAAGCACTTTATCAATATAGGGAAGCTTACTCGCAATTTGAGCCGTCTTGAAGCTGGTTAATGTTTTCCCTGATCCTGTCGTATGCCAAATATACCCCCCAGCCTCAATAGTTCCGTATTTTTTATAGTTTGAACTTACTTCAATTCTATTAATAATTTTTTCAGTAGCGACAATTTGATACGGTCTCATTACCAAAAGCATTTTATCTACGGTGAAGATGCAATATTTCGTCAAAATATTTAATAAAGTGTGTTTTGCAAAAAAAGTTTTGGTGAAGTCTATTAAATCCGTGATTGGCCTATTGGTATAATCTGCCCATCGGCTGGTGAATTCAAAACTATTGCTTGATTTTTTACCTTTTTTGATTGGTCAGTTTTTTTGTTCATTGATATGAGAAAAGCGGGTAGTATTGCTATAATACTTGGTATGGGTTCCATTAGAAATCACAAAAAGCTGAATATATTCAAAGAGCCCACTTGCTGACCAAAAACTTTCTCTCTGATAGCGATTGATCTGATTAAAGGCTTCTTGTAATGCGATTCCTCTTTTTTTTAGTTCAATATGCACCAGTGGAAGCCCATTCACAAGTATTGTCACATCGTAGCGATTCGTTCTCGTTCAATCTTTTGTTTCGTATTGATTGATAACTTGAAGTGTGTTATTATGGATATCTTCTTTATCTAATAAATTAATTGTTTTGAATGAACCATCTTCATGATATAATATTTTTCTATAATCTTCTTGAATAGTTGTCGTTTTTTCTACAATATTTTGATTTGGATTAGCAAGTTCTTTTTCAAAAAACTGTTTCCATTCCTGATCGCTAAAGGTGAAATTATTCAGCTTTTCAAGCTGTTTTCTAAGGTTTAAAATCAGATCCTTTTCGTGATGAATGGGGAGGTATTCATATTCTTGACTGACAAGTTGAGCAATAAACTCTTTTTCTAGATCGGCTTCACTTTGATAGTTCTCAGCCTTTCTTGGAGCAGGAATATACTCAGCAACGACGGTGCTTTGTGGGTTTTGTGAAATGAGATTAAATTCCGTATTTTTCATTTATCTTAATTTTCCCATTTAAAATTAGTTATAAAGCTTTCAAAAGCTTCTACTAGAAGATTTTTATCATCATCAGGTAGTTCTCTTCATTCTAATTCAGATAATCTATTATGACTATAGTGATTTAAGAGTTTAACAAATGCTTGTCTATTTTCTCAGCTAACGCAATCGTACCAATTATCATAACCCAAAAAATTTGAAGTTTTTTCAAGCAATGCTCTGAATAAATTAAAATGATATTTTTCAACAGCATTATCGTTAATTGCTTTTTGAAGAATGTCTTTTACTCGTAAATGATAAGAAAAAGGGGATTCTCCTTGTTTTTTTAGTTTAAAGATTTGACTATTTTTTGAAAGACTAAATCATTTGAAATTTATCTCCGTTACTTTCTTATCTCCATTATTATTTACTTTCTTCAAAGAATTTACTATCACATTAAAGAATAGAGCATGATGAGTTGTAATCAAAAATTTAATTTGATTATTTTGATTTGATTTTATAATTTCTATTAATTTTAGAGCAACTGTTATAATTCTTGTGTCATCAATAGAGGAAACAGGATCATCTATAATGATGTATTCTAAATCATTAAACTTATCTGTAGATCTATCAGATTTATTTGTTGATAATTCCGAAACCACTTCCTCTAAAATTGTATAAAACACAGACCAGACAAAGATGCTTTCTTCCCCTCTAGAAATTTTTATATTATCGGCACTAGCATCATCACCAGATGCAATTTTAAATTTTACTTCTCATTCATCAAAATCAAAAGCTGGTTCAATCTTTATAGATTGTTCTCCCATAATATCTCTAAAATTATCAATAATCTTAGTTTCTAGTCATTGATCTTGCACTAATTTTATAATTTCATGATTTTTATTAAAACGAAGAATGTAATTTTCATTATCCCATGTAAAAATATCTTCAAAAAAAGCATTATAAGATATTTTTTTTATTCATTCATTTTCTCAGTCTCCCTGAGTATTATCACTTTCACTGTTGCCGATTTGATTTGATAATCTCGTTTTCCCAATTCCATTAAAGGCATAGATGGCAATTATTCTTTTCTTGTCAGTTTGGGCATCAAGTTTATTTTGTATATTTGTTGCCACTTCTTCAAGGGAATTAAATTCTTCCATATTTATTCTTTTAAAGGTGTAAAAGTTAAGAGCTGATTTCTATAATATTCATATTGTTTTCTTCTTGCTTCTAGCTCAGCCGGAAGTCCAGTGGAAAGATCATGTACTAAAGTATCAAATTTATCAAGGATTGCAACGATTTTTTGCTGTTTTTCTGGTGAAGGAATTGGTATTTTGAAATTTTTAAAAGCTGACATATCAACAGATGCAAAGCTTGACTTTGTTATATTTTTTAAGCACCATTGATCTAACTTATAAAAGTAATAAAATATAAATTTCATATCTAACATGTTTTTATACTCGCTAAGTAATGAAAGCGATACAAATCTTTGGTTTGCTATATGCTTAACTTTAATTAAGGCATGTTCTCATATTGTAGCAGAGGTTGCTACAATAATTGAATTTGCTGGGAAAAGTTTTCTTCATTTGACCCCTTGCAGATTGACGGATTGGAGTGATTTATCTAAAATATATCCATTTTCTCTAATGTCTTCCATTCTAAACCAAGGAACTGTTCAATTTTCCCAATACTTCGGATTTGATTTTGAAGGAGTATATCAATTTTTCATTTCGAAGACCTCTCCCAAGCTTTTCCATTCAACTTTTTCAAGCATCTTTTGGAAGACTTCAGCATATTTCTTGCTTTCTTCGGTCGCAAGTCTTCTAAGTGTCTTGTCAATAATTTTTATGACTCTCTCTCTCTCTCTCTCTCTCTCTCAAATCTCAGTTCTTATCTGTAAAATCTAGCAAGAGATCGCGATAGTATTCATACTGCTGTTGTCTGAGTTCGAGCTCAGCAGGCAGTCATTCGGTTAAGTCGTTTGCAAGTTTATCAAAATTATCTAGAACATAGACGATGGCTTCTTGTTGCTCGAGAGGTGGGATTGGGATTGGAATTTTTTCAATAAACTCCCTTCATAATCTTGGTATACTAGCTCTTCTTACTTTAGAAAATAGATAATTTTCTTGATTTTTCAAAAAATAATACAAATATTTATCGTTTATAGTATTAGGTCATTCCATTACAAAACAATCATCTGCCGCTCGGAAATCATCCTTTGAATATCCAACAGATCATGCTGCTCAGGCAGAGATTACAAATGTTTTGTTTTTTTGATAATTAAATTGATTGAAAAATCATAATGGAGTTAAACTATTTTGATAAACAGGGAATAGTCCATTTTCTTCTAATTGATTTTTAGTAACACGAACTCATCTTTTTAAAGAAACAACTTCCCCCAAGCTCTTTCGTTCAACTTTCTCCTCATTAAAAGCTAATAATTTATCACGATAATATTCGTATTGACTTTTCCTAGCTTCCAGCTCCGCTTCCAGCTCCGCTTCCAGCGAAGTAAATTTATCAAGAATTCTTACGATTTCTTCTTGGACTGGGAGAGGGGGAATAGGGATAATATATTCATCCTTAATTACTGATGGATGTGCTTTTTTAATATAATCAAATGTTTTTTTCGTCCACGCATTTGACAATACATAATATAAATATTTAATATTTAACATTGCAATGTTATCTACCCTTATCCATCCTGCTACATTTGTCACAGAATATTTATGAGCAGGACGATAAAAAAATCTTCCACCTCCATCTATTGACCAAGTAATCATTTCAGTATTAAACATATATTTTCAATACCTCCCGAACTCTCCATTTTCTGTTGCAGATGAAGAATAAACAGGATACTCACCAGGATCTTTAGCTAAATCACTTTTTGAAATTACATTTCCACGTCAAAGTTTTATAATATTTTCATATTCTAAATCTCCCAATTTCTTAAATTCCACTCCCTCAGGGCAAAGTTCAGCGAGGAGTTGTTGTAGTTTTGAATAGTTTGTCATGGGCTAATAAAATTTATTGTAAAGATTCTAAAAAACTTTGGAATAATGGTTTTGTTTTCTCATCAATGGTATACATAAAAGGATCCTTTTCGTAAATACTACAATTATCATATTCTGAGATAGCTTTTTCAATAATTTCTTTATTTGGTCAGCAAAGATACCAATCACAGTTTTTAGGGATGCGGTATAGTGCTGTTCATTCCATTGATTCGCTTTCTAGTCTATTTGGTCATACTGTCGTATGGTTATTACCTATTATTGCTCATGCTCAAAGAAAAATAACATTTTTATCTAAAAATTCTTGCGGGATATCTGCGTCTGGATGAGGATATTCAATCACTAAAGCAATACTTTTACTTAAAGGAAAAAAAAGATTTGATCATGGACTATTAAGGAGCTCCGTTAAATTATTTCATGCTTGACTATTGGCTCTTACATGAAAGATTGAATCTCAAATAAAAAATGGTTCATCTTCTGAGTGTAAAATCTTCCAATTCCAATGATCAGTAAGCAATTTCTGAAAAAAAGGAGATAATCCAGAAATAACTTTATCGGTAATTGATTTTAATAAATGTATTTCTTCTTCCGTATTACTTGTCCCTTTTATTTCCCAGTATTTATGAAATAATATTTTCCAAAGAGAAAATTTCATAATGTCTAATAAGAGCTGTTTATCATCTGGAGTAAAGTTATATTTTCACTCTTCTACCTTCCCTAATATTTCATTAAGTAATAAAGTATATCTATGTTCAAAATCATTTCATAATTCGTGTTCGAGGTCATCAGATCGTTGTATTCAATCTCTATCATCATGTGGTTCAAAATAATTGAAAACATCTTTCTCATAACCAATACTTTCAGTATTTCTTTCTCATTGATAGTGAAACTCTCAATCCTTTTTTTCAAAAAAATGAAGCTTTCAATCTCAATTACAAAAGCTTTTGGTATATCCCTGCCAAATAATATGACATCTTCTAGTTGTGGACATGGCTATATATTTTTAAGAAAAATAAATTTGTCTCTCAATTGTTTTGTTATTTTTTTACCTTTTTTTCAATTTGTTTTTGCAATGATTTGGTGACTTCTAAATACTCTTTTTCCACCGGAGAAAGTGTTTTTATCTGATATTTATGATATTCCCATTCTGCTTTCTTAACTGCTTGTTGATGGCTTTTTGTCCCTGCATTTTTCAATACTCATTTCCCATAATTTTCAGCAAATTTATCTAATTCATGAACCCAATCAATCATTTTCATAGGAATATGTTCTTGTGCTTTAAGCTCTGCAAGATCAAAAAAAGCTGAAACCATACGATTGAGGCGAAAGAGCTCGTCTTCAGTTAAGTAATTTTTTGCGATAATTATGTCAGATTTTACGGGGATTTCTCCTGCAAAGTTCGTCAATCCCATAAACTCTTTTTCTGCATCTGCACGCTCATAAATCGTCTCTGCAGCAGTTTTTTGATTGGTAGCGTAATGGAGCTTATTTTGCACCATCTTAAAAAAAGATATCGTTTCAAGCGCATTTTTGTCATAATCTATACTAGTAGCATAGAGATCAAGCACTTGACGGTAGATTACTTTTTCACTACTGCGGATATCACGGATACGATCAAGCAATTCTTTCCAGTAATTTCCTCCAGCATTTCCCTTGAGCCTTTCATCATCCATGGTAAATCATTTGATGATGTATTCTTTTAATTTTGCAGTTGCTCGCTTTCTAAAATGAGTTCATTGCAATGATTTTACTCTATATCCGACAGAGATAATTACATCAAGATTGTAGTAGTTAGTTGGTTTTGTAGAAAATCCGGAATTCCCGGATAATCTAATTTTTTGCATTGTTTCTTCTTGAAAAAGTTCTCATTCATGATAAATATTTAATATATGTTCATTGATGGTTTTTACGCTTTTATCAAAAAGAATAGCCATTTGCTCTTGTGTGAGCCAAACGGTTTCGTTCTCTAGTTGAACTTCTAACTTAAAATTACCATCTCATCATTCATAAATAAGTAGGCTTCATCTTCCATTCATACCAAATAAATTTAAAATAAAACTATCTTTTAAACTAATTTCCTTCAATCTCTGCTACGATCTCATCAATTGCTTTTCTCAATTCGGACTGCCTAGCTACAATCTCTGTAATCCTTACATTAAGCTCTTTGATATCAATAATCTCCTTAGTATCTTTTTGCTCTACATAGCTACTTACTGCAATATTGTAATCATTTTCTGCGATAGTACTATTATCTACGAGCTTAGAAAAATATTTCACATCTTGACGATCAATGTAAGCATTCAGAATTTTTTTACGATTTTCTTCGCTGAGAGTATTTTTGGCATTTCATCTGATAAATTCAGCCGATGCATCAATAAAGAGGGTTTTGTTGTCCTTTTTACTTTTCTTTAACACAATGATACAGGTCGCAATAGAGGTTCCAAAGAATAAATCAGGAGGGAGTTGGATAACCGTATCTACATAGTTATTTTCAATTAAATATTTCCTGATTTTTGCCTCTGCTCATCCACGGTAGAGGACTCAAGGAAATTCAACAATAGCAGCCGTTCCACTCGTAGAAAGCCATGAAAGCATGTGCATCGTAAAGGCAAGATCAGCTTTACTTTTTGGTGCTAAAACTCCAGCAGGAGAAAAACGAGGATCATTGATTAAAAGTGGATTTTCATCTCACTCCCATCTGATAGAATAAGGAGGATTTGAAACAATCGCATCAAATGGCTCTTCATCTCGGTGTTTTGGATGCATTAAAGTATCTCCATGAGCAATATTAAACTTTTCATAGTTGATATCATGGAGAAACATATTGATACGACAGAGATTGTAAGTCGTGATGTTGATTTCTTGTCCATAAAATCAAAGTCTGACATTATCTTTTCCCAATACTTTCGCAAATTTTAAAAGTAAAGAACCTGAACCACAAGCTGGATCGTATACTTTATTCACTTCCTTTTTGCCAGCGGTAGTGATTTCTGCCAATAGTTCACTGACTTCTTGAGGAGTAAAAAATTCTCATCCAGATTTTCAAGCATTACTTGCATACATGGTCATCAGATATTCATAGGCATCACCAAAAGCATCAATGGTATTGTCCGCATAGTTTCATAATTGTAAATCAGCAATTGATTCCAAAAGTTCAGTCAGTTTTTTGTTCCTTTGCTCTACGGTGTTTCCAAGCTTATTGGAATTTACATTAAAATCATCAAAAAGCCCTTTGATATCTTCTTCGCTTTCGGTCCCATTAGCAGAGGATTCTATGTTTTTGAAAATCTTTGAAAGGGTCTCATTGAGATTCGGATCATTTTTAGCATGCTTTACTACATTTACGAAAAGTTCACTTGGCAAGATATAGAATCCTTTTTCTTTGACGGTATCTGCACGACCAAATTCTGCCTGTTTATCATCAAGTTTTGTATAGTCAAAATTTTCATCTGGCTCGTTATCATTGATATATTTCGTTAAATTTTCGCTGATAAAGCGATAAAAAAGCATACCGAGGACATATTGCTTAAAGTCCCAACCATCAACGGATCATCTTAATTGATTAGCTATTTGCCAAATAGATTTATGAAGTGCTGCTCTTTCTTGATCTTTAGTTGTCATAAAGTAAGACTTTATACATATAAAATAAATATAATGCGCTAAAGAGTAGGTATTTAAAGATAAAAAACAAGATGTTTATATTTATAGATGAAGATAAAATAAAGAGCGCCTCCATTATGTAAAATGTTCGCAATAATTTATATTGCATCTTTCATTAAACAATCACATCAGTAAGCAATAAGAGTCTTGAAATTTCCTTCTTGGAACCAAAATGCTGATAAGTTCTTTCTTAAATCTTGATGAAGAGGGTATCATTTATCTTCTCATGCCATGAATTTTTTACATTCTACATTGAGAATTACCGTAAGCGACTCTTTGAGAAATTCAAATTGTTCCCGGGTAAGCCTACTCATTGGAGGAGTATCTTTAAAATAATGGAGAACTTGAAAATGCTGTAATTCATGGAGAAAATTTCAAAGTATATTTTCAGGAGATCGGAAAACACAGCTCCAAAATTCTCCAGTTTCTTTATTATAAGGTCAACGAGGAAAGGTCGTTAAATTCAGAATAAAATCTTTTCTATAGAGCGGAAACCCTGTCATATCCTCCATAGCGAGACAGGCTTCTTGTAAATGGGTATTGATTTTTTCTTGTATGATGTTTTTATAGTTTGTTATTAGTCCTTTTTTCTCTTCATAGATACCTTCAAGAACCGGATACATAAATTTCTTAGCTTCTTCAAAATTGTTTCCAACGAGTTGCTCTATAATAGGTTGATATTCAGGGGAAACTCCAAGTTTCCAATCTTTCCCATGACTGAGCTTATTGCATCCATCCACCCAATTTTTCAGGTCTTTCTTGAGATCGAGCTTTATTTTCGATGGAAAACATATTGATCTTGAGAGAACTAAAGATACCAAAAAAATAATTATTTTTTACCTAGAAGTAATACGATCTTTTAAAAAAGAAAATATGAGAGTCCTACTTACCAAAGTTAAATATCTTATAATCAAGTATCTCCTTTTTTTCCTTCCCAAATAGCTTCTGGAACGACTTTTCCTTTTATGATCAAAATCCCTTCGGCAGTCAGTCTTTTCTCTTTCTCTACTAATCCTAGAGCATATCCTGTAAGTTTCCCATCGCTTCCAACGACCTTACAGCAAGGATAACGATTAGGAAAGGGATTTGCTCTCATAATCATTCCAATCGTTCTTGGATGCAGTCAGAATTTTTGGGCAAGATGCTTATAAGTCGTGACTTTCCCATAGGGAATCTTCAGAAGATAGTCGTAAATAGCTTGTCTGTCCATGATTTTTAAAAAAGCTAAAAATCTGATAAAAGCTTAGGATTTTTGGAAAAAAAGTAAAGGAATTATTATATCATTTTTATTTGACTTGGCAAGTATTATTGCTATAAAAAATCTGAATTTCTGTCTTTTATTTTGGTTTTTGAATATAATAAAGTAAGGATTTTTATTTCTAGATAGCTGTGTTAATGGCGAAGAAAACTGGCTCAAATACTCCAAATACTTCTAATCAAAGGAATATTTTGCCAGTAATTAAAAATCAGAATCTCTCTCAATATAATGATGATCTTTTTTCTGCTTTAAAAACCATAGAACCACAAAAATCTTGAGAAGAACTCGTCAATGATCTTGAGCATGATTTTACGATTACTAATTGACAAGGGCTTCTTTCTAGGCTGACAGCAAAAGGACATCAGATTTCTTTTTGACTTTTGGCTGATGAAGAATTTTCGTTAGAGGAGCTTGAAAGGCTTAACCTTGGGGAAAATCCGTTTGTTTGAGATACCGATCCCTTGAAGCTTTGACTCGAGAAAGTACTTGTAGAATATATTAAAACACAGTTCATTGCATGATTACCAGCAAAAATTAAGTCAGATTTTTCTGCTCGTGTACGTTATTATACCAATTCTTTATCAGAGCTTCTTTCTGCAATTCAACTTTTCCCAGATCAGATCAATGATCCTGAGCAAAAAAAGAAGTATACTGATTTTGTAGCCCAGTTTAGAATTACTTTTCATAATCTCAAAACAGCCTTAGAAACAACTACTCCACCGATTGCCTTAGATGAGCTCAATAGCAAAAATTTCAATGATTGGTCAGAAAGTCAGCAGAAAACCTTTGATACCCTTTTTACAAAGACGGTTTTAGAAAGGTTAAGAGGGAGGGTTCAAATGATGAAAAATCTGACCAAGTCAACGGCAGAATTGTTTTCCAAACCGCTTTTCCCATCGTCTATTATTTCAAAAAAATATCCTATAGACTATGAAGAACTCTATCAAAAAGCTCAAACTGATTATCCAGATATTGCTCAGCAAATCGCGGATTTAGAAGACCAGATTGTTCAAGGGGGGGATTCTGATGCTTTAGGAAAACAAATTGAAGCTTGTTATCGGGAAATCTATCTTGAAGAGCTAAAAACAAAGGATGCAAACCTGGCTGAAATTTTACAGCTATTACATGATCATAAGTTTGATTATGCTGTTTTGAATGAGAATCCAGCATTGAGGTCAGCTTTTTTTGATTTTCTCATAGAAACAAAAGTTGAACAGATGGAGGATGAGCATACTCTGGAGCTTTTTGGTAATGATCCTGATCAGTTAAAAGACTTTCTGAAGCAACTTGTCGATTTCTCAAGTGATACCTTGAATGTTAATGGCTATACTTTTAAGATTCAAAGAGAGCTTTTGGATGGAGCAAATCTTGCTTTAGATTCTTTGTGGGAGTTTGCAAATAATAAGGAGTTACCATTAAAAATTACCCTTTCTGAAGTTAATACAGCAGGGCTATGAGTAGCAGATCGCGAACTCTTTGATCATTTATTTATCGCTGATGCTGAAGGAAACGGTCAGCCTTGAACCTATGATAAAGTTGAATTGAAGGGGGAAAAGATAGGAAAGCTTTTAGTACTTTTGAAAATGGGGGCTACTAATGTACAAGATTCGCTTGATCCAGAATCTGAATCTGCAAAGAAACGAAAAAAATTTCAAGAGGATCTCCAAAAACAGCATGAGATCACAAAAAACACGAGAAAATTGCATAACAAAGGTGCGTCTGAAGATTCTTCCGAGGATATCAATGAAGAAGAGTCAAAAAACACTACTCCAGAAGGGAAAAGAAAAGCCTTTTTGGAGGCATGGAAAGGTATGAGAGGAGAGAAATCAGAGGCTTCAGATGCGGGATTTGTTATAGGGGCAGAAGTGTATTTTACGCACACGGAAAGTAGTTTGCCTCCTTATACGAATGGGGCAAATGCTTGGAAAAAATTTAGAATTACTGACATCGATCGAGTAAACGGAACTTTTAAGGCTAAATGTTATGGAACAGAATTAAAACTCTGATCTTGAGAGGAAGGGAAAGAATTTGATTTTCATTTTGAAGATTTTGAAAACTTCTTTATCAATAATGATAAACTCTTAGAAAAACCGTTTAAGATGCTTCCTTGAACTCATGATCTCAAAACGACGTATGACAAAATGTTAGAGGGAGGAATTTGTAGTGAGAATTTGTTTAGGGATGCTCAATTTGAAGATGGAAAACTCAAGCTCACAGAACTTAACACTGAGGGGAAGGAAATTACCGAAGAAGTAAAATATTTTGGGCATGATGGAGATGGTGATCCTAAAAAGGCAGTTCTCTATGAAACCAAATGGAATTCTGATCATACCGTTACAGTTAAGTCTACAAACTTTTTAAATAAAGAGGGAGAGGCAAGATATCATGAAAAAAAGATGTCTTATCCAGACTTTTTGATTTTTCTTCAAGAAAAGCAACTGACGCCAAAAACAGCAGCAATTGCAGAAAGAGAAAAACAGAAGATCGATGATATTCATTCTTCTCAGCATAGAAAACTTAAACGAGTTAGTATTCATTCTCTAGTTTTTTCAGTAAAGAATATTTGGAAAAAAATAAACGACGGGGTAAGTAATTACCAAAAATCTCAAGACGAAGCTTGCTTAGATTGGTTTACTGGGGACGTGGGAATCTATAAACTCCTTAATAAAGGATTATGATGGATAGCTCCAGCTTTGAGTGATACCTTAACTGCTCTTCAGGACGGAGTTGTGGCTGAAAAAGAGAAGAAAAATTGGGGCTCTATTGAACACCGATTAAAAATTTTCAAAGGGGTCGAGTTCCCTGATATTTTCTCTAGTGGAAAAGATCCTGCTACAGGACAAAGATTGAGTCAACTTGATGCTTGTCTCCCAAAAGGGAAAACGCTTAAAGATATTCTGATTTCTCGTCAATGTGTAATTAATAATGGAGCGCTTAGACCTATTATGGCTGCGGCAATGATTGCTAATCTCAAACAAGGGAAAGGGCTATATCGTGGAATGTCAGAATATGATAATCAAGCACTTTGGGTTCAGTGTCTTTTAGGACCTGAGCATTATCAGAGATACCTTGAATATAGAAAAAGAATTCAGGCTGATATTGATAGTGGAGCTGGTGATGCAGATCAATTGAGAGATCTTTTGGTAAAGTCAGAAGTAAATTATATTGTTTGGAATATTCAAAATGCTCATGGGAAAGATAAATATTTTGGTTCTGTGGGCGATGAAAATAGACAAGCACTCAAAAAGATTTATTCTAATGAATTTGCAAACCAGTTGAATAGTGCAGCAGAGGAGATTACTGGACATGGGGCTGTTGAATGAGCTTATGGTAAGTATAAAAAAATGAATACCTTTAATGTCGTAGAGGAAGAATTTAAAAAAAATATTGCATCGAGTAGAATTGAAAGCGGTCTGTGAGCTTTGAAAAGGATGGGAGAGTTGGCAAAAACAAAACAACAAAGACAGGCTCTTGAGGCAGCAATGTCCTATATTACAATGACAGGGATTCTCAATAAATATGCTGGTAAAGAAACGATGACTTGGTTTGACGGGCTGGCAAGGTCGTTAATGCTTCCAACGGCATTTTTTGCAGATAAACCTTTTCATCAGCATTATGCTTGGCATCTGCTTGATCAGGTTCCTGTTCAGCCGAGATTTTCTGAAGCAATGAAAGAGGAGAATCTGACTGAATCTAGATTTAGTAAAAATTCTGCTGAGGTCCCTTATAAGGCATTTCTTGGAATTTTATTGAAGTGGCGATCAAATAACGCAGATACGATTGATGATTATTTCCTTTCACTTAAAACGAAGGAGCACAAAAATGATCCTATTCTCAATAAAGTGAAAGAGGTGCTTTGGGAGAAAAATCCAGATAATCTTGATCCAAGCTGGAGATCTAAACCAAAACTGACTGGACATTTTGGACTTAATCAAACTCCAGCAGTGATTGAACAAAATAAGAGCTATGGTAAGTCTGGATTTGATGGAAAAGATGAAGATGAAAGAAATGATAAAGCAACCTTCTGGAAAGAGCTAAAAGCAAATTTGGAAAAAGCAAAATCTGATCCAGAAGTAAAGCCAGAATTCTTCTTAAAACAGTTTAAAACTTGGTTTGGAAGAGATGGATTTTCAGATGTTAATGATGCTGAAAATATTTCAATGCTAAGGACGATTAGAGAGGTAAAAAGCCGTATCGGTAAAGAGATTGGTTTCCGCGATAGTCAAAATAATATGGATATTAAATGTCCTGCTCAATATGATACAAATGATGTAAAAAATCTGATTTGGTATCTTTTTAAGGGTAAAGTATTAAAGCAAGGATCTTGTCAGCCCCCAAAAGAGTTTGATGATGTTTTAAAATTTTTTGTGAACTATTTTACTGAGCATTTTGATGAGATCGCATCGGAATCTGTTTTACGTTCTGTTTTTGGACAATGAGGAGCGATGTTTTTGGAGGAAAGTAAGGCAGAAAAGCTTGTCCCTTGGTCAGAATACGAAAGATATATTGGTAAAGAAGAGAATTTTTCTACTCCTCAGGAAGAAGAATTTGATCCAGATGTGACAGGAGGATTAACTTCAGAACAACAACAAAAAAGACAAAAAGCATGGAAGAGAAGATATTATAGATCAGACCTTTTTATCAACAAAAGGCTTGTGGATATTGAAAAGCATCTTAAAAGAATCAATATTGCTGGTATTAAAAAATTGACAACAAAAGAAACTGCTGATGCAATTACTTATAGAAATGCTGCATAATTTTAATTTCCTTTCTTCAAAAGGGAGTATTGTTTTTTAGCTTGCATTTATTAGGGAAATCTTTACTATTCTTTTTAGGTTTTTTATTTTTTTGCTTATATGCAAATGTTGGATTTTATTTATGATAGTTTGGATACGGTTAAAAAACTCAAGTTTCCAACAGTAAAACAAATTACTCGTTTGACACTTGCTATTTTTGCTCTTGTACTTGTGGCAGGAACGTACTTTATTCTTGCAGATACGATTTTTTCCGGAGGATACAAGGCTTTTTACAGTATAATGACAGAAGGACAACTTCCATCTTCATGAGCAGTTACTACCGGAACTCTTGATGCTTCAGTATTGTGAGCTACTCAGCTTTCAGGTGCTGAAGATTCAGGATTAGATCTTTCTGTTTTGACAGGAACAGAGGAAATTGAAAATTAAATAAAATTTTATCCATTCTTTTTGAAACTAATGCAAAGAGAAGCGAATACGAATGAAATAAAAAAACAGATTGAAGACAGAAATTTTAGACGATACGTCTTGAGTGTAACTTCTGGTCAGGAAGCATTGGTAATTGAAAACCTCCAGGAAAGAATTACTAAACAAGGACTTGCTGAGGATGTAGTTGATTATCTCTGTCCAATGATTAACGAGGCTTCTATTAAAAAATGAGAAAAGGTCGTTAAGCAAAAAAAACTTTATCCAGGGTATGTCTTCTTTAAGTCAAGAATGAATGACAAAATCTGGTATGTAGTAAGAAATACTCCAGGAGTAAGGCTGATTGTTGGAGCGGAAACAAAACCAATTCCACTTTCAGATACTGAATATCAGCAAATGATGGATCAAATTGCTCAATCTCAGGAGAGATCAGAATTGAATATTCCATACCAAGAAGGCGATGTTGTCTTGCTCAAGAATGGTGACTTCAAGGGAATGAAAGGAAATATTAAAGAAGTTGATGCTGATAAGGGAATGGTTGTGGTAAGTATTGAGATGCTTGGTAGGTTAACTCCTGTGGCAATCAGTGTAGATCAGATTGAACTTGCAAATTAATCTTTATTCCTTATCATTAGGTATGGAAAAAGAAAAAAAACTTGTTACCTTGTCTATGGTAATCTTGTTCTTTAGTCTGGTGGTGGTGTATTCGTTGTTTTATCAGGTAAAAGGACAAACACTTAAGAACCTTTTTCAGTCGGCTATCAAGTCATGAGAGCAGAAACAGGATATTGACACGGGATCAATTCAGTTGATCGATGAAAATCTCTTAACTACTGTAGAATCAGGTTCGTGAATCTTAGAATGAGAAAATATCTCAGATACCGCTACTTGAAATGATGCCTTACAGGTAGCAACCAAGTGAGAGAAAATTGCTTCTACTTCTTCTCTTGCTTTCGAAGGTGAAAGTCCAAAAATACTTTCAGGGACAGATTTGTATTTCGGTGCTGTAGAAAGTATTGAGCTTCTTGGATTAGAGCCGGAGTATCTCTTGAAGGATACCAAAGGATTCTATTACGCTAAGCTAGAGAAAGAACCTGATCTCAAAAAGACGGTTCAAGATCTGAATGGGAGTATCTATACGATAACTTCTGAGGCTGAACTTCTCAAAAATCAGCTTTTCGGTGATAAAGTCAGTTTTGTTAACCTTCCTGAGTACAAAAACAAAATGGTGATAATGCTTCTTTCTGTTGATGGCCAGTATTGGTTTATTCAAATGGATTACGCTAAATACCATCAGTCAAAAAAATATTTAAAAACTTTATTTACTCAATAATTATTATTATGGCAAAAGTACAGAAAATTCTAAACATTGAAGTGCCTGCTGGAAAGGCAACTCCGACTCCACCGCTTGGACCTATGCTTGGTGCGAATGGAGTAAATATTGGACAGTTTACTAAGGAGTTCAATGAAAAAACTGCCGATTTGATGAAACAATTTGGTGGAATTGAAGTGAAAATTAAAGTAAAATTGACTGTTTATGTTGATAGAACCTTCAAGATGGAGATCGGTGCTCCAATCACTTCAGGACTCATCAAATGGAGAATCAATCAAAATCTTGGTTCTGGAGAACCAAACAAGAAAAAGATTGGAAAACTTACTAAAGCTGATCTTGAGGCGATCTATGAACTCAAAAAGACTGATTTGAATGCAAATTCTCCTGAGGAAGGATATAGAATTATTGCAGGAACAGCTAGAAATATGGGAGTTGATGTAGAAATGTAGTTAAAAAAGTGAAAAAATAGTAAAAACTGATTTCTGATAGGGGGGGTCAGTTTTTTTTATTTATTGTTCCTTTATTGGGTATGAAAAGAAAAAAATACTTCTCCTGATAACTAATTTTTAGATTGAAGAGAAAATGATTTTTATTTAAAAAAGTCAATTTATTATAATCAATAAATATTATAATGGTTGTCTTTTGAAAATAAAATAAAATAGAAAAAGTGGCTTATTAAGCTATAAAATAGGTTGCTCATAAAAAAAATGTAAAAAAGTATTAAAAAGAGGTCACAGAAAAAAAAGATATTCGTAGTCAGTGGTGTGAGGATGTACGGTAAGTATAATATTTTATTACCACAGAGATGATCCTCTTAGGTCAGGTTTTATTTCTCTTTTTGAGGCTATGAAATCTAGAAAAGGCTTGAGAGCAAGCAATTTGAACGGTTTTGGGGACATTTGTGTCTAAACCCGTCTAACTTTGTCTTGATTTTGTCTTTGGTATTGGTATTATACCCGATAAGTTGTCTATGTGGAGACATAGAAACGGCTTATTCTACCTCGTTGATCATTAACACTTGTATGCTATTTGAAAAACTCAATGAATCCGAGTCTTAGCTCTTGATTAGGAGAAAGATTCAGGTTTTTGTCTTTTGACAATGGTACTATTCGTTGTTGATGAACGACTGGTATTACATTCTTGGTAAGGTATTTACCTTATCGGAAAAGCTTTTATATTTATTTTACACAGAGAATGAACGTTAAAAAAATGTTCGCAAGCTTAACTGGAGTGTTGATGCTTGCTCAGGCTCTTCCTGTGGCAGTGCTTGGTGCTGCTTCATACAGCGATGAGTTAAAAGGTGCATATGAATATGCATATTCAAAGAACATCACTACAATGAGTTCTATTGACAATGCTAATATGTACGGAGAACTTACTAGAGGTCAGTTGGCTAAGATGATCGCTAACTGGGCTGAAAAAGAAATGGGTACTAAAGTTGACGAAACTGCAGTTTGCTCTTTCTCAGACGCAAACACAGCTGAAGGAGACTTAGCTACTTATGTTAAAAAAGCTTGTCAGATGGGATTGATGGGTCAAGGAATTGAAAAATTCAGACCAAATGACAAAGTAACAAGAGGTGAATTTGGAACAACTCTTTCTAGAGCTCTTTGGGGAGACAAATACAATGGGGCTACTCCATTCTACAAGAATCACCTTGAAGCTTTGAAAGAAGCTGGAATCATGAAAATGATTGATACTCCAAATCAAATGGAAATCAGAGGATATGTAATGCTTATGCTTCAGAGATCTACTGATGTAGTTAGTCCTGCAGAATGTAAAGATCCTACAGTAGTATTGGCATGTTCTTTGAACTCAGATGCTTGTCCTGCTAAATGTAGAAAGGCAGACAATGGTTCTGGTACTGTGAATACTGGTACTGATGCAAAGGCTGGAGATCTTGAACTAGATGTTCAAAGAGCATCTAATGGGGCTATTTCTGTGCCAGCTAATGGTGTAATTTCTATGGGGGATGTGAAGTTTTCTGCGAATGGAGCAGATATTACTCTCAGAGGAGTTACTCTTGAAAGGATTGGTCTTGGAAACAATACTTCTGTAAAGGGAGTTTGGTTTGAGAAAAACGGTGTAAGAGTTACAAATAAAGGATACCTTTCTTCTGACTCTAGAACATCAGTTAGCTTTAATCCTGCTCTTGTAGTTAAGTCTACGGATACTCTTGAACTTGTTGTTGAGCTTAAGGGAGATACTGGTGCTGAACATGCATTCAAGATTACTGGAGTAGAATCTTCTGCTGCTAATTTAAATGTAAAAAATAACACTACAGTAACTGTGAGAACGACTGACTATAAAGTTGCTTCAGTAAATGTGGCATACAAAAATGCTACAAGAGAATACAACATGGAGGAAAATAAATCTTACGAACTTGCTAGGATTAATGTAGAGAATGTTTCTAATGTTAATCAGAAGAGTGTGATTGTAAAATCTATGCTTTTGAGAAATGAGAAGAACGGAGATGTAAATAACCTTTATGATGTAGTTCTTTATAGAAATGGAAAGAAAGTTTCAGATAAGGTTGAGATGGTAGGTTCAAGGGAACTTTTGGTTACTCTTAAGGACACTATTAGTTCAGCTCAAACTGCTAACTACTCTCTAGAAGCTAAGGTTAGAGGTGTTGATTCTGCAGATGGAGATACTTACCTTTTTGATCTTAGGAGAGGTGAAGACATGACTGTTGTAGAAGATAGCACAAACTTTAGATCAGCTATTAGTCTTGGAACTCTTGATACTAACAAGTTCTACACAATTAAGTGAGGAAAGGTATTGTTCAATACTGCTAGCAATCTTCCTAGAACTGAAACTGTGGCTGCTGAATCTTCAGATGTAGTTCTTATGAAGGGAACTGTTACTCCAAAAGAACCAGTTATTCTTAGAGATTTGAAACTTACTCTTACTTATGGAGGAGGTTTAACTTCTTCAAGTATTTCTAAGATTCAGGCTAAGATTGGTAATACAGTTATTAACGGAAGCTTTGTGGAGAATAATTCTGATGCTAGAGCTAAAGAAATTAAACTTTTGCAATGTGTTGTATCTGAGGTTGTTTCTGCAAACAAGACAGTTGCTCAGCTAAAAACTGCATGTGATACGAATGGAGATAATCTTATTAATGATGTAGCTTGAAGTGAAAAAATTTGAAGCTTTTTGGCAGCTGGAAACTTTACAGTAGGTGCAGTAACATTTAATGAAGCTGACTTAATGCTTAGAAAGTCTCAGGCCAAAACAAACACTATTTCAGCTAACACAGTATTCTTTGATGGAGATTTCTATGTAAATGGAAAATCTGATGTTGAGATTTTGGTAAGCTTCAATTCAAAAGCTACTAAGAATCAATCAGTTAAACTTGAAAACTTGAAACTTACTTCTTTCAAAAAGGGAGAATATCAGAAGAGTCAAAATAATATTGAAAACAACGGAGATTATCAGATGAAGGGAGGTAATGGATTTGTAGCTGGTAGAACAATTACTATCGGTGATGCAAGACTTAACCTTACAAAGACTTCAAGTAGTACTACACCAAAGATCGTTAACGGATCATCTACAGAAACTGTAGTATACAGAGGAACACTTAGAAATGGTGGAGTTGATACTCTAACTATTAATGATATGAGTGTTGCATTTGAAAATAATGTTACTAATGCAGATAAAGTGAAAGGATCTGTATCTGTAAAGATCGGAGATCAGACTTTCGGTCCTGAAGATTTGAAGTTGGATACAGCTACAACTCATGCAACAACTGGAAGCTTCGGAAACGTTGGATTTACAGTTGAACCAGGAAAGAGCTATCCAATTGAAGTTGCTTTCTTATTGGATGGTATTGATCAATCCCCATGGACTGCTGTAAAATTCACACCAAAGTTGAATGTTAAGGTGTCTGATAGACAAGGAAATACTTCTGATGCTATCGTAGATAGAAATCTTGGGGAAGTTGCTGTTGAAGAAACTGCAGATATTCAATTTAGTGCTTCAACACTAAATGTGAAGAATGCTTTGATCAAGACTAATCAGGAACAGACTGTAGCAAGATTCTCTATGACTAATAAGAATGCAGAAACTTTCATCAATAAAGTTGAAGCGGCATTCTCTGATATACCATCTCAGGTTGAAGTAAGAGTATATGAAGGAAATGATAGAACTAAGGTAGTATTTGATCAAACTGTTGCTCCAACGACTGCTACAGCTGCAATTGATGCTACTTCTGAATCTATTAAACCTAATACAAAATATACTGTTGAGGTATTAGCTTCATTTGGTACACCAGGTTCTAAGAATCTAAATTCTGTAAAACTTGGATTTGATGGAGCAGCTACTTTGACTGATGCGAGACAAACATCAACAGTTCTTGTTGTTAATACTACACCAGAAATTACAGTAGTTAGAAATGCTGGAAATGATGATATTCTTACCTTTGATATTGAAGCTAACGGAGATGATCCGATTAAGCTCGAATTAGGTGCTGCGAATATTTCAGTTGCAGGGTTTAATCCAGCTACTTGGAATAATGCTGTTGTTCTAGTGGATGGAACTGAAGTAAATGTTGGTAACGCTACTAAGAAAATTGAAGTGCCTGCTAACTCTAAAGTTAGAGTAACAATCCAGAGAGGAACCATGAACTTTAATGGAGATGCTACTAAGGGAGTACTTAGAGTAATGGGATTCGCTGTTGATTCTACAAGTGCTTTGCACTCAACTGCGGCAAATCTAAGTTCTTCAAATGCTTCAAATATCGTATTTGATGGAAAGTCATCAAACGACGGTACTAGAGTTGTTGGAGACTGGTCTCAGTTGAGAGGAGAATTCTCTATCTAGTGGAGTTCTATCTCGTTAACTTATTCAGGGGGAAAAACTCTTAGCTTCGGCTGAGAGTTTTTTCTTACCCTCCCCCTAACCCCCTCCTAACAGGGGGTTTTTTATCAAAGAATTTTTTTCTATAGATAATGTCTGCTTTATAATATATCAAATATTTTATTTTTTCAAGCTAAAAAATGGTAGTTAAATTTCTTTTTATAATCCTAATTTTTAAAAATTTAATGTAAAAAACCTATAGAAACTGAGAAAACTCATAGTAACTTTTTTTATTATCTCTTTCTCCTAAGTACTAAGTAAGAAAAATCAGACTTTTCTTTTTTATAGAATAAGCCTCTAGAGCCAAAGCGAGATTAAAAACAACCATTTTTATCAAAAAATGATAAAATAACCAAAAAAACTCTTGATTTTGTATAGCATTTTCATATAAACTTGCATTGTCATCTTCATAGTGACTTTGAAAGTTAGGAGATGAGTATTGGGGAGATGGCAGAGCGGTCAATTGCATCAGACTGTAAATCTGACGCCTCACGGCTACGTAGGTTCAAATCCTACTCTCCCCAAATGGATTTTTTCCAAAAAGTCCCTATAGTTCAATGGATAGAACAACAGCCTTCTAAGCTGTGGATCCAGGTTCGATCCCTGGTGGGGATAGATTAGCTTACCAGGTTGGGCTCTCGTGGTCTAGTGGTTTAGGACGCCACCCTCTCACGGTGGAAATCGAGGGTTCGAACCCCTCCGGGAGCGATTTCTTTATTGTTATTATAATTTTGTATGGAGCAAAAAACTTTTAAGCCCG
>CAJZIX010000012.1 GCA_916049765.1 uncultured bacterium
TTATCAAGAAATAATTGATAGGTTTCTTAAAGGCTGATGATATTCAGCCTTTTTTACTTGAAATCAGAATTTGCTTTTTTATAGTAAAGACGTTTTATTTAGTTGAAAAATATGGATCCCCGATCGTTATTCTTATTTATTGCTCTCATCTTCTTATCTATGTTTTTTTCTGGGAGTGAAACTGCATTTACAGCTCTTCCTCTTCATAGAGTAAATTCCCTTAGAAGAGAGAAAAAAAACTGATCAAAAGCACTTTCTAAACTCAAGCATGAACCAGAAAAAATGCTTATCGCTATCCTCATTGGAAATAATATTGTAAATATTGCCGCAGCATCTCTCGCGACACTCATTTCTATTCAGATTGCAGAACTTATTCATTATGAACAAGCCACGGTAACTATCCTTTCAACGATCATTGTAACGATTCTTGTTTTGCTGTTTGGAGAAATTTTTCCTAAGACTTTTGCAACCAGTCATGCTGAGAAAATTTCACTTAGAATCGCTCCATTTTATCTTCGAATGATCAAAATTTTCTATCCGCTTATTGTGGTAATCGAACGACTTATGAAAGGATTAACCAAAAAAGAGAAGAAACATACCGTTAGTGAATCAGATTTAGAAGCTTTTATAGAGCTTTCCAAGCAGGCTTGAATTTTTGACAATGGACAAGATCTAAAAATAAAAAAACTTCTCACTCTTGATGATTTAACTGCGGAAGATGTAATGACGCCAAGGATCAAGATAAAGGCTCTTAGCGATGAGAATACCCTTACTGAAGCAATAGAAATTTTGACAGAATATCATTATTCTCGTATTCCGGTATATCATGAAACAATAGATACTATCGATAGAGTCGTCACATTGAAAGAACTATTAAGACTAAGCAAAAAACATGATTCAGAAACCTTACTTTCTTCTATCCAAATAGCTCCAATTATCAAGATTCCTCGTAGTCAGCCTATTGATACTCTGCTTGAAAAATTTCAAAAAACCCATAAACATATCGCAGTTGTAATGGACGAATACGGTGGAGTAGAAGGAATCGTAAGTTTAGAAGATATTATAGAAGAAGTCTTCTGAGAAATTCAAGATGAAAGTGATGATGAGCTTCCTCCAATCCAAAAAAATGAGAATTCAGATTGATACATTTGTCAGTCTTATGTGAGAATGGATGAACTTTTATCGGAACTCGGAATTCAATTTGAAGAACTGAATCTTGATGATGAGTTTGAGGCAGAAACACTAAGTTATTTTATCACAAGTCATCTAGAGAGGTATCCTCAGGTTGGTGAAGAGATTTTACTTCCGATTCATTCCTTAGAGGAAGGAGAAGAAAAATCACTTTCCATAAAAGTACTCTGGGTGAAAAAAAGTATTGTCGGAGAAATTGCTGTTGAAATTAAGTAATTTTCAGACTTTTTGGATTATAAAATTACCCTTAAGCTCTCCCAGTCTAATTCTTCAAGTCTTTTCCCTTGAAGTTCAGAAGGGATTGAAAATCAGGTTTTTCATTTTTTTTCATTCATTTTGCTAATTTTTCATAGTGTTTTTCTACTGTAGGGAGAAAAAAGATTCAAAAATTCTTCTAGTTTATTTGGATCTATCGCTTCTGTTTTGTCCTTTTTTGTAAATCTTACCAAACAACTTTTTACCTTTGGAGCTGGAGAAAAACATTTTGCAGGGACCATTTTTACATAATCTACCCGGTAGGCTCTATTAACCAGCCATCGAAGATATGATTTTTTTTTGGCGTCAGATTTAATTTTTTGTCCTACCTCATCTTGAATCATAAAAAATCATCCCAACAACTCTGGATTCTCTTTCCAGAAAAGATGTTTAAAGATTGGAGAAGTGATATAATAGGGAAGGTTTCACACAACAAGAGCTTGATTTTCTGTCTTTCAAATATTATAGAGAAGTCAAACAATATCCGTTTCCAATACATCTCAAAAAATAATCTGCGATTCCTCTAACCCAATACTCATCAAATGATCTTTCATCGTTATGTCTTTTTCTACAACAAAAAAAGAAGGAGAAATCTGTTTTATTTTTTTTGTGATTGCTCATTTTCAAGGTCAAATTTCTACCAAAACATCAGCTCCAGAAGTGTGATAAAGCTTCTGAATAGCATCAGAAATAAAAGCAATAATAGAGCTATCTTTGAGAAAATTTTGTCAGAGATAAGTAGACATTACTAGACATTAGATAAAATTCAATATCGAAGTGCATTCTCTTGAGTAATATTTGAAGCAAGAAGTTGTTTTATTTTTATCCACTCCTCTACTGATTTTCCATTCCCATTTTCAGCATCCTGTTTAATAAGCATAGTAATAAAATTATCCAAACTTCCATACTCATTCATTTTTTTGAAAAGTTCCAATTTTTTTGTCCAATTCCCGTCCTCTTTCATCAATTCAAAAAGCGATAAAACCTGATGAAAAAAATCTGGATTTTCTTCCTTTTGTTTCAAGAGATAATAAAGAACTCATGGCTTCCCAAGTGACAATTTAACAAGTAGCTCTTGTTCTTCCACTTCTCATGTATAATGCAATTTTTCGGAAAGATAGTTCATGATTTCAGTATCTGAAAGCTGAGAAAATCTAATTACCATCGCCCTTGAAAGAATCGTTGGCAAAATTCAGCTTTCATGTTCTGCAGTTGCAAAGAGGTATCTATTTGCTAAAGGTTCTTCACAAGTTTTGAGAAACGCATTCATCGCAGCATTCGTCATTCTTTGAAGATTTTCAATAAGAAGAATTTTTTTTCCACTCAAAGAAGATTGCTGTAATCGACTATTGATTTCTCTCACACCTTTATTTTCATAGATGGTTTCATCTTCAATAGCTATCGTTTTTAAATTCGATGGAGTTTCAATCTGAATGGTATGTACTTTTCATAATTGGGAACTAAAATCTCTCATCCAAAAAAAGTCAGTTTTTAGAAATTCTCCTAGTAACTCTTCTGCAAGAGAACGGAGGAAAAGCGTTTTTCCTATTCACTCTGGTCAAATAACAATAAAAAAAACAGGTTTAGAAGTCGATTGATAGTGAACAAGATAATTTTTGAATTGCTCTCTTGCTTTTTCATTTCCAATAAATTGCATTTCTTTACTCAAGATAAATCGGCGTAAGTATAATTTTCAAGTAAAAGAAAGCAACTGATTTTATAAAAAGAAATAAAATAAGATTTTATAATACAAGAAGAAAACGAGTAGACTAAGAATAATTATTATTTTAAAAAATGTCAATCTAAGAACACTGAAAGCATAAAATAGCAAGAAAATCTGATATAAAATTCAGATTTCTTCTTTATTTTTAAACTGAATAATTTATACTTTATCGAAGGATTCTTTTTTTATATCAGCTCTCCTTATGAAAGCTAAAAGATTATTAGCACTATTCATTCTATTTTGATATCTAGCCTCAAACCTTCTCTCCTATCTAGGATATATCAATCGAAATACGGTTTTTGCAGATTCTAATAATAAAAATACAAGCACACAACTTGTAGCAATTTTGGTAGACGATCAAATTTATCCAAGTATAGAAAGTGATCTGAAACGATACACTACTCAATACCTTCAAAAAAATTATCCACTCAGTAAAGCCTTAGTTCTTAAAATCAATACCAAAGAATATTCAGCTCCTGAGCTTACTAAGCTATTGGAAAACATGTATTTTGATGGATTAAAAGATCAGAGTTCTCGCATGATTGGAGTTGTGCTAGTTTGAGAAATCCCACTTCCTGTGGTAAGATATCAGGATTATATTTTCCCTTCTATTTATCCTTATGTAGATTTTTTGGAACAAAAATACCTTTGGGATGAAGAGAGCAAGTATTTTGTAAAAAATAATGATAATGGACAAGCTGAGCTCTGGCATGGAATGATTAATTTTAACACTATAGAAGAGTATCATACTTTCTTTAATAAGTTAAAACAATATGATAATAATCCGACTGATTTTGTTGATAAGAAGATTTGGTATGATGATTTTATTGCACTCAAAAAGAACTTTTTAGAAGATGCTTATAAATTTTATCAGAATTCATTAATTTTTGCGGAGGATTCAATGTATCACCGCTATACGAATTTTTTTGCTCATATTTTACAGAAAGATCAAGATTGAAATAATCAAGAATTAATAAGCGACCTTAGTAAAGAATTAAAAGATTTTTGAATTACAAATTCTAGTCTTGAGCTATCAAAACAAGGTATACAAGAAGAAAAATCTGACTACACTCCAACAAAGTTATTAGAAAAAAAAATTCAGACTTTTTTTAGAAAATACTATGAGGTTTTGAGTAACCCTCTCCTCAATACCATTTCTGAAAATATAAAAGCTAGTGATAGACGAGAACAAAGTGATAGTCATTATAAAAAACTTCATATCAAAGACCAAGTTCTCCTTGGTGATAATAAAACCAATTGAATATTAAAAAGTATCAATGATAGACTTGAAGCTTTTGTTGATCAAAAAGTAGAAAAAGAAAATTATGCAATGAAAACAGCGATTCCTATTTATTATCAACAATCTAAAGATAAAAAAAGAAAGATTCTTTTCAAAAAATATTATATACCAGAGTTCAACGATATTTATCAATTTTTCTATTTTTGAAGAAATGCACAAACAATCAAAAATGCTCAGGATTTTTCTTTATTCAGATGAACCTATAGAAATTTAAGCTGATTCATTGCATATTCTCAGATCATTTGAGATAGCATTAATCCAGCGAAAACAAAAGAAGATAAAACAGAACTTAACCACAAAGGACTAGGATCTTCGTATGATCTTTTTTCAACTCAAGTAGAAGCTAATAGAGGGTATAATATCTTTAATACCGAATCAGAATATGAACTCTATCAAAAGGAAAAGAAACATGCAAAAATAAATCGACATTGTAGCAAAAGACTCTTTGGCCTTAAATGGAAATGGCTCCCTTGTGTAAAATCAAAATGGGAACCAATTGGAAAATGTAAACCAGAATCTGATAACCAGAAAGATCAAGCTGATTGTGAGAATTTTCAGCAATTTGGTAACAGGGTATGGTGATGAGCTACTCCACTCAATATTGATACAGAAAAAATGCAAAATCAAATTTACAACTTTAGTGGAGCTTATGATCCTAAATCGGCTTGGAAAGAAATCTATGATATTGCAGGATCTGTACGAGTAAAAAATCCAGAAATTGACGCCTTATCCTTTAAGTCAGCTTTTTCCTATGCTTCTCCAACGAAAACTGCACGAAAAGAGTGAGAACTAAAAGATGCTACTGATCATAGTCTAAAGCTTGATCAAGTGCGGTATTTTAATGTTCCTCTAAAAGATAAGGTATTTAAACCTGAATCTAGTTCAGTTTTTTCTCTTAAAAAAGAAAAAAAACACAGACAAGATCTTGGATTGCTCTATAAATATAAAATCATACCTTCAAAAGTAAAACACGATGCAACTACCGCAACACAGATTAATGGATATTCAGGATTAAAATACTCAGAAGATACTGAATATTGGGGTTATTACACAAGCATAAAAGAGGGACTTACCTTACCTCAAGATACCTATTCAGAACCATTACTTCAAAAATTAAACATCATAAATCGTCAACTTTCTTCTCTAAAGAATCATCTACAAGCAGCAAGTAATGAAACAAATCCACAGACTATTAAAAATCTAATTTCTCCATCTTTACTAAAATCATTAGTAGAAATTTCCAGCTGACAAGCAGAAATTCGATCAAATTACAACACTCTTATTACAAAAAATTATGCAAGCGATACAAAAAGTACTATTGAATGAATTATATTAAGACAAATTAATCAAAAAGGGAGAATCTGACTTTTGCAAACATGGTATAACGAAATTATAAATAAAATTTCCGTAGTTCAAACTTTCATTACCAAACAACAACAAGTTTGAGATCTAATTTTTACAAGCTTTCTAAATTCAGTCAACGCAGTAGAAGTAATAAAAAAAACTATTGATACTTGAATTATTACTCACCAATGAATTGGAACTCAAGATAAAGAAATAAGACTTGCTTGGGAATCTCTTTATACCCCTTTAAATCAACTTAGTTGAGTTCTTGCACAAATTAACCAATCAGAACCTTGTAATGCTAATCATAGTATTCTTGGAACGATGCTCTGAAAAGACGAGAATCAAATTAGTTTTTGAGATGAAAGGGATCCCCATTGTTTATGAAGTGAAGAAGCTGGAGAAAGTAGTTCTGAATCTTGAAATACTAAAAATCCACTTCAAACCATTATCGATGATATTGATGAAGCTAAATCACTCTTTACAACACATTTTTTCTCTGATACCGATAATCCACAAGTTGAAATTCCATGAATGAATATCCTCACTCCAGAAAGACCTATTGACTCACCAAGATATCTTTCTTTCCAAGGGGTTGGAGAAAATGAAGTAAAACTAATCTATCCTAATTTGTTCAAAACAGAAATCTATAATCAGTCTTTTGTTTTGAAGAGTCCTGATAGTATTCGTCAAGCTTTAATTGACTATCTGAATAATAAAGTTATTGAATATAATACCATTTTATCTGAAGAAAAACAAAAAGCAAAAAAACTTAACGAACATTATCTTAAACTTTTTTCTGTTGATAAACTCGCAACTCCAAGTCTTGAAACTAGTGTTCGTTCTTATCAGCCGTTTACCTATGAAGAAATGCTTGATGCAATAGGTGGCGAGAAAATGCTTAATAGCCTAGCAGAACTACTCTATTATCAAAATATTTCAAATCAGATCAAGACCTATAATGATAATATTCAGGAAGATATCCAAAATACGAAAAAGAATTTTGATATTAATGAAAAAATTGATTATATTCTACAAAATTATCTTACTCAAGAAAAAGATAATTATTATCAAAGGAAGAATACACACTCAAAGTTTATTATTCCAACATATACTACCAAAGGATATGAAGTAGGATATATTAATTCCGATAGCGATGATACCATTATTCCTGACCAAGATGAACAATTTAACGAATGAGTAAAAAAGATTCAAATTCCTCAAGAGCCTAAAAGAGAAGAATCTCCATCAAATGCAAAAGAGGCTCATGATATTGAGAAAGAGTGTTGATTTAACATCAACGAAGGACTCCTTCTTTACAACTTTAAAAGCTGAAAATTTGATTGGCGAGAAGGTCTAAAATGCCGATTAAAAACAATCAAGAAAAAGCCATTCGAAATTTCACTTTCTTTTGAGGGGTCACTCTGAGCTGTTCCAATAAAAGAAACTGTAGAAAACGATGTTATTACTCCTCTTTCAGACTCTCGAGATACCTATAAAAAATCTTTGAAATCATCGATAGGATTTGATAATTTAATTCCTACTCAAAACTCTTCTGAAAATTCTTTTGTACAACAAATTCTGAATCAGACACAAATTACGACTCAGAATAAAAAAATTAGTGTTTTAAATAAAACTGGTGCTTTCAATCTTCTTTCATTAAAAGATTATGGGAATTTAACCGTAAAAATTACTTCTACAGGAGATAACTGTCTAATTGTTGACTGAAAAAACACTTGTATTTCCAAGGCAACAATAACAAAAAATCCTTTCAAAAACGGATTTGGGATTGATTTTCTTTTGGCAGAGAATAAAATCTGAACTATTATTGCTACATTAGAACTTTGCTGATGAAATTGAACATGTGGAACAAAATCCATTTCACTTTCTGCTGTTCCTGGAGATGTAAAAAGCTTTGAAATCTGACTTCCTGAGGACAGAAAACTTCTTGCAGGAGCCTACACGCTTATCTCCCTAAAAGCACTTGATCTCTATAAAAACGAAATTCAGAGGACATTAGAGCCATATATTATAGAGGTAGATAAATGAAAACTTATCGTTTGAGGACAAGAAAAGAAATCTCAAGAAGTAAATGATTTTCAGAATTTAACACTTTTATATAGATGAGATTTAAATTCTAACTGAATTGTTAAATTTTCTGTTAAAAATAAAAAGTGAGAACTTTTATCTAGCAATACAGCTAATCTTATCTCTTGAAAGCTTAGCTTAGAACAAAATTGATCACCTATTCAGTCTTTTAACTATCAAATTACTGATCTTCCATATTTTTCCAGTGATTCAAAGGGTAATATGATACTCAATAATCGTAAGGTTCTAGCACTTGATGTTATCTTGAGAGATACGACAAATACTATTGTTCCCATCACTACTAATATTATCCTAGGATCTAAAAACAACCTTGCAAAAGTTATGAGTTTACAAGAAGCCTTTGATGGTAAATGAAAGAAAAAACTGACACTTACTCCTGTAAGCTCAATACTTATGAAAAATGGGAAAGTCAGAATTTATCTTGTCCCATGATATATATCATGAAAAGACCTTATATCTCTTGTGATTCCTGGTCTTAAAGAACAGGTGTTATCCTTAGATATTGCTCCATGAGATTTAGAAAAGATCACTTTTAACCTTGAAAAAGAAAAGCTAGATCCCAATTCTAGCTCAACTGCAATTATCAGCCTAACTGATGCTTGGTGAAACAAAATAAACTGATCTCAAAAAGTATTCCTCTGAAAAAATGGCCCAATGAACGTTTCTCCTTATGGAATGATGAATATTGTAAATGGAGAGCAAAAACTTCAACTTAAATCAAATCAGCAAGGTTGACGTACTCAGATCTATGCAGAAGCAGAAAGTAATGGAAAAAAAGTTGAATGATCTACTAACATAATTACAAAAAAATTCTTTTTAAACTCTAGTATTGCATCTGGAGTAAATATCATGTACCTTAATCTTTTTGGTAATGACTGGTGAAATCAACGAGGTTATCAATCTGACAACAGAAAGGTTTCTGAAACTATCATTTCAAAATCTAAGAAAACACTTGCAGTTACAACTCAGCTTGTTGATTTAAATAAAATAAAAAGAACAAGCTTAATCTTTTGAAAAAATTGATCAATAGAGAATATTGATCAACATCCTCTCATTGCCAGAAAAGAGAATGGAAAGCTACTTTTACAAATAGAAGGGATCTGAACACTTACCGTAAATGATTTATGGATAAAAAGAAAGATTTTCCCTACACAATCACTAAATGAACAAAAACTACTACAAGAAAACGAAAAATCGCTCTATATCTATGATATTGATCAGAATTTTTCCTATACCAATGGAAGTTTTAAAAATCAGGAAGGGATAAAAATTGCGGGTCTTGATGATGGCATCACTTTTCAATGGACCGATGAACAAATAGCAGGAGAACCTATTTGGAATATTATTGGGAAAGGACAAATTTTAGGGAAAGCCATTTTTACAGGGATTGATTTTAGTAATACCACTGCGGATCTGGAAAATAAAGAATATGAATTCTGATCAGTTTTTTCAAATGGATCCACAACAAGTACTGTAAAAGCAGTATTCTCTACCCTTGATCGTTTAAAAACAGACTATCAAGGCTATGACTCTATTCAGAATAGTGATGAAATGGAAAAGGCTATCTGATTTAGAGGTAATTTCAAAAATATCACTTCTTTTGCTGGAGGACAAAGTGTTGGAGAAGCTACGCTGGCATTTGGATCAGAATTTTTAATTAATATTTGAGATCCTGCACTGAAAAGAATTGATCAAAATAAAAATCTGGAAAAAGCTGACTACAATCAAGGTTTATGAAAAGTAGTCTATAATGATATTGAGAAACCAATCTTTAAAACTTTAGATATCGACTATAACAATGATGGACTAAGAGATCTTCTGATTATTTATAAAGATTGAGAGATTAGACTTCAAAAACAGTATCAAGATAAAAAATTCAAAACAATAGGAACACTTATGATGAGTGCAGAACCGATCAAGGAAGTCTTTATTGGAGATATTGATGGAAATAAATTTGAAGATATTGTTGTTCATAATACAAAAAATCAAATCAGAATTTATACTAATCAAAATGGTGTATTTGATGTAGATGGAAAAATTGCCTGTTTGAATACTAATACAAAACTCTGAGAAATCACAACTACTCCAGAGAATCTCTCAAAGGTTCACCAACTTTTTGTGAGAGATATGGATACAGATGGAAAAATAGATATTATTACTTTAGACAAAAAATGATACCTCAAAATTTTCTATGGTAAAGGAAATCTAAAAAATCACTCTTATTTAAGTAAAAATATTTATAATTGTGATAACGATCGATCTTCTAGACAGGAGTCATCAACTAAAATTGTAAAAAAATTCTGACTTCAATTAAATTGAGAATCAATAAGAGATGAAAGTTTAATTCGTCGAGATGGATTGAATTATCCAACTGAAAATGAGCTCCAAGAAGCCCTCAATCAGAAAAATAATAGGGAAAAATGAATTGAAACTGATCCTATTCTCTTAGGAAAAATTGAAAACGAAAAATGAGTTGCTCCCTGTCAAGCACTAGATTACTCATGTTCAAGAAATAGTTATTGAGAACAATTTTGTAAAAAATATCGAAAATACAATACTTGTAAAGCTTGCTCTATTCCTACTCCTAACTGAGCTCTTTGTTGATCGAACGAGTATAGAGAAATGTATCGTCAAACTGATGATCAAAGAATTAGAGGGAAACTTTCATACGAAGATGGAATGTGTCGACTCCCATCTGTTCCTACCTGCATAAAAGACGGTGATGAAGAAAACGGTCGTATAGATGCGAACAGTAAAAGCGAAATTATTCACGCAGGTCAAAGCTTAAATTTTGTTGATACTGCAAAAGAAGGTGTTTGAGTTTTTGATAAATACATTAAAAATCCTTTTGAGAATTTAGAATGATTTGCAGGACAGGAAAATTGGGCTTTTGTACCCATTAATAAGCTAGAAACACCACTCCCAAACAAAATTTTAAGTGACAAAGTAAGAGATATTTCAAAAAGATATACTGATATCAACTGATGAAATCTTGAAGAATGAGATAAGGTAAAAGTTGAAGTTCTTATTATCAATAAAAATGGAACTTTCGGATCTGGAGGAGCTTTTTTTGACAAAATTCAAGGACCTCGACTTATCGAACAAAATGAGACAACACAAGCTCCAAAAGATATTCAATTTCAAGAAGGGGAAGCTGATATTAATCCAAAAACTGACGTCTATGCCTATTATTTAACTAATATGCAGTTTTCTGCTAATAATCAAATTGTCTATACCTATACGCTCACCTATCACATGGATGATCCACTTTTTAAGATAAGAATTGAAGATATAAATCCAAGAGACTATAACATATCGTGACTAGGAAGAGTAGGAGTTGATACCTTACCTGACATTATTGTTCAAGCAGCCAAAGACTGATGTAATAAAAAACAATCTTTGCTCATAAACAAGAACGAGATATTCAAGAAAAAAAGAACCTATGAAGAAAAAGTGGTTAATCTCCAAAAATTAAGTGATAATTTTATGGATGAGATAGATCGTAGTAAAAAACAAGCAACTCAAGAAATAGAAAATAAAGTAAAAGAAACAAAAAATATCAATACTCTAAACAATATGCCTGGAATCAATGAAATTCAGGAAACTTTTAGTGTAAAAGATATTCTTTCTTGAGCTCGATCAGATCTCAAAAAGGGAGAAAAATTTGACCTTGGAAATATAAATGTAGAACTTTTTGATGAGGAACTTACAAATATTGAACATACAATTCAAGATGCAGCAGATAAAATGTGTAATGGATTCAATCTTTCTTTTTCTAATCTCAAGTCATGTGAAGGATTACCGGTTCCTTTCAATCAAGCCTTTCTTGCTCCTGGAAACTACCATTTGATGGGATGTATTCCACTAGAGCCATTAACAAGGACACTTGGGAAAGGATTGCCTGTTTTTCATTTTCCAGGAACATTACGAGTACCAGCTCCATGATGATCTATCCCTGTTCCAATTCCTTGGTGATTGAAATGACCAGGAGATGGCTTCCTTTGGGCTTGAGGAGGAGCTCATCCATCTTGGATTAGAATTTATGCAGCTCCAACATTAACTGCACAGATGTGATTGGCAGTTTGTATATGAAACTATGCAGCAGGAATCAATATGCCAAGTCCTCTTTCTGATATTGCAGGAAACTGTATTGTAACTTCAATGCCTTTGCCTTGTGGAAAAAAGAAAAGCTGAACTACCAATGATACTACTTCTCATAAAGAAGGTACAACCTACCATCCTTGGGCAGAAGATTATCGTCAAACGAATACCTGTCAGCTCAAACAAAGTGATTCTCCATTTAAAATCACTGCTTCAGCATTAACAAATGATGCGATTCCAAGCAGTTTAGCTGAAGGTAGCTATCTTGGTTGAACCATTAATATTGACTATGATGCGATTACTTCTCAGTTAGATGCCACTCAAAATGGATTAGAAATCAATGGGGTAAAGGTTCAATGAGTAAAGGATATTAAAAATTCAATTCTCTGAGGAAAGCAACAAGGACTCCAAAAAAAATTAGTCTGACGATTTGATAGACAAATGCAATATTGGATCAATAATCTCCTAAGATTTCGCGTAGAGGTTATTTTTCCTGATATGGATCATTTAAGTAAACAGATTTCTAGTTTTAATTTTCAAGAAATCTGAAAACTAACCAGTGAGTGAGCAAACGAAACAGAAACTACTCTTTCTGAACTAAATTCTAAATTCAAAAAATCAGAAAATCTCAAAACGTTAGCAAAAAACACGTTAACGAAGATCCATTCAAAAGAAAATCTAACAGCACTCGATCTTGCAAATTGAGATAACCCATTTGAAAAACTTCAGACTTTTTTCAATAATAAAGAACTGGTTAATATTTCTAGTCAGACACTTAATATTAAAGTTCCACGAATTTATAGTGAAGATATTGAAGCTTATAAGGGATATCTTCTGACGTGGAAAGAAACCAACAAAGAAACTTTAAAAGGATGGAATGCAATTATTGATCTTTCACTTTGAAACTGCAAAAAGGAACTTAGTACACTAAGTGATGGAGATTTAGAGAAGAAAAAAGCTGAATGTAAAGTAATTGAACAAGCAAAAACTCAGATCTTACAAATGATTTCCAAATTTGATAAGACAAGTGAACAAATATACCAAAACATCCAAGTTTTAGAACTCTATAAAAGATTTCCACTCCAAATCTATGAATGGCTACATGTTTCCGATAAATATTTATGAGAAATATCAGCCTTACTTTCTAATTTCTTCTGATACATTAACTATTGGATGGAAGTAAATGCTAATAGATTTACTCAGTATGTAGATGCAATTATTACTATTTTAGGAGTCGTAAAAACCTATCAAGTTATAGTGGATCTTTTTGTAGATCGAGGAAAAAAATGTGGTAAATGTACAAATGATACTTATGATCAGTATTCTTGCAAATTAAGTTTCCTTTGCCCTGATCTACCGATCATTCCGATTCCTAGTGTAAAAATTCCAAGTCTCTATATTGATCTCTCACATCTTAATCTTGGAATGGATATTGTTCTTCCTCGTTTTAATTTTGTTCCAGAAAGCGTAGAATTACCAAGACTTCCAAATCTTCCAGAACCTCCACAGCTCGGAATAAATTTTAAGATAGATTTCAATATTCCTGATATTCCGCTTTTACCAGAACCCCCTGAACTTCCTGAGCTTCCATCCTTTATTCCTCAGGTAAAAATGCAACTTCCTGTTTTACCTCCAGCTCCTAAAAT
This sequence comes from uncultured bacterium, assembly GCA_916049765.1. Lineage (GTDB taxonomy): Bacteria > Patescibacteriota > Gracilibacteria > Absconditabacterales > Absconditicoccaceae > HOT-345. The sequence continues at coordinate 13,670 of CAJZIX010000012.1, forward strand.
CCCAGAACTTCCAAATCAGATTACTGCTATGGTGAGTATTGCAAAAAAACTTTCTAAGATTTATTGTATTATTAAATCCTGAATTGGACTTGTTGGTGAAAGTTCTGTAAAAGCCAGAATTGAACAAATGACACAAAGAACTTATAACGTCCCTCGGGTAGACAACTTGGATCTTACTGCTTATTTCAAACAAACACCTCTACAATGAGTAGATATTCAGGTAGATAGTTATGTAAATCTTCAATACAACTTCGATGCTTTTTATGCTTTACTAAAGGGTATGGTTGATACCATCAATCAAGGTACTTACAATCTTACCTCACAAGCAGAATCTTTGTCTAATAACGTAAATGATTTTAGTGATAAGACAACTGATAAACTTAACACTACCACAGAAACTCCTATTAACCTTAATGTTCAAGTCGGCTATAAAGATAAATTAAAATGAAATCTGACTTCTTTACAAGACGCTCTTTCTTCTGATTATGAAAAAAAGAAAATTGATCCACTTTTATCTTTAGCTTGAACAGATACTACAATTTCAGCAAATACAACAGGACTACTTAATATGAAAAATCAGATTTCTTGACTCCTAAAAGATGAACAAAAAGAGATCAGTACTCTAGCTCAACTGGCCAAGTCAGATTATACAAAATTTTTAAAAACCATAGAGAAAGGAACAAAAAACAAACCAGTTCAGCTTTCATTTTCTACTCATCTTCTGAAGGATAATACTGAAGCTAAACAAACAATAATAAATAGAAACCCTACTGAAGAACTCATCTCGACAGAAGCAAAAAGACTCAATGGATATATGCTTGCTCTCAATAGTCATAGCGCTTCAGATTTAAATATGTCAGACAAAACCTATAAAAATTCAAAAAACTATCTTCAAGCAATTCAATCAAAACTTAATCAATGGAATAGTATAAAAACACACAGCTATGCTGGAGAGCAAACACTTTTGACTAAAAATGGAGATGCTGAGCAGAGAACCCTTCTTACTCAAATATGAAATAAAAAACCAGCAACTCATGAAACCTCAACTACAGATATGAGTAGTTATATCGAGGGTGTTCTTGTCAAGAATCATGAGAATAATCTAGTAAATGTAGTCCATTCAAAACTCAATTATGAGAAATTTCCAAAATATTATCAACAAGATCTCAATAATGATAAAAAAGCAGAACTCATCACTCGAGATGATCACAATGTCTATATAAAATATGCAAATGATGTAGAACCAAAAATAGTACAAAAATTTAAGGATTTTTATGTTATTACCCCACAGCTCAAAAATAAGGAGAAGAAATATGAAAGTTTCTGAGGATGATGGCTTTGGGGAAAAAGTGATGAGATCAAGCTCTATGATCAAAATTCTGAAGTAAAAAACTTTAAACTTGAAGGACAAACATTTGATAGTTTGAGTTTCTCTTGGATAAATAATCATCATGAAGCAGTTTCTGGATATCTAATGCAGATCTCAGAAAAGGTAGATGGATTAGTAGAAAAATATGATCAAAAATGAACAAAATACCTACTTTTTTTGCCAAAAGGAACAGAAATTAACACTTTAAAGCTACAAATCGAGGGTTCTACCTTTAAAGTAAAAAATCAGATTTGAAAACTGATTTCTGAAGTATTTTACTACAATCCTGCTGAAGAAAAACTTCAATTTAGTCTTCATGAAGCGCCAAGAAAATGGCAATACCTCCAACTCACTAGCCTAAGAAATGAGAATCGCGTATATCAAAAAAACGCTCCTCGATCAAACCAAATCGTTGCTGGAAGACAAATTATCTGAGATAATCAGCCACCAACTCCTAAAGTAAAACTTATTAGAAAAAGAAAATCTGCAATAGAAGACGAAGGTCTAGATCTTCAATGATATATTTGAAGTTATTATGACCTAGAAATTACACGAACTGATGATACCTTAGTAACAACAGCTCATATCCAAGAAAATAAAAAACAGATTATAAAAAAAACAATCAATGCTTCCCAGGGAACTCTTACGCTAAAAGATCTCTTCTTCACAAAAGAACAGACAAAACACTATACAGTCTCAGCAAAAGATTCTGAAGGCAACGAAAAAATAGAAAGTATAAGCCTCAATATTAAGATCCCTGAAATTACCATTGAAAATATTCAACAAGTTTCTGGATGGAAAGAAGGTATAGAAAATCCAATACTCATTACATCAGAATTGGAAAAAGATATTGATCAAGGAAATGTAAGTTTTGAGAAACAAAGAAATAGTATAAATTCACCCTTAATTGCTACTCAAAATGGAAAGAAAATTCAGACTTATCCTGTTTCTACCAATCAAACTACAATCACAGGAGCTTATTATGACTTTGGAGAATTGATCGGACTTTATACAGAAAACAAAAAGCTCATTGCTACCGTCAATGGACAAAATGGAGAAATTAAAATACAACCTGCTTTCCAAAAAACTACAAATTTAAAAGTTAGTTTCTCAAAAGGATACCCTATTGTAAATGTAATTCAAAACTGAAAAATCCTTTTTGAAATTATCTTACAATCGGAAGCTTTGATCAATAAGGATATTTCACAAGGGACACTTTATGCTTTAGAAGGACAAAATTACGGTAGCTTCAATGGATGAGAAGTGATCTTGAAAAACAAAGAACCTCTACTCTATATTGCAAAGAATGGTTCTCTTCGAAGTAACAAACCACTTCGATGAAGCTATCAATTTAATAGTAAGGAAAAAACCGTTAGCTATTCTCTCTCAGAGAATGCCTTTGGAGAATCTTTTGCTACCATTACATTTAAAGTAAAACCTTTATAAAACTTGAAAAAAAACAAAAATCTGCTATACTTATCCTACTTTATTCCTTTCTTCTGAAATTGTACTCAATGCTAAAAAAATCTGTCTTTTTACTTCTTATTTGATGAAGCGCTACGTTTAGCTTAGTATCCGCTCATGACTGCACACTTTTTTCGGAAACCTCAATTAAAACTATTGAAAACACCCTTTTTGACCAAACAACAAGAGGGAATCCTGCTTTACAGCCACTAACAAAAGAAGGACTTCATAGGGCTTTAATTAACCTAAAAAGCCACTGTTGCAGTTCAAATCTTCTCAATGATAATCCTATAATAAAAAAATCTTGTGAAGAAGACAGTATTCTCATTAAAAATAGAAGTAATTTCCCTCAATCAGCATTTCTTTTTGATCATTTAGTTGATGTAATGATGAGAAGACTAAATGTAGATGGAAACTACAATGAAGTTCCTGTTGATGAAAAAGCTAAAGAACGAAGAGGAATAACAGATCAAATAGGTAAACAAAGAGAATGAGCCTTACCATCTACTCTATTAAATACTTATAACGATAATCGAAGTCTTCAAACCCATCTTCATATCCCACTATACAATTGAGTCTCTCCTCAGGAATATAAACAATCAATAGAAGAAATTGAAAAAACCAGATTTCCTTTCTCAAAATATAGAGAACGAAACTTAAATACCAGATATAGTAACCTTTGTCAAAGTGCTATTTACCTTATGACACTCCTCCCTATTGATTTCCAGAGTGAAGAGATACTTCTTGCACAAAGAGCCTGTGATAATATGACTCAGCAAACTATAGATAAAGAAGTATATCTCCTATCAAATCTCATCATTCATAAATCTGATTTACTCTTATCGCAAGAAATGAAACAATACACAGATCACTATCTTATCAATACCAGAGCAACAAAACTTTTAGAAAACCTGACAGATGCTCTTACTAATCTTCATGGAGTCGTGAGGATGATTCCAAAACTTATCTCTCAATGTAATTAAATTTATTTCTTTAAAAAAGAAACATGAAAACCAGAATCGTCATTGTAGTACTCTCTTTTGTAATGTTGAATCTTTTGTTCTGATGATCTTACGCCTCTGCAACACCAAATAATCTCCATATTATTCCAGAGATTTCTTCTGAAGAAGGGAGAACTACTGCTGCAAATGATGTAAGAACTGTCGGAAACCCCTCTATTTCAGGAACAGCAATTGAAAGATATAATGCCATAGCAGAAAACTACGAAAAAAAATGAGATATTGCAAAAGCTATGCAAACCTGAATTATGGGACGAAATACCTTAATTCAATACATAGTATACATCATGAAATTTTTATCCCAGCTCGGTCTTCTTATTTGAGGGATCATGATGCTTTATGCTGGATATCAGTATGCTACAACAATCTTTTGATACGGAAGTCCAAGTGATGCAAAAGCAGCAATGAAAAACGCCATTATCTGAATCATCGTGATTATCGCTTCTTATGCTATCTTGAGAGGATTAATGAGCTTATTCTTATAAAAAAAGAAAATATTAAAAATAAGCACTACTCCCCTGCTATCTCTTTGATTTGGTCGCGGATCACCGCGGCTTTTTCAAATTCCCAAGCTTTAATCGCCTCATCAAGCTGGAGTTTAAGATCCTTCAAAATAATTTCTCTTTCTGCCTTAGTTGCTCTTTTTAGTTTCTTGACCTTTCCTCTCGTCAAAGAACCAAAATCCTGATCCAAACTAAGATCACTTTTCACCGTTTCTAAGGACTTCACATTGGAAGAGGCAATCTCTGGAACGATTCAGAGTTTTTGATTATGTTGCTCCTGAATAGAGCGACGACGATAGGTTTCCCAAAGCGCCTTGAGCATAGATTCGGTAAAGGCATCAGCGTAGAGAATCACTTCACTCTGCGGATTTCTCGCGGCACGACCGATAATCTGAATCAACGAAGTCGTAGATCTGAGGAACCCCTCTTTGTCGGCATCAAGCACAGCAATCAGCGTCACTTCAGGCAGATCAATCCCCTCTCTAAGCAGATTGACTCCCACGATAATATCAATCTCCCCACTCCTCAACTTCTTGATAATCTCTCGGCGATCAATCGTTGCAATTTCACTATGCAGATAAAATGCCTTAAATCCCTGCGCAATCAGAAAATTTGTCACTTCTTCAGAAGATTTTTTGGTCAGAGTGATGAGCAGAATTTTTCCTTGCTTTGCAATATGCATTCTGATTCTCTCCAAAAGATGCTCCAAAAAAGGAGAAAAATCAGATTTCTTTGTCTGTTCTAGTGGAGTTTGAAGATAGGTTTCAAGGAGAGAAGTTTTCATAGTAAGCGAATAAATAAATCAGACTTCAGTCTAGTTATCTCTGCCGAGAAAGCAAGAAGAGATAGAATCTGAAAAATATTTCCTTACTTTCTTATAAAATAAAGATATTTATGCGACTTGTAAACCTTTAGCAATGAGATATTCACTAAGTGAACGATAGCCACCAGCTGAGGCGTATTGTTGCAAAAGTACCTTGTCTCTTGCCTTTACTCTGATATTGATCTGCGAATCTTTTGCAGTTGCTAATTCATCTCTGATCAAGTGTTCCATATCTTGAATAAGAGCAGGTAAATCAGACTCTGGATACTCACAGTCAAGACCTGCTTGTTTACACTTAATATAGACCATCTTCTCTCAATCCCAAACCTCATTTAACGGCTTGATACTGAGCTGGTAATTTTTTCCATCAACTGGAATCAGAATTATTGTTTCTTTGGTCATTGTTATAGATTTTTAAGATAAAATTTTTTGATCATTGTCTTGTAAACTTCTTTGACTTCTCCATTATGGATAGGTAAAGGAATTGAAGCACCACTTGCAAGATACACAAGCTTATGATGAGATCAAGCACTAGGCTTTCTCAACTCATATCCTTCCGACTGCGACAAAGCGATGATTTCACTCAGTTTAACAATTTGAGGAGTTTTGAGAAAATCTTTTTTCACTTTCTCTTTTTTTGTCATTATCTAACGGATAATATAAACTTTATGTATATCTTATAGTATCTTTTTCTATACAAAACGCAAATCTTTTTATACTTTTCTTAAACAAGCAAAATGACCAAGTGGATACTAATCTTTTGAAATTTTTTTTGTCAATATTATAGCATTTTCTATATTTAACCGTTTTAACTGAGAATTAGACGAAACATATAATCCAAGAGATTTTGGATAAAAATTGTTGATTATGTACAAAGAAAAAATAAGAAGAGGTTGATTTCTTAGAGTAATTCCCTATATATCAATGTAATCCTTATTTAAGGAGAAACCATTAAAGAAAATTTTTATGGCACATGACCGAAAAAAATCCAGCACAGGTAACTGGAAAGGGAAAAGAGACAAACACCAAAAGGCAGATCGTCTGAATTCAGACAAAAAAAGAAAAAATCCCTCATGGGATGGATCATCTGGTCGTCCAAAGAAAAGAGAATAAAAAAACTTTCTTTTGGATCTTATTTCCTTACAAAGGGAGAGTAAAGTTTTTACTCTCCTTTTTTTTAAAGATGCAAATCCTGATAAAAACTCCTTTTTACAATCATAATAAATATCTTCCACATCTACTAGAACATTGTGTACTTCATAGCGAAGATAAGAGCACCTTACTCCATCTTTCTGATATTTACGCCTATACAAGCACAGGGTATACATGATTTGAACGAGAACAGATACCAACAAATGAAGTTGTTGAGCTCTTACAAACTCCAGTCAAACAAGAAAGTTTTATCTTACAACAAAAAATCATCAAAAATGAATTTCGTTCTGCAAGTTTTTGACAAAAATTTTATGAAAAAATCCTACAAAAAGTTTTTGATAAATCTTTACTAACCAACAGCACAGCATCTATTTCATTTGATAAGCTTCTCCAATATCAGAAAACTCGATACCAACCGAACAATATGCTCATTATCAAAGATGATTGAACCATAGATCAACAACAATGAAAAGGAAAAACACTTCACCTACTTACTCCAAAAATAACCGAATTTCATCTTCCTGAATATACTTGCTCCAGCTATCAAAAAGAAAGAGATCATACTTTAGCATTAAAAAACATGAATCCTGCTTCAGTCTTAATCTTGGACTTTTTTTGAGCATTATGTGAAGATCTTTGCTATCTTTACGATACAAAAAAAGGGAACTATTATTCAGAAAGATTCAATTATTCTTTTACTGATCTCGGATTTTTAATTTCTAGAGAAGATAAGTTTCCTCATCTTTCACAAAAGACATGGAAAAGTTTTTTTGACACATTCAAACAGTATTATTGCGAGAAAATAAAAATAGGAGCAAAAAGAGCCTTTATCCCACATATTGCACTATTTTTTGATTGCTTTATTTCAAAGGAAGATCATAAGAACTTAATTGATTCAGTTAATTTTCCGATCATTGCTGAACTTGCATACATGTTTAAACTTTTTAAACAATAGTACTCATTCCACTTTTCCAAAATTCTCTCATTTGTCAAAGCTAGCTCACCCCCAAGTGTCAGGATTCCTTGCATTTTGGGAGATAATAGCTATCCTTAAGTGATGAAAAAACTTTAACTTTTTAGGACAAACCACACATGGACACTCAAAATAACCTTGATGAAATGCTCAATACCATGGAAAGCGAAATCGTAGAAAAATCAGACTCAGATAAGATTTCACTTGAAACTTGAGAACAAAAACCCAAGAAAAAAGAAGAGAAAAAACTGACCATTGAATACTTTGGAACTGACCTTACCAAGGAAGCCAAAGATGGCTATTTAGATCCGATTATTGGGAGAGAAAAAGAGATTGATCAAGTCATCTATACCCTTTTGAGGAAAACGAAAAATAATCCGCTTTTGATCGGAGAAGCTTGAGTCGGAAAAACCGCAATCGTTGAAGGCTTAGTGCAGAGAATCAATGCTAAACAAGTCCCTGAAAAACTGATTGGGAAAAAAGTTTTCCTGCTTGATATGGGAACCCTCGTTGCAGGGACAAAATACAGGTGAGAATTTGAATCTAGGATGAAATCTATCTTGGAAGAGGCGACCGATCCGACCAATAATATCATCCTTTTTATTGATGAGCTTCACACGATCATCGGAGCCGGAGGTCAGGATCAAAACGATGCCGCTCAGATGCTCAAACCCCTTTTATCAAGAGGGAAAATAAAGCTGATCGGAGCAACGACTTTTGATGAATATCAGAAATATATTGAGAAAGATGCCGCACTCAAAAGAAGATTTCAAGAAGTCGTAGTCAATGAGCCGAGCATTGAAGTAACTAAACAGATTATCCTTGGTCTCAAGCCGACTTATGAAGATTTTCATGGGGTCGTAATTTCTGATGAAGCGATAGAAAGTGCCATCACGCTCAGTAAGAGATATATTCTCAATAAGCAGCTTCCTGACAAGGCTTTGGACATTCTGGATGAGGCAAGTGCTAGAAAATCAACCATGCAAAAAAAGTTAGATAACGACGATAGTTACAAGAAACAAGAAACAAAAATAGAAAAAATTCAGAAACAGATTGAAGATGCGATTGAGAATCAGGATTATTTTTCTGCTGCTGAACTAAAAAAAGAAGAAGAATCCCTCAAAAAAGAACTCCAAAAAATCAGATCCAATAAGAACATTCCAGCCCATCTCAGAAGCGTCATTGAAGCCAAAGATATTGGGAATGTGCTCGCTGACAAAACAGGGATTCCTACCAATATCGTGAATGAAGATGAAGTTAGTAAACTAAAAAGGCTAGATACTGAGCTCAAAGATCAGATCATTGGACAAGATGATGCCGTAAATGCTATTGTAAAAACTCTGATTAGAAGCAGACTTTCTGTGATTAGAAAAAATAAGCCAATCGGTTCTTTCCTTTTTCTTGGACCTTCAGGAGTGGGAAAAACCTACCTTGCAAAGCTGATTGCGAAGCATTATTTCGGCGATGAAACTGCAATGATCAGATTTGATATGTCTGAATTTATGGAAAAATTCTCCGTTTCTAAATTGATCGGTTCTCCAGCTGGATATGTCGGATATGACGAGGGAGGTGGACTGACTGAAGCAGTAAAGAGAAAGCCTTATTCAGTGATCCTACTTGATGAGATTGAAAAAGCCTCTCCGGATGTACTCAACATCCTGCTTCAGATCCTTGATGAAGGACAGCTCAAGGACAGCAAAGGAAGATGGATTGACTTCAAAAATACGATTATCGTGATGACTTCCAATATCGGAACTGAAGAATTTAGCAAGAAAAAAACTTCAATCTGATTTGATACTGGAACAAAAGCTGATATTGATAACAAACAGTTTGATGATATTAAGACCAGAGTTTTGGAAGAGTTGAAGAATTTCCTTACTCCAGAACTCTCCAATAGGATTGATCATAAAGTCGTTTTCAGACCGCTCAGTAAAGAAAATCTGACTTCCATTTTCAATCAGCAGATCAAAACCTTCCTTTCTGCCTGGAAAGAAAACGATCAAGTGAAACTTCCAAAATTCAGCAAGGCAGAAGTTGCAAAAATTATTGATCAGATTTACGATCCTGCCTTTGGAGCAAGACCAGTAGAGAGATATATCAATGATGAAGTAGAACCAAAAATTATCAACTCTTTATTGAAATAAGAAAAGGAAACGGAATAAAGAATCATCTACTCTGCCCCCTCAAAAGCTCAACCCACTCAATCAAAAAACAAAAGTTCATACCTAACAAATCTAATCTTGACATGGGGGGGGGGAATAAGTAGTATTGAGTATCTTTATTCTTGTTTTTTTGTAATGAAAAAAAAGCTAATGTCTTTATTGGGAGCGGTGATCCTCTTGTGATGAGGAATAGGAACAACCTTTGCAGCCCCAGAAGAGCGAAACCTTGACTTTACTACGATATGGGAAAATGAAACTACCATGCAACTTTCAGGAGTGGAGGTTGATTTTGGAGGAGAGAAAGCAAGCGCGCTATCAATTTCCTTTCCTAGAGAAGCAAGTATAAGCTCAGAAACCGCTCCAAGCACTTGGACCAATAGAACATATAGTTCTGGAGCCCTTTCATATATGACTCCTGCAAACAATAGCGCAGCAGAGATAAAAAGCTTTCTTGAATCTCTCCGTTTTGTAGGAAAAAAAAATACAACTACGGGAGAAATCATTGTAGATATTTTTGATAGACAACTTTCTTTTAGAATAGATGAAAGCTGAGATTATCATTTTTACGAGTTTATTACTACCCCAGCTATATATCCGATTCCTTTACATCAAACTCGAGCTATCGCATACACTTTGGCTCAACAAAGCACTTTTAGAGGATTGACTGGTTATCTCGCAACAACGACCTCAGATGAAGAACTCAATTTTATTTACTCTATTTCTACCAAAGCTTGACGACTTTGAGGAACAAGAGCAATCAAAAAAGGAAGTGGAGATAGAATTATCAATGAGCAGAGTATTACTTGAGATAACTTAAATATCGACGCTACACAGGGAGCTGATCAATGGTATTGGGCAAGTGGTCCAGAAGCTTGAAAACAATTTTATTCCACAGCTAAGATAAATAATAAAGAAGGAACAACTTCCGTAGGAAAAAATCTGCCTTATTATTATAGATGGAACGATCGATCTCCAGATAATTGTAATGGTATAGAAGCCTACTTAATGTCGAATGAACATACTTCAATCGGACGAAACGACGCAGCTTGTGGATGAAATAATAATACACAAAAAGGATTCTCCTACTTCATAGAATATTCCGGAAAAGAATTCACTAGTTCTGGTACTGTTCCACACACTGCGAAAATACCTTATCTTGATCTCACGATCTTGACCCCTACTTCATGATCAGTTTTAACCTCCTCTTTAGCAGAGTTTACTTGGCAAGGGGAAGTGCAGTGAAGTACACTCAGTGGATATGCGTATACCTTAACACAAAGCTGAGTATTGGTTGCGAGTTGAACCCTATGAGAACAGAGTTTAACGATACCAAACCTCTCTGATGGTTCCTATCAATTTGATCTTACCATGATGACTACCTCAGGGGAAACTCTCACCAGAAGCTCCACTTTTTCTGTGAAGCTTCCACTCTACACTCTAACCTTTCTTGATGATGACTGAATAACCGTGCTTACAACAGGAGTATACCTTTCTGGAGCAACTATTATTCCACCAACCAATCCTAGTAAAACAGGTTTTATATTTAACGGCTGGGAAAATCTCCCAACAGATCACTTGATGCCCGCTACGCATTTAAGTGTAAAAGCCCTTCGAACTAAAAAAAGCACAGGTTGAGCTTCATGACGAAGCTGATGAGGAGGAAGCTCTTCTCAACCTTCAACACCACCACAAACCCCTCCAACTTTGCCTGATACTCAGACAACAAACTCATGAATCACTTCTCCAGAAAATAACAATACCATTCACTCATGAACTACAGAAAATCAAAGTTTAAATAATATAACAGGAGAAAAAAAAATACTTACTAGAGGAGAGACGGCAATATTAGCAGAAGCCTTTATTAACCAGTTTTCTCAACTAAAAGCTATCAGGAAAATTATCAATACCAAGTGTGAACACTATGCAGATCAACCAACCTTTACAGACAAAGAGAAAACAGCAATCAAAACTGTATGTATACGATGAGTGATGGGAATTCATGATGATACGAAAAAGCCTTTGACTGCATTTGAGTCTGAAAGAGGAATCCCAACTTCAGAGTTTTCAACCGTATTATCTAGAATTCTATATCAATATAAGTACGATAATAATGGAAACGGAGCTTATTATGCAACCCATTACAAAGCTATGAAGGAAAACAACTTCGTCAATAGTCCCTTAGATAAAATCCAAACCTATAACGATGCACTAGCTTCTTTTTCTAAAGCTGCAAAAACTTTAAAATCATGAGAATCATCAATTTCCTTTGACTAAGAACTTCCATCTAACAAGTCACCACAAGTTATGAGCATTTTGGAGGATATGTTTTTCCACAAGAATAAGTAAAAGAACTTACATTATAAAATATAACTTTCAAAAAAAAGAAAAAGCTGATAAAATTCAGCTTTTTTTGACTTTATAAAGAATTTTGAATATAATAGTAAAAATTTACTTTTTATTGTAATAGTTATGAATAGACGAAACATCTTGGATAATAAGCTTGATCAGGCACCAAAAACAAAAGAAGCAGGATACGATAAAAGATTAAAAGATCCAATCCTTGCTAAAGAAATAGAAGAAGCATTTGATGTTCCATTTTTTATAGGAGACAGTGAAATTATTGATCGATTTAAAGAAAATTATGATTTATTCCCTATATCTCAGATCAATAGCTTAAATCCTGGAAAAAATCTCTCTTTTGAGATAAAAAGAGAAGAAAGACCTACACACCCTAAAGATTGGGAAAGAGCAATTGGATTCCCTCTTCCAGAAAATGAAGTCTATTCTAAGCTTGGGAATACTCTAACTAAAAATAGAGAAAAGCATCCAGAACCGTGAACTATAAGTACCTATCTTATTTTTTCTAGAGAAATTCCAAAAGAAAAGATGGAAAAGAACAAAGACTTTTCTCTAAAACTTATCCAAGTTGAAGTACCAAGCAAAAACGCACTTATCATGCCATGATTATTATTTTATAAAGAATTAAAAGATGATGAAGCTAAAGAGGTTCTAAAAACGATAACTCTATAAATAAAACAAAGGCCCTATTCAGATTTTGACTTGTTTTTTGCTTTGATTTTCCTAAACTCAAAGTGAACAAGTCGTTTTTTTAGTATGCAAAAAAGAAAAACTGAATGACTACTCCAGAAAACAATCACGAATACGATGCCTCACAGATTAGAGTGCTTGAGGGGCTAGAACCAGTAAGACAAAGACCTGGAATGTATATCGGAAGCACCGATAGTAGAGGGCTTCATCATATGGTGCAGGAAATCGTAGATAATGCAGTAGATGAGGCACTTGCTGGCTACTGTAAAGATGTAACTTCTATTCTCAATGAAGATGGTTCTGTGACCGTGCACGATAATGGGCGTGGAATCCCGGTTGATCTTCATCCAAAGACTGGAAAATCAGCTTTAGAAACCGTTTATACTGTCCTTCATGCTGGAGGAAAATTTGATAAAGGAGCGTATAAGATTTCTGGGGGACTTCACGGAGTGGGAGCTTCCGTGGTAAATGCACTTTCTACCTGGCTTGAAGTGACCGTTTACAAGAATGGGAAAATCCACAAAATGAGATTTGAAAAAGGAGTTCCTCAGGGAGAACTTCAAATTGTAGGAGAAACTGACAAAACCTGAACTTCAGTGACTTTTATGCCTGATGGGACGATTTTTGAGACCCTTGAATTTAGTGAAACTGCAGAGATTGCGAGGATGAAGCAGGCAGCTTACCTCACTCCAGGAGTAAGTTTTACTTTCAAAAATATGAAAACCTGACTTGCCAGCAGATTTATGTATGAAGGAGGGATCAAGACTTGGCTTAGAAACCTCGTTGGGAATCAGCAGATTTTGAGTTCAGCTCATTATTTCAAAGCGGAAACCAAAGATTGCCAAGCGGAAATTTCTTTTCAGTTTGTAAATACCAATAACGACCATACCTTATCTTTCGTAAACAATATTCCGACCAGGGATGGTGGAACTCACATTCTCGGTTTCAAGTCAGCCTTATTGAAGATTATGAATGAAATTGGGAAAGAAAGAGATAAAATAGATAAAAAAATCTGAGAATTTCAGTATTCAGATGTGACCGATGGACTCTATGGTATCATCACGGTAAAAATCCCTGAACCTCAATTTGAGGGACAAACCAAAGGAAGACTTGGAAATAGTTATGTTCGTGGAGCAGTTGAAGAGCTGACTTACAACTATCTCAAAGACTATTTTGCAGAAAATCCAGAAGAATTTGATAAAATCTTCGCAAAAATTGACCTCGCTGCGAGAGCCAGACTTGCTGCAAAATTCGCAAAAGAAACCGTCCTCAGAAAAAATGTGCTTGCTGGTGGAGTGCTCCCAGGAAAACTTGCCGACTGTAGCAAAAGAGGGAAACATGGAACGGAACTTTACATTGTGGAGGGAGATTCTGCGTGAGGAAGTGCGAAATCTGGTCGTGATAGCAAGTTTCAAGCGATCTTGCCATTAAGAGGTAAAATCCTGAATACCGAACAAGCTGTGATCCAAAAAATGATGGCAAATAACGAAGTAAAAGCCCTTATTACTGCGATTGGTTGCGGAATCAAGGATAGCTTTGATATTGAGGGACTCAGATATGAAAAAATCATCATTATGACCGATGCCGATGTTGATGGTGCACACATTAGGACGCTGCTTTTGACCTTCTTCTTTAGGTTTATGAGACCCTTAGTTGAAGGCTGACATATTTATGCGGCTTGTCCTCCAATTTATAAATTCAGTAAAGGAGCAAAGCAGGTCTATGTTTACGATGAAGAGCATACGCCAGCTATGTATGGATTCAATGCTGATGAGAGTGTAGAAATCCAGAGATATAAAGGTCTTGGAGAGATGAATGCAGAACAACTCTGGGAAACCACAATGGATCCAGCAACGAGACAGCTCAAGCAAATTACCGTAGAAGATGCCGAAGAAACCGATAGACTTTTCAGGATTCTAATGGGAGAAGATGTGCAATCTAGAAAGCACTTTATCCTCACCAATGCAAAATCAGTAAAAGGATTGGATGTGTAAAATATTATACTGAAAAAGTAAAAAAAACTGAACCAGATCAAAGTTCAGTTTTTTTAAAAGAATTTTTTATAGAGCATTTCAAAACCTAGTTTAATACTATTGCTATTTTTTTGCCCCTTTGAAAGAGAATAATCAGTATAACGAATATGCACGGGGACTTCTACAAAAGATAAATTATGAATTCCAATTTGTTCATTAAGTTCATTTGCATAATGCATACCATCAGATTCTAAAGTAATCTTTCTCAATGCTGAAATACGTATCACTCTATAACCATTATGAGGGTCGGATACCTTAACCCCATAAAAAATCCAAGTAACGATCCTTGAAAGCATAAGAATAAACTTTCTCATTCTCGGCATAGCAACAGTTTTCGCTCACGAAATAAATCTTGATCAAAGGAAAAGGTCAGCATTTGAATATTTTTCAAGTTTTTCTTGAAAAACTAGCATATCTTGAATATCCATTTGTCCATCAGGATCAAATCCTACAAATCGTTTTACTTGAAGAAGATCTGCATATTTTTTAATAAACTCATATCAGGTCTTATTTGCTGCTCATCATCATCTATTGATAGAGTGAGATATAATGATGAAAAGTAGATCAGGATTTTCTTCCTTTTTTCTTTTAAGAATAGCAAGAGAATTGTCTTGGGAACCATCATTCACAAAGACAAATTTTCTAATTCAAAACTTTAACATCTCGTCAATAACTTGAGCAAGCATTTTTTCTTCATTGTAGACCCTAATATTGAAAATGAAATCATCCCAACGAGAGCCTTTTACCCAGTTCAAAATTTGATCCTTATTCTCTTGGAAAGCCTGCTGAATTGCTAGAGTAGAAATTAATCTTGTAAGGTCAGTTCAGGATTTTGAAAGACTATTTAAAAGATGAAAAATCAAATAAAATAAGAGAATAATAGAAATATAAACAATCAAATCCGCTCCCCTATTAAGTCCAAAGGTAATTCCTATCATGTTGAGCCATTCAATCTTGAGAGAAAAAATGGCGATTG
Organism: uncultured bacterium; assembly: GCA_916049765.1. GTDB lineage: Bacteria > Patescibacteriota > Gracilibacteria > Absconditabacterales > Absconditicoccaceae > HOT-345. The sequence goes on from CAJZIX010000012.1 coordinate 29,192, forward strand.
CAAACGATCAAAAAAACAGAAACCCAAAAGTAAAAAATCAGATTTTTTTTCTCTTGTAGGTTTTGAACGAAAAAATCATAAAAGCAATACTCACGATCAAAAGCAACATTTGGAGTTTTGACATCGGAAAGAAAAAAGAAAGCTCTCAAGGCATAGAAAATCAACAAAAGATAAACTCTGCTAATATTACATTTCTTATTCACTAATGCAAGCAAAAAGTCAAGTTCCTCTTGTATTTCAAGACCAAAACTTTATATTTTCCCTTGTTTTATTTTACATTTTTTCACTACGATGAAAGGATTTTGGACGACGAAAAGAATCATACTCGCAATCGTATTTGTGATGAGTCTTTTCTTTGTATTCTTTGTAGGAAGAACTTTTAATTCTGAAACCTTTAAGAGGGATTGGATACTTACTACAAAAGGGATTACCCACTTTAGAAAAGGATTGGATATTTCAGGAGGGACAAAGCTTGTTTATAAGATTGACTACTCCAAATATAAAGAACTTTACAGTGCAAATGAATTCCTTCAGGTAAAAAAGAATATTGAACAGGTTATTCTCAAGAATATTGACTCAAGAATTTCAGGACTTGGAGTAAGTGATTATGTAGCCAAAATTCAAACCATTGGTGAAGAAACTCAAGTTGTTGTGGAAATTGGAGGAGTTGCAGATCTTGATCAAGCAAAAGAAATCATCGGTAAAACGGTAGAACTTGAATTTAGAATAGAAAACGATGAAGAAGCTACTCCAGAAACTATTGCTCAAAGAAAAGCTCTTGCAGAAAAAATTAGGACTGAAGTCATTGCTACTCCAGAAAAAATGATTGAACTTTATGCTAATCAAGAAGCGGAAAATATCATTGCAAGAACGATTACAGGAACTCTAGATCAACTTCCAGATCTTTATAAAACACATAGTCAGCTTTTAAATACGATTCCTCTCAATCAGATTTCAAATCTTTTAGAAGGAACCTATCTTACACAAACCTATCAAACAGTTTCTGGAGAAAACCTTACTCAAGGAGTTGATGGATTTTTGACCTTTCGTGTAAGTGCAAGGAATGAAGTTCCTGTTGTTGCATGAACTGGAGAAGTGAATACGGGGACTCAAATGCTTTATACTATTGATGAGATTTTTGTACAGGATAGGCTTTCTTGGAAAATTGCTCAAGGAAAAGATGGAAGTCCACTGAACGGAGCCTATTTCACACTTGCAAGACCAGAAACTACTCAATTCTGACAACCAAGTGTAGGTATTGAATTTAATCAAAAGTGAAGCGAACTCTTCTGTGAAATCACAAGTAATAATGTAGGGAAAAGTATGGGAATTTTCATCTGAGGAAAACCAGCTACTATCGCTAATATTAATGAAAAAATCTGTGATGGAAGAGCTCAAATTTCTGGTGGATTTGACAAGGAAAGAGCTACTGAAACTGCAAAAGAACTCAATTCAGGAAATATGCCTGCTCCGCTCATTCTTCTTCAGGAAGAAAAAGTTAGCCCATCCCTAGGAGATTCTGCTTTTCAAGGAGCATTGGTAGCAACAGGAGTTGGAGTATTAGCAATTATCATCTATATGTTCTTCATTTATGGACGAAGGAAAGCAACTGTAACCACTGCAACAATGATCTTCTATTTTATCGTGCTTCTTGCTATCTTAAAACTTATCGACTATGCACTTTCACTTAGTGGAATCGCTGCAATTATCCTTTCTATCGGTATGGCAGTTGACGCAAATGTTCTAATCTTTGAAAGAATGAATGAAGAAGTAAAGAACAATAAATCATACCTTTCCGCAATTGAAACCGCATCAAAGAGAAGTTGGGCAGCAATTAGAGATGGTCAGATTTCAACCCTTTTGATTTGAGTATTACTTTTCGCTTATGGAATTAATATCTTCAAAGGATTCGGATCTATGATTATCTTGACTGCAATTCTAACACTAGTTCTCAATGTTCCATTTATTAAAGAAACATTACTCGTAATATATAATAAGAAAAAGGATTAATTTTTCCTTTCAAGATATCAAAAAAAATAAGAGAAATCTGAACTTGAAAATCAGATTTCTTTTTTTATTATGACGATATCTTTTATTTTCTCATTCTATCACGTCATGCAACAAAAGCAAGATTTCTTCAGCAAACAACAAAGTAAATCTGGATTCTCTGGAGGGGTAATTAGACATCCTCAAAAAAAATCCAATACTCTCTGGGTATGGATCGTCGTTATTGCAGTCATTCTCTTGGGAATTCTTTGATTGATCTACAAAAATCAGATTTTCAATCAAAACCTTCCTGAAACAGTCGTAGAAAGTGGCTATACGATCGGAGAAACGATTCAAAAAGAAGGAAGTCTGAATGCTGATGGAGATTTGCTAACTTATACCCATAGTTTAACCACTAATGAAGGGGAGCGTTTTCTTCTCAAAAGTTCTACAATCCCTCTCAATAACTATACTTCTGTATCTTCTGGAGTTTTTGTTATTCAAGGAACTATTGTTTCTCTCTATGAGGATCTTCCTCTGGTAGAAGTTAGTAATATCACAGCGACAAATCAGCCAGAAACTGCAAGCTGAGAAAATACCTTGGAAGCCTTAAACAATGGTGGTGTTTATATTAGTCAAGCAGGAATCGGATTCCCATGAGAGTTTTTTGATCAATATGCTTTCGTTGGAGAAGCTGGAGCGAATGGAGAAATCAGTATTAAGAATCTTGATAACGAGAAAATTACAAAAATCAGCTATTTCTCTTGTTCGAACCAAGGAGATACCAATTGTAAATCACTTACAAGGACATTTGAGAGTACCGCTGCTAAAAAGAGCACAACGCTTAATGGAGATACTTTCTTTAAACTTCCAGAAGTTCAGAGCTGGTATTTTCAGAATGGAACTTGGCGAGGATATTTTATCAATAATGCTGATGATGAAGAGGTAGAAAAAATTAAAAATCTGATCACTATTACAAATCCAGAATGGATAAAGGAAACCGTAAACCAATATGGAATAAAAACCTGCCTTGGAAATGATGCGACAACAGAAAAGGTTACTTCTCATACTGTAAATAAAAATGCTGAAGGATTAAACATTTCAATAGAATGAAAATGACCAAAAAATTTCAGTTGTAAAGTAAGTATTGATTTCACAAAACCGACAAAACTTAAGCTGCTTGATCTAAAGATTAATGATTTGGGAGAAAACACACTCTCAACACAAACAGTTGAAACATCAAAAGAAAAAAAAGAAGAGATCATAGCAACATCTTCCACTATTACTCCAAGTAATAAGCAATTCCCTGTAAGTAGTGAAAAAACGATGAGCTATAACTCTAGTAGAGGAGAATATCGTATGATTTTTCCATCTGCCAATATCTCTTATACTTCCAACACTATAGATGAAGATTTTGGTCAGATAGGAGTTCGTTGTAGATATGCAATCAAGGTTATTGACTACAAAAATAAAGAAAATATTCAAACTTCTCCAAAAGTAATCATCTATGAATGTGGTTTCAAAAACGGATTTCAGCTTCCTGGAAGTAATTACTTCCAAAAGGATTTCTGAGATAAACACTTTGTTTTCTCAGTAATGGATGGTTCTTGGTTTGATTTCGCGAAGAATATTACAATCGAATCTCTCTAAACTCATCATATTGAATAATAAAAAAACCACTTAGTTTTATATTTTAAGTGGTTTTTTATAATAAGAAAGTTTACTTCACCATAACTTTTGCAGTTTTTGATTCTCCTTTTACCGTTCTCCACTTTACAAGATATAAGCCTTGCGAAAGTTGGAAATTTTCTACTCACTCAGGTTTAGATTTCTGAGCAATGAGTTGCCCTTTTAGATCATAAATTTGAACGGATTGAAGTGGTGTATCTTGCGTATCTATAGTCAGCATTCCATTTTCTGAACTTATACGTGGTTTTTTTACTTCTGTTCATTCTATTCCTGAGGTTGAAGAGGATTTTATTTCTATCTTATTATTTTCTTTTACTTCAAAATTTATAGTAAATGCCCCTTCTTCTGTTGGAGTATATTCTTCTCCATTAACTATCACACTCGTTATCTTATAATCACGCTTAGCCTGCACTTTGAGTTGATACGTTTTTCCTAGTTCTAAACTATCTTTAGTCACTTCTTTCCCTACATTATCATAATATTTTGGAGCTTCTATCTGGGTAGAATCATAGCCTTCATTCATTTTTCCGTATTTTGCTATTTCTTTAATTTTAATGATATTTAAGGTTTTATAAGCAAGAGTATTTCCTGCTGTTCTTCAACCCCGAATTTGAACTGCAGAAGTCCCTCAATCATATGCTAAGGGTTTTACACTACTATACTCCAATTTATAAGTATATTCTTTATTCCCAATTTTTATACTCTTAGTCTCCGTCGTCTTATAGGGACTATTTCCACCAAGACTTTCTAATTCTTGTATTGTCCAAAAGTTTCCTGTTCATGATCATAGATTTTCTTTATCTAGCATCTTCCAATCCGACTCTATTCATCATGGTCAACTTTCTTGAAATTTCCCTTTATAACGAAGATTTATATTATTTCTGTTTAAAGGGATTCAAAATTTTGTTTCATTATCAAAAGAAACAACTTTTCAAAAAACTTGTTCTATAAATTCTTTTGGAAGTTCTGTTCTCTCAGGAAGATTTTTTACAATATGGAAGGTATCAGCCTGTTCTACAATTTTTTCTTCTCATTGTTTCACAAAATTCGCTCCGTTATTGATTGTTACGTGTGTATAAGTACCTCCTTTATGAATAGTAATTACTGCATGTCATGTTATTTTTATTTTTCCACCTCATATATCTTCACATCATCACTCACTATCAAAATGATCTATATTTGAAACATCTAATATAACACTATCATTATTAGATAGATAAAAATAACAATAGCTTTCGTTTCAAACTCAACTATTTATAATTTTTTCACCATCAATCGTTGCTCCATTGCTTAAATAGGGTACTGTTCCATGCTGTGCAAAATACTCCTCTACTCCTTGCTCGTCCAAAATCAAATTTTCTCCTACTACATTCTTCGCCTCTGCAGTTTTCCTTTCTTCTCATGATCTCCTTGCTTGCTGAAAATCAATCGTTTGCTTTTGAGTTTCGTTTGAGTTTTTTCAATTAGAAACTAAGTTTTTTGTCAATGCCTCTGAGGTTGTTTGCTCTTGTGCTTTTACTCAAGTTTGTCAAAATACACTTAATCCTACCAATACTCCCGTTAGCATATTCCTCATTTTCCTCATCTTTCCTTCTGCTATAAGCTAAAAAGTTAGTTCTCTAAAAAAACTATTCTTAGTATAATTATTTTTTTTAGCTTGTCAAGC
>CAJZIX010000013.1 GCA_916049765.1 uncultured bacterium
CGACCGTATTGGGTAGTGGGTCTGGAAAGTGGTTTAAGGTGGAATACCACCAACATCGTCACCTATTTTGCAAGGGTGTGTAGTAGAAACCTTGTCTTAAGTGATGATGTTGGTTTAAGTATAACTCAAAGAAAAAATAAATCAAAAAAAAATGATATTCTTTTTTATTTAGACTTGACGTTTTTTAATATTTATATGTTATAATATTTTTGTAGAAAAAATTGAAAATTTTAGTGTTTTTTTATTTTCTCTTGCAATAACTATCAAAAATCCTAAACTGGGATCAGATTTAGTTTCTTTTTCCTTGAGTATGCAAGAGCTTACGACTACGATGAAAACGACAACCGACTAATTCGGCAAGGTTTTCGTAGTAGTTCAATACTCTAGAAACTCTTGCCTTTTCGCAGGAGTTTTTCTTTAGGAAAGGAACAGTTTTATTAATTTATGATGATTAAGATGGAACAAGCATTACTCAAAAAAAGGCATTCGCTCTCGCATATTCTTGCACAGGCGGTGCAGAGAGAACAGCAACGAGATGTAGAAGTTGCGATCGGACCCGCGATTGATAATGGATTTTATTATGACTTTCTTTTTAGCTCTGAAAAGCAGATCAAGGAGGAGGATTTGAAAAAGATTCAAAATCAGATGGAAAAAATCGTGAAAGAAAATCAAGATTTCGTTCTTTTTTCTCTTTCTGATACGGAATCAAAGAAACTCGTTACTGAGCTGATGAAGCAGCAATACAAAGAAGAGATGAGAAGCGAATTTGCAGCAGCAGGGGAGGAAATTACTTTCTATGCCAATACGATTGTAGAGGGTGCGAAAGCAGCTTTACTCAAAGGGATTGATCCGCAGTATGTAGAGTATTATGAGGGGGTAACGGCTTATTTGCAGGAAAAGTTCCCTGAAAAATTTACTGGGAAATTCATAACCTTCCTTGATATGTGTGAAGGTCCGCATGTGGAAAATACCAAAGAGCTTGATACCAAGGCTTTCAAACTTGATAAACTTGCAGGGGCGTACCGAAGAGGAAATTCTGATAATGTGATGATGGTCAGAGTCTATGGTTTGGCATTTGACAGCAAAGAAGAGCTTCAAAACTATCAAACTCTTCTTGAGGAGGCAAAAAAAAGAGATCACAGAATTCTGGGTCAAAAGTTGAAAATTTTTACCATTTCACCGCTGGTTGGATCAGGATTGCCACTTTTACAGCCCCATGGAATGATTATTAGAAAAGAAGTTGAGGACTATCTTTGGGAGCTTCACAAAGATAAAGGCTATGAAAGAGTATGGACTCCACACCTTGCCAAAGAAGACCTTTACAAAACTTCAGGGCATGCGGATAAATTTGGAGATGAGCTCTTTAGAGTAAAGGGAAAGGAGGAAAGCTTCTTTATGAAACCGATGAACTGTCCTCATCATATGCAGATTTTCGCTGATAATCAGTTTAGCTATCGTGATATGCCGGTAAGATATTTTGAACCTGCAACCGTATATAGAGATGAAAAGACTGGTCAGCTTTCTGGTTTAACTCGTGTGAGATCAATTACTCAAGATGATGGACATCTTTTCTGTCGTGTGAGCCAAATTACCGAGGAAGTAGGAACTATTGTGCAGATTATCAAGGAATTTTACTCAACCCTTGGTATGATCAATGATTACCGAGTAAGACTTTCTATTCGTGGTCCAGAAGGGAAGTATCTTGGAGAAGACGCAGTTTGGGAACAGGCAGAGGGGGCTTTGAGAGAGGCATCTGAGAAATATCAGCTTCCTTATAAGATAGGAGTAGGGGAGGCGGCTTTCTACGGTCCAAAACTGGATTTTATGTTCAAAGATGCAATCGGTAGAGAATGGCAGCTTGCGACGATTCAGTGTGATTTTAATCTCCCAGTCAGATTTGATCTTTCTTTTACCAACGAGCAAGGAGAGAAAGAAAGACCTGTGGTAATTCATAGAGCGATTTCTGGGTCTTTGGAGAGGTTTATGGGCGTGATGATTGAGCATTTCGGAGGAGCGTTTCCGCTATGGATTGCACCGATTCAATTCCAGATTGTGCCAGTTGCAGAAAAGTTCAATAACTATGCTTTTCAAGTGGCTTCACAGCTCAAAAAAGCTGACTTTAGAGTGAAGGTAGATGAGGGAAGTGAAAGTTTTTCCAAGAAAATCCGTAACGCTGAAATGATGAAGATTCCTTATATTCTTATTGTAGGAGAAAAAGAAGAATCCGCAAACGAGGTTTCTGTCAGAGAATTTAGGAGCAAGAAACAGTATGTGCTTGGAGTAGAGGAGCTAATGAAGCAAGTTGAGCAGGAGAGAACAATGAGGTCATTATAGACCTCTTTTTTTATATTTTAGAGAAAATTATTCTTGTTTTTTTTAATCAAATCTTTATCATCTTCCACCGCAAAAAATAAAAAAATTTAAAAATGAAAAAATTTAAAAATTTAAAATTAGTAGTTTTATTGGTACTTTTTATAGTACTAATGGTAGGTTTATCTTATATTGGATTCCCAGTTGGAACTACTTGCTTGGATGAATATCCGGGTAAAGTATCAACTCCTGGAAGTAATAGAGATTTTTCTTTAAGAATCTTTGCTTTAATTATTTTGGTTATCCCTTTGGGAAAGTCAATTTTTAACCTAACAGATTTGGTAGTAGAGGTTAAACCCCTTTTTTCTTCCATCTCTTTTGTATTGTGCGCTATTGTGGGAGTATATTTAATAATTTATGGAGAAAACTTTGCGTTCTTGCCTCTTGCAGGTGGTATGATCTGTTTTCTTATGATCGTTCTCATGATCAGAAGCATATTTGTATGGAGAGATCGAAGGGCTATCAAAAAAACTGAATAGGGTTTTCCTTATTCAGTTTTTTCTTAATTAAATAAGTTCTAGTCCAATCGGGCAGTGGTCAGAACCTAAAACTTGATCATAATGTAGCATTTTTCCGATCTGATCTTTCATATTCTTAGAAACTCGGAAATAATCCAATCTCCAGCCAACATTTCTCGGTCTTGCTCCAGCTCTATAGCTCCACCAAGTATATTTTTCTGATGAGTCTGGATTTTGGAGCCTAAAAACATCAATCAGTCAGCTTTCTTCCATTTTGTCCATTTCCGCTCTTTCAATAGGGAGAAATCAGATTGAGTTTTCGTTTTCCTTCGGTCTGGCAATATCAATCGGACGATGGCAGATATTGAAATCTCCTGTAGTGATCACTTTTTTGCCAGTTTTGATCAGTCTTTGGACTTCTTGTTGATAATCTTGATAGAATTTAAGCTTGTAGCTGAGCATTTCGGTTCCATCGGCTCTTTCTCCGCCATTTGGGAAATAGATATTGAAAAGCATAAAATCTGATCGCTCAATCGCAGTTACCCTCCCATCATCGTTCATAAGAGGACATTCAGGGAATTGGTTCAGGTTTTTGGCTATTTTAAGGCTTTTTCTGTAAAAAATCGCAGTTCCCGCATAACCGGGTCTTTCAGAGCGATGCCAGACATAATCATAGTCCTGCATAGCGAATCTTAGTTCAGTCGGCATCTGATGTTCAAAGGCTTTTACTTCTTGAAGGCAGAGAATATCTGGATTTTCCTGTTTGATAAAATCAAGGAAGCCTTTTTGAAGTACGGCTCTGATTCCGTTTACATTTCGTGAGATAATTTTCATAGGGAAGAATCGGGACTAAAAGCTCTTTTTCTCAAGAGATAGTTCTTTTTGTAATTTGTGGATTTTATTGAATAAGAAGCGAGGTTCCTGTCATTTCTTGAGGTACAGGGATTCCTAAAATTTTTAACATTGTTGGAGCTATATCAGAGAGTTCTCCATAGTCTTTAATGTTATTTTGTACTTCTCCATCTTTGATGTATCGACAAGGAACTAGATTAGTCGTATGAGCTGTTTTTGGAGCTTCAGGTGTTCCCATTTCTTCACTATTTCCATGGTCGGCGGTGAGAAGAATGTCAATATGAGCTTCTTTACTTATTTCTAGTGTTTTTTGAATGAAGGTTCCTAGTGTGTTGATGGCTTTCTTCACTGCTTCCATGTTTCCTGTATGTCCTACCATATCTCCATTTGCGTAATTGATGATAAAGACATCAAATTCAGAATGTCTTGTTTTAAAAACATCAAAGATTTCCTCAGCAGACATTGCTGGATCTAAATCATAGGTTGCTACCTTGTGAGATGCCACCAAAATATTTTCTTGTCCTGAATAAAGCGTAGCATTCTCAGCATTAAAAAATTTAGTTACATGGGCAAATTTTTCGGTTTCAGCAAGGTGAAGTTGATTGATGTTGTTCTTAGAAAGAACTTCAGATAGCGTGTTTTGGATATTTTTTTCAGGTAGAATAGTTGGTCAGTCGTATTCTGGGTAATATTTAGTCATCGTTAAAATATAGAGGTTATCTAATGGTTTTATAGAAAAATTTGGGTCCCATTTTGCATATTTTTTTGCTTCTTCTGGATTTCTACTTACTTTTAGTGCTTGAGTAAATTGTCTTGCTCTATCCGTTCTAAAGTTTACAAAGAATACTCCATCATTCTTTTCTATTGGCTCTCCTTTTGCAAAACTCATTGGTGGAATGAATTCATCTCCTTGACTCTCTGTATAGCATTTCTGAAGATATTCCGAAACAGATGTTTCACAAATATTTTTTTGAAATGCAATTGCATCATAGGCTTTTTGAACTCTATCCCGATTATTGTCTCTATCCATACCAAAGTATCTTCCTCAGAAGCTAGCAATATGTACGTGAGGGTAATTTTCTAGCCAGCTTTCAAACTTTTTCATAAGTTCAAGAGCTGATTGTGGGGGCAGATCTCTTCCGTCTCAGAAGAAGTGAAGATAGGTTTTTTGGGTAGTAGGAATAAGTGGAAGAAGTTTCAAAAGATGCTCATCTATACTGTGCACACCTCCGTTTCCAAAAATCTGGATAAGATGAAGATTAGAACGATTCTGTTTACAATGTTCAAGTAAGTTTTGGAATCCTTTTTGTTCCTCAAAGATGTGGTTATCTAATAATTTATTAATAGAAACAAAACTTTGTTCTACGATTCTTCCTGTTCATAGGGTAATATGTCCAACTTCAGAATTCCCCATTTGTCATGCTGGTAATCCAACAGCTTCTCAGGAAGCTTGGAGTTGAGCAAATTTTTGCTGAAAAAGGTTTGTAAAAGTTTGATTATTTGCACAGTAGATTCCATTTTCTTCCAAGTTTTTTGTGTTAATTCCGAAGCCGTCTAAAATAATCAATGCAAGTTTTTTTTTCATTATTTTTCAGATAAAGATAGATAAAAATCTGACTTTTTATACTGAAAGGTAAGATAAGTTCAAGCTCTAGAGATTTTTTTAAAATAAAAAAAAGAGAATATATAGAACCGCATATCCTCCCTTTCTGAAAGAAAAAGGAAGTGATAGACTACCAAATGAAGCCTCAAAGCGAGAGGATTCCGAGAAGATCGGAACTATCTAATGCTCTAGGCAATCCTAAAGCTACAAATTAGATACTTAAAGTAAAGATTGTTTAGAAAAAGGCTTATCACCTCACCTTTACGATAGTGAGTAAAAACAAGCGAGATAAGGAACTTTTAATCATCATCTGAAACACTCAAGAGATTACCTTGCTTTTGAGGAGAACAGATCACGAATCTTTCTTTTCATCATTTATAAAGCCTCATCTGAAGTTAAGATAATAAGCTGAATCCTTTTCTCAGAGCTTAAGCATAATCACGGTAGATGATCAAGCTAAAGTCCTCAAACAAAAAGCATTCTGAATACTTACTAGAGCATAACCTAGCACTTCCCCTTGAAAACAGGATTTATAGTATTTCCAAGCAAAAGAAGGAATCCCTTTCCCCTTTTGAAATGGGCTGAATCTTAGGAGAGAGAAGCCAGATAAAATCTGATTTCTGACTTTTGTTGTTTTCAAAAGCCGATTTTCTAAGCCGAAAGCACAAGTCCTTCGCTCAAAACTCGCTCCTTCTAAGGAGGATATAAATGATAACTTTTGGAGTCTATTAAAGATCACTTCATTTTCTTTCCTTCAAGCTCTGAAACAAAAGTTTAAAAGCCTGAAAATCACCTTTGAGAATAAACCTTTAAGAGGTTATTTCTTGATGACGGTATTATTATATTCAGAAATGAAAAAAATTACAAATTTTTGATGACTTTTTTTGATCAAAAGTTTTATAGCTTGAGAATTATGATTTCTGAGATTAAAAAATTTCCTCCTTGAAAAAAATCAGCTTTTTTCTATTATTTACTCAAATTTTTATCTTTTTTTTGACTTCAATGCTCCTTGCCTGTGTAAAACCGAAATGAATTTCCAGTTTTGATGTAGTAAAAATCATCAGGACACATTTCGAAGAAAAGGTTTGACATAGTGGGACATTAGATCCGATGGCAAGTGGGCTGATGATTCTCGGAGTTGGGAAAGGTACGAAAGAGCTAACTTCTTTGATTGGGCTTGATAAGAGTTATGAAACGACGATTGATTTTTCGCTTCTGACTGATACGCGAGATGCGAGTTTCCGAGAGAAGGAGGAGAGATTTGAAGTCGTTGAGTCTAAGGAGGCTTGAGTAGCATGTTTTCTTAAAAAAGAAGGCAATCTGATTCCTGCCCCAAGTTTGGATCAGATTTCACAGCTTTTAGACTCTATACTTTTTAAGGAAGAAAAAGAAGTCCTGCTTCCTTTGCCGATCTTTAGTGCAAAAAAACAGAATGGGAAAAGGCTCTATAAAGATGCGAGAAAAGGAAAAGCAGAAATCCAAGAAAAACCAATGAAAATCTATGTTTACGAAATTTTAGACTATCACTTTCCTCTTTTGAAGCTTAGGCTTGAAGTCGGCTCTGGAACCTATATTAGAAGCATTGGTTATTGGCTGGGGCAACAGCTCGGACTTGGAGGGGCATTAATTCAGTTGGAGAGGATTAGCACTGGGAAGTTTCAGCTTTCAGATATTTGAATGCAGACTTATGCAAAAGGAAATATTAAAGGTCAGGAAAGGACGATTTACTATAAAGAACTATCGCAATAATTCTTGGTTCAATAAGATTGGAGTGGGGAATTTTTTTGCTTTTTCTAATTTACAGTAGTACTGATTATTTCTTGATTTCCCTGATAGAATGAATATAAGTCTTCTCACCTGAAAGGTATTTTTTGTTTCCTTGTTGATGAAATGAAGTGAGATAAAAAGCAACTCTTGTCTTATTTGCTAGCGAGTAAGCAACCTGAAAAAATATTAGAGCTTTTAGAGGTAATTAAAGGTTTACTTCTTAAATATGGGAGAAAGTTAGTTACTCCCCGTTTTTTTGAAACATTGAAAGAACTTCAACCTGAAGTTTGAGCACTAATTCACTTGCTAGAAAATGAAAAAATGCTGAATATTGCTAAATTGTCAGCTTTTGTTCGTGAGTTTCAATCTCTGCTTCCAAGTGAACAAGCACAGTTTAATCTTGAATCGAATGATGAAGATATTATTGCTCCTTTGATGGCGTATTTGGAGGAGAAATTTGGACAAGTAAAAGTAAACTTTCAGCCTTTAGTTTCAGAAAATTTAAGTGTAAAGATGAGGGGACAAGGTTACATCTTCAAAAGATCATTAGAAAAAGATTTAGATGCCTTGCTAAAGTAGTAACTAGCATAAGAAATACTCTTCTTTTATGGTAATAAGAAAGGATATAAACTTTATTTTATTTATAAATGAAATATGTCAGTAGTACAGGAGTTATTAGAACAGATTGAAAAAGGGATCAATCATGCTCAGCTTAATGAGGATTTCACAAAAAAGGGAGAAATTCTGGAACTCAAAGATGGAGTCGCTACAGTGATTGGACTAGATAATGTAATGTTTTCAGAAATTGTACTTTTTGAAAATGGATTAAAAGGTCTGGTTTTGGATCTTTCTGCTGATGGTGTTGGAGTGCTTGTATTAGGAGATTATAGTTCTCTTAAACAGTGAGATAGTGTGAGCTCTTCTGGCCAAGTGTTTAGTGTGGGGGTTGGGGAAGAGTATCTTTGAAGAGTGCTCAATGGAATTGGAGAGCCGATTGATGGTGGAAAAGAGATTGCTCCAAAGCATTTTGGGCTTGTAGAAAAAGTGGCTCCTGGAGTGATTACTAGAAAATCAGTGAATGTTCCTTTGGAAACGGGAATTAAGTCTATTGATGCGATGGTGCCAATTGGAAGAGGGCAGAGAGAATTGATTATTGGAAATAGGCAAACTGGAAAGACAACGATTGCGACCGATACGATCCTCAATCAAAAAGGAAAGAATGTCTACTGTATCTATGTCGCGATTGGACAAAAAGATTCAAAAATCAGAAGAACCGTTGAAATGCTCAGAGAGAAAGGAGCGATGGAATATACGATCGTGATCAATGCTCCGATTTCTTCTCCTTCTGTGATTCAATATATTGCTCCTTATGTAGGATGTGCAATGGGAGAATATTTTATGGAGCATGGGAAAGATGCTTTGATTATCTATGATGACCTTTCCAAGCATGCGGTAGCGTATCGTGAGGTGAGTTTGCTCCTCAGAAGGCCTCCTGGAAGAGAAGCCTATCCTGGAGATGTGTTTTATCTTCATTCTAAGCTTCTTGAGAGAGCTGCGAGAGTGGATCAGCCACGAGGTGGAGGAAGTTTGACGGCTTTGCCGATTATTGAGACTTTGGATTCAGATATTTCAGCCTATATTCCAACCAATGTGATTTCTATCACGGATGGGCAGATATTTTTGGAAACAGAGCTTTTCAATTCTGGTTTTAAGCCTGCGATTGATGTGGGATTTTCAGTTTCTAGAGTAGGAGGTTCTGCTCAGACGAAAATTATGAAAAAAGTAGCTGGAAAACTTAGACTTGAACTTGCGACTTTCCGTGAATTGGCGAGTTTCTCACAGTTTGCTTCAGATTTGGATCCTGCGACAAGGAGAAAGCTTGATAATGGAAAGAAGCTTATGGAAATGCTTAAGCAGAGCAATGATAATCCGATTCCATTCTTTAAACAGGTGGTATTGCTCTATGCTGGAATTAATGGTTATTTTGAGAAAGTGCCAGTAGAGGAGATTTCTGAATTTGAAAAGAAAATTTATCAGAAACTAGATACTAGCTATTTGGAATTGGCAAAAAAAATTGAGGAGGTTAAAGAACTTACTTCAGAAATTGAGAGTGGAATTAAAGAGTTGATTTCAGAGACCTTGAAAGAGAGTGGATTTGTGAGTCAGGAATAGATTTTTCTAGGAAAGGAGGTTTTTCTGCGATGAAGATCAGGTTACTTTTATTTATCAAAAAGAGGTCATGAGGCTAAAAATGCATACCGTTCATGGAGTAATTTTCGATGGGCAGGTAGAAAAAGTTGAATTACCAAGTAAAGTCTGAGTGCTCTGTATTTTACCGCATCATAATCCAATTACAACGACCACAATCCCGTGAATTGTGAGATTTACACCGATAGAAAAAAAAGGAAGTGAGTTTCTTTCTGATACGGATTTCCTTTTTGAAGATGAAAAGGTGGCAATGGCGGTCGGAGAAGGATTTATGTATACAGATGGAAATGTTGTGGTGCTTTTTGTAGCTTCTGCTACCACTACTCCTAAATCCGATGATCAAGTGCTTCAGGAGATGAAAGCTGATCTTGAAAAAAAGATTAGTGAGATTAGGGCGACAGGTGATCAGGAGGAGATTGAAAGAGCTTATCTTAATCTTCAAAAATTGACTGCAGATATTCAGCTTTTGAGAATTAAAAAAAGAAAATCAGAAGGAAAATAATGCTTTATTAGCTTATTGTGTTGTATGGCAAATACCAAACAGATCAGAACCAAAATAAAATCCGTAAAAAATCTTCAGAAGATTATCAAAGCTTTGGAGATTGTTTCTACGGTAAAACTTCAAAAATTAAAAGGAGTAATCGGTTCATATAGAGCTTTTATGGAAAGTTTTTTGGAGGTGCTAAAAGAGGTGAGAAAGGAGGTTAATATCTTTGATTTTGATGAAAAGACCTGGAATCCAAACGGAAGAAGACTCTTGATCGTAGTTACGAGTGATAGAGGACTTTGCTGAGCAATCAATTCAAGAATCTTCAAAAGAATGGAAAAAAACTATGGAAATGCAAAAGATAACGTTGATGTTTTCGTGGTAGGGAAAAGGGGGCTCGAATATTTTGTGAGGAATGGACGAAATGTTGTTGGTTCTGCGACAATTTCGGATAAAGTCTTTCTTTGGGAGGTAAAACCGATTTCAGCTTTTATTAGACAGGCTTTAGAAGAGAAGAAATATGCTAAGATTAAGATCTATTTCAATTTCTTCAAAAATACAATGATGCAGATGTCTACGAGGTTTAAGCTTTATCCTCTTGATGAAGAGAGTTTTGAAACTTTCCTTCAAAATACGGGGCTTGAAGTTGATTTATTAGAAAGTATTGAGAAAAAATATTTGATGATAGAACCGGATATCGAAAGCTTTAAGTTTGACTTTCTTCAGGTGTTAATTAGAAATATTATCTATTCAGCAGTCCTCAATAATAAAACTTCTGAGCATGCGGCGAGAATGTTGGCGATGAAGAATGCAAAAGATAATTCGGTAGAAGTGCTTAATCAGCTCAATCTTCTTTACAATAAAACCAGGCAAGCGAAGATTACTCAGGAGATTAGTGAGATTGTGAGTGCGAAGGTGGCGATTGAATAGTTGACAATGAACAATGAACAATGAACAATTCAGAGTGTGTGTGTCATTACGAGCGAAGCGAAGCAATCCATAATAAGTGTTTAGTTTTTAGTTTTAAAGCTTGATGAAGTATGGTTGAAAAAGATATAAAAATCAGTTTTTATCTCATAATAATGTACTAAAAATTCCTCATAATTGAATTTTTTTTGTAGGGCTTTCTCATAAGGAAGATAAGCAGTGAAATATTTTGGCTGCTTTTGATAGAAATACTAGTTCAGGAGAAATTATTCATTCGATATTTGATGCTTTTTCTTCTGAATCAATGTATCCTGTGAATTTAGTAAGATGAGTTCCTAATGATCAAAATGGTAAGTTAAGGTATCCAACAGTAAAAGAAAAAGGAGAATGATGGAAAGTTTTAGAAAAGGAGATTGATCTTTATGAACCACAAGTAGTGTTCTTGTGTTGAAAAGAAGTTTCTGACTTTATTGTGAAACAACCTAATGTTCAAAAAATAAATGAAAAAATATATAAATGTAAGACTTCTAAGCTTATTCCTATAGAACATCCTTCTTATATTTCCGTTTATAAAAGTAAGAATAAAGCTGATTATATTAAGAAAGTTATTCATCTTATTAGAGATAATGCACAGTTAGAAAAATAAAATATTTTTAAATATCTTTTATATTTTAAATTTGATAATTATGAATGGAAAAATTGTTTCAGTAAAAGGTGTGGTGGTAGAAGTGCTTTTTGAGCAGGAAGCTCCGAAAGTTTATGATGCCCTTAAAGTCGTGCCAAAAAATGCGAATGGAAATGAGGTCGTGATTGAAGTGTTGCAGATTCTAGAGAATGGAATTGTGAGAGGAATTGCGATGGAATCTACTGATGGACTCAAGAGAGGAGATGAAGTGGAGAATACTAAATCGCCAATCAAGGTTCCAGTAGGACCTGAGGTTTTGGGGCATATCTTCAATGTGTTGGGAAAGACGATTGATGGAAGCAATCAGATTGCTTGAACTCAGCAGTGGCCCATCCATAGAAAGCCTCCGGTTTTTGCTGATTTGGCGACAAAAGCTGAGATTTTGGAAACGGGAATCAAAGTCGTTGATCTGCTTGCTCCAATTCTTAAAGGAGGAAAAGTCTGACTTTTTGGTGGGGCTGGTGTAGGAAAAACGGTCGTGATGATGGAGCTTATCCACAATATTGGAACAGAGCATAGTGGAGTATCTGTAGTAGCTGGAGTGGGAGAGAGAACCAGAGAAGGAAACGATCTTTATCACGAGATGAAGGAATCTGGGGTGCTTGGTAAAACAGCGATGGTGTATGGACAGATGAACGAAACTCCTGGACCAAGGGCGAGAGTTGCTTTGACGGGACTTACGATGGCAGAATATTTCAGAGATCAGGAAGGAAAAGATGTATTGCTCTTTATTGATAATATCTTTAGATTTACTCAGGCAGGGTCTGAGGTATCGGCTTTGCTTGGAAGAATCCCTTCTGCAGTAGGATACCAACCAACCTTGGCGAGTGAGATGGGAACTTTGCAAGAGAGAAT
This sequence comes from uncultured bacterium, assembly GCA_916049765.1. Classification (GTDB taxonomy): domain Bacteria; phylum Patescibacteriota; class Gracilibacteria; order Absconditabacterales; family Absconditicoccaceae; genus HOT-345. The sequence continues at coordinate 12,213 of CAJZIX010000013.1, forward strand.
TACTTCTACAGATAAAGGGTCTATTACTTCAGTGCAGGCGGTGTATGTTCCTGCGGATGATCTTACCGATCCTGCTCCTGCGACGACTTTTACGCATCTTGATTCTACGATCGTGTTGAATAGGTCTATCGCTGAAAAGGGGATTTATCCGGCAGTGGATCCGCTTGAGAGTTATTCTCTGATTTTGAATCCTGATGCAGTAGGAGAAAGACACTATAAAGTAGCCAAAGAAATCCAGAGAATCCTCCAGAAATACAAGGAGCTGCAAGATATTATTGCTATCCTTGGTATGGAAGAGCTTGGAGTGGAGGACAAGGTAACGGTCTATAGAGCGAGAAAAATTGAAAAGTTCCTTTCTCAGTCCTTCTCAGTGGCTGAGCAGTTTACCGGAATGCCAGGAACTTATGTGAAATTGGAAGATACGATTGCAGGGTTTGAGAGGATTATCAATGGGGAAGTAGATGAGATTCCTGAAGAATATTTTATGTATAAGGGAACTTTGCAAGAGGTGATTGATGCCTTTAATAAAGACCAGAAAAAAGAATAAATAAAAAAGCCAGAATTACTCTGGCTTTTAGTTTTAATCTTTTTGACAGTAAAGGAGTTTGATATAAGGATTTTGTATGTTGATTGATTTTCACTCTCACTGGGTGTTTGTAACTCCAACAGATGGTTGTTGGCATTGTTTAGATACGGCTATTGTATAAGAATAATTATTGTCTCCATCTTCATGTTTATGTTCCCATGTTACACTACAATTTCTATAACCATTCCAGTTCTTTTTTATTCGCTTTCTATCATATCAACGATCTTCAACGGATTCATTAGCAAAGAGATAAAACCTATGCGGTGGAAGCTGATCAGTAGAGAGAGTAATGCTTGAGCTTCCTCCTCTTTCCCCTTTTGAGCTACTTCCCATAATAAATCTTCCATCAGCTTCAGTAAACCTTGACCATCACTCAGGGCAAAAACTGAGATTGAACGCCATTATTGCTCCTTTTGGAATATCCCATTCAGCATGTTTTGGATCAAATTTTTGCAAAGAACCTTGTCCCTGTTGCATTTTACTGAGTCCATCCATGAGTTCATCTCGCATTTCTGCAGTGAGCTGGTTCCCATTATTTGTAGATTTTAATTTTTGGAAATCAGGAGTTCAGTCCGTTTTAAGATACTTTCCAGTTCCCCAAACGAGCAAACCACAGCAAAGCGTTAATATAAAAATTCCTGCACCGAGCATTTGTTTCTTCATCTTCATACGTATAAAGAATAAAAATCAGAGTTTTTCTCTTTTTTTGCATATAAAAAAAGACACATAACTCGTAAATGTGCCTACCAAGCGACAACCTGTTTATTTCTGCAATGAATATAACTCAGTCAAGCTATGTGTCTAAGTTAACTCATTGAATAACAAACAGATTGATAGCAAGACTGCTAAACTGTTGTATAGGTGCTTGGTAGGCATTTTTGTTTCTAAGAATATGAGAGTGAAATACAAGAGAAAAATATTGAAGATGAAAATCTTGCATTTAGGGTGAAATTTTATAAGCTAGGATTGGAGTTTAATCTTTTGTAATAGTAAAAATGCTCAACGAACAACAACTTTTGGAAAAATACGGTGAAATCATCAAAGAAGAAGTGAATGTAAAAGAAATCTGATCGTTTAGCTCGGATAAGCCTTTGGTAAAAGTTTTTAAACCCTTGGGAAGCCAGCTTTCTGCGAAATTTGGGAAAGATACGGGACAAATCATCGCGAATGGAAAGCAAGGGAATATCAGAGAGCTTGAAAATGGGCAAGTTGAGGTTTTTTCTCCACAGGGGGGAAGCTGGGTTTTGGGTGCTGAGGATTATGAAGTAGCGTATGAAGGGCTTGATGCGAATAATATCGCAGTAGAGGGGAATATGATCGCAGAGCTTGACTTGACTCTGACTCCAGAACTTGAGAGAGAAGGCGTAGCAAGAGAGATTTCTCGTTTCCTCAATCAGATGAGAAAAGATGCAGATTTTGCGGTAGAGCAAAAGGTAAAGCTGACCTATACGACAGCAAGTGAATATTTAAGAGCGATTTTGAAAGAATTTGATGAAATGTTCAAGTGAGAAGCTTTATTATTGACGATAGAAGAAAAAGAAGCTGACTGAGTGATCAGTTCAGAATTTGTTTCTTGAAATGAAAGTATTCACTTTAGTTTAACTGAATAATCAATGGCAAAATCCTGTTATGAATACGCAATAAACATTATCAGCAAATATCCAAAAACTGAAAAAGAACTTAGAATCAAAATGTATCAACAAGGTTATGATTCTGAAATGGTGATCAGAACTTTGGAAAAATTAAAGGCTGAAAATTTTGTGAATGATCAGCTTTTTGCTGAAAGTTATCTCAATAGTGAGGTTATCAGAAAAGGAAAGCCTCTTTTTCTTATCAAACAAAAGCTTGAACTTAAAGGGATTGATAAATCTTTGCTTGCTCAACTGACTGAAAAACATGCAGAAGAGCTTCAAGAAGGGATTTTTCAAGGAATAGAAAAGGAAATCTGACAATATAAAAAGAGAGGAGTTGATGGTTTTGAAATTATTCAAAAATTGATGAGAAAAGGCTATCGCTTAGCAGATATTAAGAAGGTTATCAAGGAGAGAGGGGAAATAAATTAAACTCTTTTTGCGATTTCTTCTAGACTTTTGCTCTATAATTGCTACAAAAGAATCAGGTTTTTACTTTTTTTGTAAGGATGCAATATTTTCTTCTTTTTATTATTACACTTTTGATTGCAATTGCAGGAGTTTTAATTTTTAAGAAATTCAAAGTTCTAGATAAACCAGGGAGTGATCTTAAAAATACCAGAAAACCTGTTCCGACGTTACAGGGGATTTTTGTAATTCTAAGTGTTATTGTGGGAGTTGGTATTGTGTATCCAGAGTATTTTTCTAATCCCTTATTTCTTGGACTTCTTATTCCATGAATGCTTATTGGAATAGTAGAAATGCTAGAAGAATTAAGTTATCTTTGAAAATTTCCTAAAATTCCTCCTTTTGTAAGGTTGATTGTGCATTTTCTTTCAGCTTTTTTGGCGGTTTGGATTGGTGGAATTGGAAATCAGGAACTTGTTATTGGTAATGATATCGTATATCAGATTCCAAATTGGCTGTTTACCGTCGCTTTTATGGTTTGGACGATGTTTTGTATCAATGCGATCAACCGATTTGATGGGATTTATGCTCAAGGAAGTGGAATTTCTGCGATAGGATTTCTCACGATTTTTTTGCTGATCAAGTTTGTGGTCTTCCAGAGTTATGAGCAATTTAATAATCTAGAAGCCTTAATCTTCGTTCAGAATCTGTCTTTTTTTCTTTTCTTAATCAGCTTGATCTATACCGTGATTGAATACAAGCCTTTAGGACTGGTAAGGGATGTTGGAATCATGTTTTTTGGCTTCGCGATCGCCTATCTTTCGGTCGCAGGAGGAGCAAAGATTGGAACGCTGGTTGTAGCACTTTCTTTAGCGATTTTTGATGCAATTTGGGTTGGGCTTTGGAGGATTTTTATCGTGAAGAAGAATCCGCTTAATGGAGATTATACGCATTTTCATCATAGATTACTTGGACTTGGCTTTACAAGAGGGGAAACTAGAGCTTTTATCTGGATCTGGTCATTTATGATGATGGTGCTGATGCTTCTTCAAGGGGCGAATAGGCTGCACAAGATTATCATTTTTGTCATGATGGCGTGCTTATTCTTTGGTTTAAATGCTTATCTTTTCCTCTACAAGAAAATGCCTTGTGGTTTGCAGGTAAAAAAAGAGAGATAAGTCTGATTTTTTAAGGTTCTTTTAAGCTGGTTCAATTCAGAGGCAAAAGATTGGAATAAAAAAGCTGAAAAAAAAATTAAACGTAGTTCAGATTCAAGTACCAAGAGTTCTTCAGCTAAAAAACACAAAGAACGTTCTATTTCTCTTTAAAATGAGTAAATGATAAAGAATAAAAAGAATCTAAAAAACAGGAGTTTAAAACCCTCTCCTGTTTTTTGTGTTATCTTAAGATAAATTTAACTTATATTGTTAAATTTCTCTATCCAGGATTGATCTTTTTGAATTTCTCTTTCAATCCAAAAAATTCTCCTAGCAAACCAGTCTGGATCCTTAATTCCATAGATCTTTTCTTCTATGTTTTCGAGATTGTCAATTTCTTTTTTAATCTCTATATATTCAAGTTTTTGTTTTTCCCAAAATTGAATATCTCTTTCTAAGATTTGAAGAATTTTTTTTGAGTCTTATTTTTTACGACACTTATGTGTACTATATGTAAAAAAATTAAGACAGCAATTATTGCTCCTACAAATATGATCCATTTTTGCTTAAACAAGAAGAATGAAAATATCGCTAGTACTCCTAATATTATTAAGAATCGTATAGAAATATTGATTTCTTGCTTATTACAATAGAGATTCCATCTTACTTTCTCTAAATATTGTTCCATAATTAAAATTTTTATTTGTTTAACTTCAGTTTTTGTTTTCTAAAATTTACTATATTTATTTCATAGAGAGAGTCAAATAAGAATTTCTTGCATTCCTCCTCAAATTAGCTATCGTAAGGAGTAAGATTTCATTTCCTTAGCTACGAATGCTCAATCCTCCTGCGATCGCTCATTTCCCCAATACGCCTTGAGTCTACCTTTTCAAAGATAAGAAAGAGCAGATTCTCTATATCGGAAAAGCAAAAAATCTGAAAAAGAGGGTGAGCCAATATTTCACTCCAGGGAGTGTTTGGAAGCAGGAAATGCTCGCTCAGGCGGAGAGTGTGGATTTTCTGAGTGTAGAAAATGAGAGCGAAAGCCTCTATCTGGAATCCAATCTCATCAAAAAGCATCTTCCCCCCTTCAATAATATGCTCAAAGGGGCGAATGCCTACGCCTATATCAAGCTCAGTAAACACCCGATTCCTCAGCTCCTTATCACGAGGAAAAAGCTCAATGATGGAGCTACTTATATCGGTCCCAAGCACAATACCAGAGAGCTCAAGAAGTTTCTCCAGTATCTCAGGCAGATTGTGCAGTATAGGAGCTGTCCTTTATCGCAGTTTAAGCAATGAAAGCTTTGTTCAGACTTCTATTTTTGACTTTGTAAGGGGCGATGTACTAAGTCAGAGCTAGAGAAACCTGAATATCCTCAGTTGATTACGAGTTTCTTCAAGGGGAATACCAAACCGATAGAACAAAAGCTCAAAAAGCTGATTGATGAGGCGGTTCAGGTTCAGAATTTTGAATGGGCAGCCAAACTCAGGGACATTTACCTCCAAATCTGGCAATTTACCGAGAAGCAGTCGGTGGAATATGCGAAATCTTTTTCAGGTTATCTCTTGCAGATTCGTGAGCTGGGAAGTTGGAGAGCCTATGTGTTGCTCCATTTTTTTGAGGGAAAGATGATTGATGTGATTCGCCACCATTTTGAAAAAGCTGATCTTGATAGCGAAGAAATGCTTGCAAACTTCGCTTCAGAATTTGGGACTTTTCATCAGCAGGGAAATCGGTTTGCTACTGAGAAATTCTCGTTTACCAAAGAGGAAGCTACTCGTATGAACCAGCTTTTTGATGATTTTTTCCAATCCTATCTACTTGGACAGACTTTGCAAGGCGGAACAGTAATGACTGAGCTGCTTTCTGAGCTTCAGGAGCGTTATCGCCTTTCGCAATTCCCTTATCAGATGGAATGTCTTGATATTTCTCATCTGAGCTGAGATTGGACGAGCGGAGGTCTAAGTTGCTTGGTTGGAGGCTTAGAAGAAAAGAAACTCTATAGAAAATACAAGATTCAGACTGTCAAAAACGATGATTATCTTGCATTGCAAGAGGTCTTGATCAGGAGATTTGCTTTAAATACTCCAGAAGAGCGGTTAAAACTCAGGATTCCCGATCTCTTCATTCTTGATTGAGGGAAAGGTCAGCTTGCTATTCTTTTTGAGCTTCAGAAAAAGTATCCAGAGATTAAAAACCTTTTCTCATCTGTGCAATTTGTTGCCTTAGGAAAATGAGAGGCGAGAAAGAAAGCTCATATCTGACAAAAAAGTAAAAAATCTGATGCTTCGGTGGGAGAGAAGCTGTATGTGTGGAGAGAAGGGACGATTGAGGAGTTTGATTTGCAGTATGATGAGGCAGATCGCTTACTTACGAGGATTAGAGATGAAGCTCATAGGTTTGCAAACTATTATCGTAAGCAGCAGGAAAAGCTTGCTTTCCAAAAAGCCCAAGATGGGATTTGAGGATAAGAAAGAAATTATTGGCTAAAAAATGTTTCTCCCTTGCAATCTCAAGCCAAAATAATAAAAAAAGTAAGAGATAATTCTTTAATTTTTTTGCTTTTTTTTGATGTGAACCGATGCATAACGCGATAAAGATTTGGATTTATTGAGGACTTCTGACGTTATTTTGACTTTTTGCAGTCTATAGTACCAGTATTTGGAAGTCCTTTGATCAAAAGTTTGAACAAACCATCGTTCAAAATATAGAAACGGTGAAGGCTTTTAATACTTTCCTTGATGAAACTATCCTTAAATCAACACAGAAGGTAATTGAAAAAAATCTCTCTACCCCTTCTTTTTATGGATCTGGAGAATCGACAACAGGAACAGAAAATACTTGAGTCCAAATTGAACTCCAGACCCTCCCTGAACTTTCAACTTTAGAAGGAACGGGAGATGACGTTAAGCTAGTTCTTAACGAAAAAAAGAAGGTTCAAGGAAAAAATAACTATTTTTACTTTTCTGGACAGGTAAAGAATCTTTTTGTTTCACTTATTGGAGTGTTTTTGATACTCTTGTTTCCTTTACCTTTGTTAAAAGAGAAAAAACTGATTTTTACCATTACGGTAATTGTTTTCCTTTTTCAGCTTTGTGTTTTTCTTCCGACTATTGGAGCGACCAATGGAACTGCGAGAGGTTGGGTTGATTTTCCTTGACTGCCAAATATGCAGCCTGCTGAATTTTTTAAGCTAGGATATGTGTTTTTTATGTCTTATTGGATTACGAAGAGGAGAGAATATATTAAAAGCATGTCTTTTCTCACACAGTTTGCGGTTATTAATGCTATTATTCTTCTTATTATTCTTGCTATTCCAGATATGGGAACGCTCTTTATCCTTGCTCTAACAGGAACGATTATGGCGTGGTATAATGGGCTTAAACTCTCAAAAATCTGAATTCTTGTTTGAGCAGCTTCAATTATTGCATTACTTGGAATCTGAACGATGAGTATGTGGAATCCAGATAACTATGCTTTGACCAGACTTAAAACTTTTTTCACCACAGATGAAGAAGCAAAAAAAGAAATTTACAAGAAAGAATGATGGCAAAATCAGCAGGGATTGATTGCTATTTGAGGAGGAGGATTTCGAGGACAAGGCTATGGAAAAGGCTTACAAAAAATGGGACAGTTACCAGAGGCGTATTCGGATATGATTTTTGCTGCATTTTCAGAAGAGATAGGATTTGTTGGAAATATGCTTCTTTTCGCACTGTATATGGGACTTTTCTTTACAGTCTTAAAGCAACTTAGTCAAGTAAGAGATCCACAGCTCAAAACCCTTGCTATTGGAATTATTTCACTCATTATTGTTCAGGTTTTTGTTCATATTGGGGTGAATCTTGAGATTCTGCCAAATACTGGTTTAACCTTGCCTTTTGTTAGTCATGGAGGAACGGCTTTGATGATTAATTTGATAGAGCTCGCTTTGCTTTATAAGATTTTGAGAGGAAAGTAATCAGATTTTTATATTATGATTGGTGGTTATGCAACTTACCTTTGATCAGCATCATCTACTCTGTGTGGAAAATCCGAATATTCCTCAGCTCAAGGAGTATCGTTTTTCACTTTCTGGCTATCAGATTTCGAGCTATGATAAAGGAATTTTAGCTTATCATAAAAAACAGCGAAAGCTGATGAATCTCAAAAATTTAGGAGAAGGGATGCAGGTAGTTTATCTTCAAGAGAACCAGCTTTCAGACTATCGTTTTAATATTTCAATGCTCGAGAGAACGCTGGCGATGTTTTCTTGATTTAATGAGGAAACAGGGGAGAAATATCGGTTTTTGCCTTTTTATTCCAGAGATGTAGAGAAGCTTCAACACGATCTTTTGAATAATTTTGGAATATCCTGTCAAATTAGCAAAGAGCAACAAGGGACTTTTATCCGTGGATTAAAGGAAAGTTGGTTTTCTCCTGAATCTGATGAAGAATTTTTTTCTTATCTTTTTGCTTTGGTGTTTCTGTATGGGAACTTTGAGATCAAAAATAATGAGCTTCTTTCCGCAAAGGCACATATTCCGCTTTTTGGTATCTGGAATCAGTTTGTAAATGACTTTTCTGAAGCCTATCTTCCTCATTTACAGGAACTGGGAATCTTTATTACTTCAAGTACACTTCAGCACGGAGATAGAACGATATTCCAGTTTACGATGAATGATGGGGAGCTTTTAGTATATTTTGCGAAGTGGCTTAATCAGTATCAAAAAACTGATCTTATTATTCAAGGAACTTCCTTACAAAAGAAGCAATATGAAATCAAGGATCAGCTTTTGGATTTTATTGTTAGTAATCCTGAACTTAAAATTTCTGGCCAAGAGGAATGTCTTCAACTGATCAGGAAAAATCGTATTAAGCTCCTCAAGCTCGGATAGGAGATCGTATTTCGTGTCCTATTCAGAGTTTTTAATTTATTTTTTATTCTCCTATTTCTCAAGGAATAGGGTAATGTAATCTGAATGATGGTTTCGATGGTGATCTAGAGGCGTATCCAGATCTAAAATTGATGTTGTATGTTTTTCCCCAAATTCTGCAGCAAGTGAGCCTCCTGTTTTTCATAAATATTGTAAAGGGATAGTGGGAATATCTTGAATGTCTCAATCTTCACCTTTAAATTTTAATAAATATTTCTTTAAGGGAGTAAATTTTTCTCGAGGGCAAAATGCTACGACCGCATTTTCATTTCGATATTGATTTCGACTTTCAGCGTCCTCCTCATCTGGAGCATCATCCTCATCTGATTCGTCATCATCCCAGTAATTTTCCTCTGAGAGGTCCCAGATACAAGAAGCTACTTTTCCTCGGTGATCAGATTTTCTATATACCCCTTCTTTTGTATATCGATATTCAGAACTTATTATATCATCACTATATTCATAGCTTTCAGTCTCATTGTTTCGATTTCTGCGATAAGAAATAAAATCAGGCTCTCTTTCTGAAATAACTTCGTCTTTGCAGAGAGTAAAGGTTGCTTCTGAAGCTTTAAAAAAGTTATTTTCGTTTATAGTATGAGCTTTTTCAATTGGTCTATTGATCATCGTAGTAGCAGTTTGTATCCACCATTCTTTATCAGAGCGATACTTGTTGATATCAAAATAATAAGCCATAAATATTCGAAGATTTTCTCTATTGTTAATAAAAGGGCTTATTTTATCTATAAATTCTTTTAGCAGGTTAACATCTTCATCTATCCTTTTTTTATCAATTTTATTAAAAATTTTTCATAGTAATACTTTCCAAAATCTCTCTTGATCCTCACAATCCTTTTCTCCCATCAGTATTACATCAAACATTGGTTTTAATTTTTTAGAATGATAATCTATTAATTGGTGAAGCGTTCATGAATAAAAATTTTGGTATTTTGGTAAAGATCACGGATGTTTTCTTCTTTCAAGAGTAAAGAAATTTCCAATAATTTCGCTAATTACCCTAGCAGTATCTATATATCATTCTTTATCGGAGCGGTATTCTTTGATATTAAAATATTCCGTTATAAATACTCGTAATCCTTCTTTATTGGGAATAGAGGGGCGTAGTCTATCTATAAACTCCTTTAGTATTACAACATCTTCATCTATCTTTTCTTCGTCAATTTTATCAAAAATTTCTCATGCTAATCTTTGCCAAAATTCGTCTTGATTTTCACAATCCTTTTCTCCCATCAATAAAATATCAAATATTGGCTTTAGCTTCTTAGGGTGATTGAGTATCTTTTCTCTTATATCGCGATAAGATAAATGATGTACTGATTGGTTTCAGGAATTGAATTTGTTTTTAATATACTGTATCTGTTCTTCGAGCTGTTTATCTTTATTATCAAAGCATAGAACTTCCATAAGATCGTTTACGGTAGAAATTTCTGAAATTTCCTTTAGTTTTTTTTGATAGAGAAAAACATTAGCTCATTTTGTATTGATTAGTTTTATATCTTCTAGAGATAAGGGGGCTTTATACTGTTCAAGGACCTCTAAGATATCAGAGTCAATGTTATTAAGAACTTCAAAACTAAAAATCTGATCTTTTTTGCTTTTATTTTCTAATTCTGATTGAGAATATGCAGCTATTTTTCATGCAATTTTTTTGAAATCATCTGCAGAATAATATCCAGTACTCTCTATCTCTTTTAAATTGCTTACTAAATCTTTTAAGTCTACTTTGTCATAATTGGGGTCTTCTCATAGTTCTTCTCAATCCTCTACCTCTACAATAGGAGTTTCTATTTTATAGCTGAGATTATTCCTATAGTGATTTATTTCTTCTGGGGTTAAAATAGGCTCTATGAGTAGCTCTTGAATAATAGTTTTTGACCAATTAGCTCCCCATTTTTGTCTATTTTCATTTTTTTCGTTGAATTGAATATTAGCTTTTTGTATTAAATGATCAAGAAAGCTAAGATAGTCAGGTTTGATTTCAGTTATTGGAAGATCTCTACATTTAAGAAGTTCCGGTATCGCTTCGTTTAACCAAAAGTTATCATATTTTTCCTTGAGAACTTCTTTTAAAGCTTTATCAAAAAATGAAATATAAAGCTCATTCCTTTTGGTTTTGTTAAGAATTTTCATGTTTAAGAGTTTAGGAATTGTTGTACTTGCCAACCATTCAGAATCATCTATTATTTGTTCTATAGTATGATTATAAAACTTAAGAAATCGAACTTCTTTTTCTTTTTTATCTAAAAAGTGGGAGTTTAGGAGAGGAATAGCGCATTCATTTATTCGCTTTTCTGCTGAATATTCTCATGCTTCCTTGTAGATTTTCTCCAAAAGATCGTTTACTCCTTTTTTCATGATCAACAAGTAGAGAAGTTCTTTATCTCCGTTTATAGAGTCTAATATTCTTTGTGCTTCTCTTTCTTCTTTGGATGCTGTGAGTGAAATCGCTTTATCAATATTCATGATGCTATGGTCTTATTGGATGAATAATGCTAATTATAGCGTATTTTTTATTTTTTGCAAAAAACATCGATATTTTTGAGCTAAAGTTTCGCCCATTTTTTTTCTCTTGCAATTTTACCTGCTTCCTTTACAATTAGCTTTATTGCTTGTTTTATTTCACACATTTTCTCAATGAAAAGGCTTTCGCTCGTTGATGGATCAGGATTTCTTTTTAGAGCTTGGTATGCTTTCCCTCCGATGATCAATGCTCAAGGGCAAAATCAGAATGTGATCTATGGTTCTATCCGTATGATGCTCAAACTGCTTTTCGAGCAGCCGGAATATTTTGTGATTTGCTGGGATTCTCCGGTTAAGACCAAGAGAAAAGAGAAATATGAGGCTTACAAAGCAAATAGAACGAAGCTGGAAGACGAGTTCAAAGCTCAGATCCCTTTGGTTATGGAGTTGGTTTCAGAATTAGGAATTCCTACGGTTACGGCTCCTGGCTATGAAGCAGATGATAGTATTGGGACCTTAGCTACTCTTCATCAGCAGAATCCTGATCTTTTGATTCAGGTTTTTAGTTCTGATAAGGATTTAAAACAGCTCCTCGCTCCAAATCTCATCGTGACCGATCCTCTCAAACATATCACTACAAAAATTCCAGATTTTGAGAAAGAATTTGGCTTCGCTCCAGTGTCAATTGTGGATTATTTGGCTTTGATTGGAGATGCGGCAGATAATGTCAAAGGAGTTGCAGGGATTGGGCCGAAAAAAGCTTCCGACTTGATCAAAAAATACGGAACAATAGAGCAAATCTATACTCATCTTGATGAAATCCAATGTGAAATAAAAGAAAAGCTGATCAACTGAAAGGAGGATGCCTTCTTTTCCAAGGAACTTATTCTGCTGATGCAGGTGCCTGAGCTTCAAGCTTATCCTTTAGAAAAGATGAGATTAACCATAGACTTCGCAAAATGGGAGGAGATCCTTGTCCAGAAACGAGGCTTTAAAAATCTTCAGAAAATTTTGCAAGAAGAAAAGAAAAAAACTGAGCAACCTCAGCAGTTAGGGCTTTTTTAGCCAGATTTTTACTATTTTACATACCGAAGGAATGGATAAACGTATTCAAACTTCTGGAGACGATCAAACCAATAATACGGTACCATTTGTTGATCCTTTAATAAACAAACAGGAGTTTTTGACAGCTTTATCAAATGATCCTAATACTAAATCACTCCCTTCATTTTCTATACTTAATACCTATAATGTTATTAATAGTCCAGAAGTAGCAGTGTGGAGTGCTCGTGTTCCTATTGATGCACATGAGGAAAATATTGATTGGGAAGGAGGTTTGATACTTACTTTTCAAGAAAAGTTGTCTTGATGGATATTGGGATTACTTAAGCAAGAAGATCGTGGGAAATTGGGTATTTTTATGGAATGGAAATCATTTTGTATCTGAAGTCAGCGAAAAGAGAAAGATGTTGATCCTTTTCTTGATGATGATCTTCGTTCTCTTATTGTTGATGATCATTTAGTGGCTTCAGTGCATAGTAGAAGAACGGATTTTAACCATGCTGAAGTAAATATTTTTTGTTATCCACAAAAAATTTTACAACTACTTAAAAAACATTTCCCTTATCTCCAAGGAATGTTGAATTAAAAATCATCCGCTTTAATCAAATTTTTTGATCTCTTAAAATAACTTTTTTTTAAATCATTAATTACTATGTAGTTATGACCTATGATAGCAAACATGTAGAACTTCTTATTCCAGAGGAAGGCTATAATCGTACCAAAGATGAATATAAAAAATATCGACCTCATCTGAATTCTTTTTATAGTTTGGATTTTAGGAGATTTGTCCCTAGAGAGAGGAAGGGATTTCGTATTTTGGATCTTGGAGCAGGTGATGGGAGGATGTATGATCAGCTCAAAGTTATCAATCCTGATGAATATATCGCCTGTGACTGTGCAAAAGAGCTCCTCTCCAAGCATCCCGGAAGAATCAAAAAAGTCGTTTGTGATTTAGAAAAAGATCGACCCTTTGAAGACGAATCTTTCAACTTGCTTTCAGCTTTTTTCCTCTTGGAGCATATTGAAAATACTGAGCATTTTTTCGCTGAAGCTTATCGTATTTTGCAGCAAGAGGGACAACTTTTGATTGGTCATTTTCTCCAGAGAAGGCTTTTTACCTGGACGATTAATGGGGAGAAATTTAAAATTGAACAATTCCCTCATACGATTGAAGAGCTTGAAAAATCAGCACAAGAATGCTGATTTCATACTGGGATTATGCCACTTCGTGATGTTTGTGATAGTAAAACGATTACTGGTCATCTTCTCGTTTGTGAGAAGAAATAATTTTCTTTTGCCTTGTTTTTGGGAAAGATAAACCACTTAGAGTAATTCTATTATTTTTTCATCTCTTCCTTGAACTTGCATATCATTACCTCCTCCTTTCAAGCCTAATTTTTGAGCTAGAGCTTTAGCAGAATTTCCTGGCTGAGTGAATAGCAAAAAATTTCCAGCAGTTGTGGCGAGAAGCACATTTTTCCCTGCAAAAGTTTGTTTGGCTTCAGCACCGAGTGTTTTAAAATTCATATCGGTAGGTACTTTCATAATAATATCAAAATCTGCATTTGATTTCTTTTCTCCTGAAATCAGTAAGGAATGGATTATTTTGGCTTCCATAGCCTCAAGTTGGGATCTCGCTTCAGAAAAATCTTTGAGGAGTTTATTTGTTTTTTCTGGTAGTTGTGCGAAAGATTTTACTTCCAAAAGTTGTGTAAGATTTGAAAGTAAAGAAGTCAGATTTTCTATTTTTTCAAGTACTCTTGGTCAAGTGAGTGCGGTGATCCTCTTGATTCCAGAGGCAACAGCTTCCTGCGAAACAACACTAAACGCTCCGATTTCTTTTGTATTTGCTACATGGGTTCCTCCGCAGAATTCTAGAGAAAGAAAGTCCTCAAAATGAGAAAAATATTCAGGATTGTCGTCTTGCTGTAATTCAGCAGGAAGTGCTTTATTAATGACTTGAACAACACGGACGATATCTCCATACTTCTCTTCAAAAAACATTTTTGCTCAAAGTTTGGAAGCCTGATCAAGAGACATTTCTTCAACGTTTACTTCACAGGCAAGATAAATCATTTGATTGAGCCTTTTCTCTATCATCGCAAGTTCAAATGGAGTCAACAATCTTTCTGCGTAGAAATCAAATCTCAAAAGATCGTTATCTACTAGAGATCCTGCTTGCTTGGTATCAGGGAAGATGTGAGTAAGTATGGCATGTAAAAGATGCGTTGCGGTATGAGCTCTCATTTTAGCATATCTTTGTGCTGGATTTACGGTAAGTTGCATAGAGCATAAGAAAAAAAGTAAACAGATTATTTTCGATCACCAAGTCTATGGTTTTGGAAATGATTTTCAAAGGATTTTCTGGAATGTTATGTATATTCTTCTATTTCTTCCTCAAAAAACTCAAGCTGAATTCAGACTTTTTTAAACATTTCTTCAGATTCTTCTCCAGCATGGTATTTCTTTTCACAGACAACGCGAGTAATCCCACAGTTGATAATCATCATTGCACAGGCTCTACAAGGAGTCATTTTGCAGTATAAGGTCGCTTTATCCAGAGCAATTCCGAGTTTTGCAGCCTGACAGATCGCGTTTTGTTCTGCGTGAACGGTCCTCATGCAGTGTTGAGAGCTGTGTCCATCGTTATGTTGAAGAGTTTTTAGAAGATGTCCTACATCATCGCAGTGGGGGAGTCCTTTAGGAGCTCAAACGTATCCAGTTACCAAAATTTGGTTTGCTCTCGCAATTACGCATCCGCTTCTTCAACGATCGCAAGTAGCTCTTTTTGCAATAGCTCTACAGACCTCCATAAAATATTCATCTCGTGAAGGGCGGATCTTTTCTCAATTTTCCATCAGATTTTTTGAATGAGAAAATAAAAACCTGACCTTTTTTTATATTTTGTAAAGGATTTTGCAAGAAAAATTATCACATCTTTTGACAAACTAAGAAAAATCCTCTATAATGGAAAAAACTTTTACTTCTCAACAACGAATGGAAAGTAATTTTGATAACAAAAAATATCTTCATCTTTTGACTCAAGAATTAGGAAAAAGAATCGCTCAGACTTCAGGAAAACTCTATGTAGAGATTAATGGAAAGCTCCTGAAAGATGATTTTGCTACCAGAATTTTTTCTGGATATGATGGAGAAAATAAAAGAAAGCTGATTGCAGAGTTTAAACCAGATTTAGATATTTTGGTCTGCATCAATGCTAAACATATTATTGAAAATACTCCCATGACAAAAAAGGAAGTTCCTTGTATTCAGCATATTGAGCTTACTTTAAAAAGAATTGAAACGGCAACAGGTATTAAGCCACAAGTCGTTATTACGCATATCAATATTGAAGAGATGTATGATCTGATTTTTGCTTTTGAAAAAAAGTTTCAGAAAAAGGGCTATAAAGTACGAGAAATTTATCTCAAAAAAGGTTTTCCTATCAATAAACATCTTTTGTTGAGTGAGAATGGGTTTGGAAATGATGATCATATTCCGATTATGAAAAAGCTCGTCTTTGTTACGGGAATTGGAATCGAAAGCGGAAAATTAGATACTTGTATAGGACAGATTTATCGTGATCATGAGATTGGCTTAAAATCAAGTTTCTGTATGCTGCAGACTTTACCTTTGAGTGAATTGAGTTCTGAGCATCCTATCAATCAAGCTTGGCTCAAGAAAAGAGAAAATGAAATTCTGACTCAAGATGATTTTTGAGAAACGGTTGAAGATAGTTCTCAGGAGAGTTTCAGAATTATGAAAGATTTACTTGATGATCAGCTCGAGGAAGATAATTTGATTAGGACTTACAAGAAAGTTTCTGACATGATTATTTGTCCAACTTTATCCTGTATTGCCGATCTTTCAAAGGCTGAAGCATTAGCTCAACAAGAACTGTAGTGCTTTGAGGAAAGAGGAGAGAATTCTGATTTCCTATTTTTTAAATAAGTTCTGTAGAAGTCAGTTTGATTTCTTTTTTTATCCAGAGGAAAAGAGAAAAAAGTTTTCCAAAATTTGCATTTTTTTCTCTTGTCAAGTATAATTGTTGTAGACTTTATTTGATTACGTTGAAAAAAGCTTATGGCCATTAAAAGAATTAGGAAAATTAAACCTCAAAGATTAACAAAACCGAATGTTCTGTCCTTTCTCGCTTATACTTTGATTCTTTTCTTTTGAGCGACGATTTTTGTAAATGTCAATCCAAATGCAAATGAATCGTATCGTCAGGAACGAGAGGCGAGAAATCTGAAGCCTATGCAACGAATTTTTTTGGCGGATAATGGAGAAACTCATGAACTCTTTGGAAATCCAGAACTGTGAGAGCATGGAGCACCAGAAGATTGGAAATATCTGTTTCCAGAGCAGGAAAAGCAAGAAGAGATTCAAGATTTTTGAACAGGAAGCGTCCTTTCTGGAACGGAACAATCTGAACTCTGAACCGGAAGAGAAAATCAAGTGTGATCTGGAGGAGAATGAAGTGTTCATGAAATTCTTTCTTTGACAGGAAGCTTTATCTCTACAGGAGATCAGTTTTCTTGAACTTTTTCAGAACAGAATACGGGCTTAGATTTTATTACCTGAACGATAGAGAAAGGAGAAACTACTTCTTGATCTCTTGTACACACTGGTGATGCTCCTTTGAAGCTCAAAACTCCTAAAAAAGCCTATGGAGCATTGTGGAATACTTTAGAAGATCGTTCAGTCTTTATCAATATGGTTTTTGAATATCTTTTGAGAGGTGATATCGTAGAATTGCCAGAAGGAGCGGTAAGATATGTGGTTCTCCTTTATGGAATGGAAGATAAAGTTAAAGAGAAAATTTTTGAGGAAAAAAGCTGTATGACTCCATGGGGATATGAAATTGAACATTGAGCATCAGTTTTGGCATACGAGCAGAGGAGTGATGCTCCAAATATTTGTAATCTTCAGAGAAGAACCTGTAAAAATGGAAAACTTTCTGGAAAATTTACTCAGGCTTCTTGTGATGAAAATTTGAAGGGTAATATTAAGCATCTTTCTCATATTACGACGAATACTGAAAAGGCGATTACCACAGATGAGTTTATTCAGCCTTCTAAATCTCCAAAAAATGAAAATGCTGATTTCAATCTTCATGGACAACTCGCTCCAAACGATAAACCTCATATCATTTCTTGACCTTTAACATGAGCGTTTTCACAAGAGGCAAATGAAGTTTCTCTCCAGCAGAATCCTCGTAAATTTTGTGAAGCTCCGCGATGAGAAAAGGTGCAAGCTGGGCATTTTGTAAAAGCGTATAGATTTCAAAATGGATTTACTGATGTCCCTTGTAAAGTGCAATTAAGGCTCTGTGTGAATGGGCAACTTGAAGGTACCTATCAATATGCTTCTTGTCAGCCTTGGGAAACTTCCTATGAGGATTTTTTAAATGGGTATATGGATTGAGAAGAGCCTTCTCCTCAGAGGCTTTTAAAAATGCTAAAAACAGATTTTAACCCTGATCCAGAATATTGAAATAATCTTTCTCCTGAGATTATTGATAAAGTGCTTAAAATTTTGAGAGAATAAAAGTACTCAAGAACTTGTAAAAATTGCATATATATATAATTATCTTATCTTTTATCTTCTTATATCATGTATCATGAAAAAAAGACTGATTTTACGATGAGTATTCCTTGCGATGCTCCTTGGTTACGGAATTTGGCGAATGAGACCACTTAGGATCCCTTCATATCTTGGTAGTGAAGAGGATTTAAAGCTTGATCTACTTCCTCATATTCCAAAAGAAGAAAACTTGGGCTATACCTTTCAGCTTTCTTGAGTTAAAGAGCTTGATGATATGTTGAAACCTCTTTATGATAATAGTCCTTTTTCTAGATCAGAATCTGCCTATGTGTTATCTGATTTTCATAAAATTAAAGCCATTAGACTCCATCATAATAAGATGTGGCATGGAGATCAAACAATTGAAGAAGTAGAAAAAGGCGTTGTTTCTGGGCATTTCTATGATATTAGTTTTGAAGAATATTTTTCTGGGCTTCAAATGGAACAGTTTCTTCAAAAATTAGATGAAAACTGAGAACTTTCTCGTTTGATAACAGCGATTCATACTCAAGAATGGGTGGCTGATAGTTTTTTCCCTTTTGGAGGAGCTAATTATGGGTATACTACAGCTCAACATATCGGTAATTTTTTGGAACAAGCGGCTTTTTATTCTTATCAGAAGTGAGATCTTGATCAGGGGAAAAAATATCTTGAATCTGCTTTATTGCTTTATTTTAAATTGAGTAAATACAATTCTGAATCAGAAACTTCAATAACACTTTCAAAATTAAATTTTCTGATGCAAGATATGCTCTATTTCGCAGAGCAGCAGATTATTCCAAAGCATCATTTACAGGCTTTTAAACAGCTTTGGGAAGCCTATCCTCTTGATCAAGAGAAGAGTTATCAGCAAGAACTTAAATGGAAGTATCAGGCTTCTTTGTGATATCTCAATGAAATGAAGAATATGACGGGAGATATGGCATGGATGATGAACTACCCTTTTCTTGATGTTAAGGAAACTAAAGCAGCTTTGACCTATTATTTTTTGACGATGTTGGATCATCCTACTTCTGGTCATAAAATGACTGAAAATTTTTTGTATGAAAAGCTGGACGGTAGATGTCAGTCAGATGTTAGTCAGAATATGCTTCAACTTACACAGGACAACTTTTATTCTTGGTATTTTATAGAACATATTTGGAAGCCACTTAAGCCTTATCTTTGGAGAAAGAATAAAGTCTGAATGGATTTGTTTTGTAGTATATGATCTTGGATATCAAATTTTTCTGTGGTTGAGAGCGTTCAAAAAACACAAGCATTATTTACGGATTTTATAGCACAGGATTAATCTTTTTAAAAAATCTTGCTATTTTGGGACTTTTTCGTAAGCTGAGTAGCGTTTTAAATACTTATTCCTTTTTTTGATGCAAATGCAACTTACGAAAATTATTGCAACGGTTAGAGATGATTATGATCCTCAAAAAGTTATTCAGCTTTCAGATGCTGGAGTTGATGTTATTAGGATTAATTTTACACACGCTACTCCAGAATCTTCAGAATCTCTTATGAAAGAGATCAATAAATTAAATGCTGAGGGAAGGACTCATTTGAGTTTGCTTTTGGATACAAAAGGACCTGATATTAGAACGGGGATGAGAGAAATTCCTCTTCAAGTAAAGAAAAATCAGACTTTTAATATTTTTGTTGATCTGGAAAAATTGACTGAAGATTCAGATATTTTTTGTGATTATCCAGGGATTCTCAAAGATGTAGAAATTGGACAACAGGTAATTATTGATTCAGGATTGCTTATTGTGGAGGTATTGCAAAAGATCACTTGGTCGTAAAAGCACTTAATGATGCTGAGATTGGATCAAAAAGACATATCAATCTTCCTTGAGTAAAAATCTGACTTCCTGCGATGATTGACAAAGATAAGACGGATATTCTTTTTGGAATTAAAATGGGAATTGCTTATGTAGCAGCTTCGTTTATTAGGACTGGGGAAAATGTGAAAGAAATCAGATCTTTCCTAGATAATAATGGAGGAACATCAGTTAAAATTATTTCCAAGATTGAAAAAGCGTCGTGTAGGGAAAGAGTGTA
>CAJZIX010000014.1 GCA_916049765.1 uncultured bacterium
GAATTATAGAACCTATATCAATGCTATCACTCCAAAATCAGACCTAAAAAATGAGATTAGAGGAACAGTAGCAGAAGTGATCTATGATGTCTATAGAAATAATAGCTATGAACTCAAAGATATTGGATATGTTATCAAAAAATAATTGGTAGCTTTCATACCAAAAAAAAGCTGGCTTCATCGTGAGGTCAGGCTTTTTTTTGATTTACATTCCAAAAGAGTTGCAAAAATCAGATTTTTTACATATAATTAACTTCAGCATTTTACCTTAAAACTCTAGTAATGCACGATACAGGGACAATAAAAGATCATGGACATCTTAAACCAGAAGAAATCTCTCAGGATGAATATTTTATGGATATTTGTCGTGTAGTGGGGGAGAAGGGGACTTGTGATCGCTGAAGAAGTGGTTGTGTAATTGTGAAGGAGGGAAAACTGATTGCTACAGGATATGTAGATGCTCCTCATGGGAGTAAAACCTGTGATGATCTTTGACATCAGATATGGACAATCACTAAAGATACAGGAGAAACAACTCAACACTGTATGAGAAATTGCTGTGCAGAACTCAATGCTATTGCAAATGCTTCTCGTCAGGGAATAAGTCTAGAATGAGCGACCTTGTATACCAAGATGACGCCATGTTATGTGAGGCACTGTGTGCATTTAATTGTGAGCTGCGGGATTCGTCGCGTTGTTTGTGAGAAAAAATTTCATGATGCTCAGCTTAGTGAACAGGTATTACATGATGCATGAGTTGAACTCGTTTATCTCGAGTGATGAGTCCAAACCTATTAAAAAAACTGACCATGAGAAGCGTCAGTCTTTTTTTTTATTAGAAACTGGTTAATAAGGTTTATTCTGTGAGATTATGATATACCTGATCAACATCTTCGTCATCATTGAGAGCTTCAAGGATATGATCAAAGATTTCTCTATCTTCTCCACTAAGGCTAATCTGATTATCGGCAAAGAAATGAATATCTGCCTCAGCAATATGATAGCCAAGTTCTGCAATAGCTTTCCTGACTTCTATAAAATCGTTTTTGGAACTATAAACCTCAGCAGTTTGTCCTTCGATATGGAGGTCTTCGATAGGAAGCTCCATGATTTCCATTTCTAGTGTTTCAGGATCAAAAGGCGTGATTTTTTCTAGTTGTCTTCCTTTATCTTCAACCATTTCAGTTTTTCCATCAATAACGATAAGTCCTTGCTCTTTAAATTGTCGAGAAACGGCTCCAATTTCAGCCATAGAACCTCCTGCTTTTTGGAGAGTAGTCCTCACAGATTGAGAAGTTCTATTGGTATTGGAAGTTACGGTTTTGATCAAGAGAGCAGATCCATTGGGTCCATATCCTTCATAGAAAACTTCTTTCATCTCTTCTCCCTCAAGTTGTCCAGAACCCTTCAAAATTGCCCTTTCAACGACATCCTTTGGTAATCCGTGATAACGAGCTTTCTCCAGCATCATTTCTAGTGCAGGATTCATTTTAGGATCAGCTCCATTTTTAGCCGCGATTTGAATTTTCTTTCCTACGATACTATAGATCCTTGATTTATTAGCATCTCAAGAGGCTTTTTTTGCCGCAATACTATGCCATCTTCCCATGATTTTCTGTTCAAAAAAAATAAAAAACTGAATGTAGTATACAGATTTTTTATCTTTTTTCTAGAAGAAAGCGATCTTGTGCTCTTCTCTCAATATTTTACTAAAAAAAAGAGAGTCTAACACAAGAATCTCTTTTTTTTTCTTTTATTTCAGCTTTCTATGAAGCCTTAGAATAAAGCGGTAGGAAATAGCCATCAAGAGCAACATAATGATTCAGATTTCAAGGATTCAAATTGCTAGAATATCAAGACCAATACTTGTTAAGTAACTAAAGATATTAAAGTTAAAGAGTGCTGAAAGATAAGTATCAAGAGGTATAAGTGTCCCAATAGTTAGAAGGAGCGCTCAGAGGAATGCAACTACCAATGCAATAAATATGACATTCAAGAAAGGTTGGATGATTTGGTGAGCTGTTGCTCCAATGAGTTTTTTTGCCTGAATATCATTGATAAAATAGGAGAATATTGTTCTCAAAAAGAAAATAGCAAAGGCAATAATAATTAGTACCAAGGCTCCAACAACGAGATATGCAAAGCTCTGAATGAAATTAGAGAGATTGATCACATTGAGGACTCTTTTTTCTTGAGTTTTGATCGCATTATCAGAGAGATCGTCCATATTCATGATCTGATCTTTGTTTTTTTCTAGAATGGTTTTCATCATATTAAATTCTGTCTGACTCCCATATCTAATATAGAGCGTAGAGGGGAGTGGATTTTCGAGATTATATTTTTTTAAGGTGGTAGTCAGATCTGGAACCCTCTTCTCTACGAACTTAAGAGCTTCCTGTTTAGAGGCATAATCTACTTTGAGTCCTTTAGCTTCCAATGCTGATTTAAGTGCAATAGCAGTCTGTTTTTCATTTGCCGTAGCATTCAAATAGATATAAACTCAGAGTTTGTCTTTCATTTGGGTATTGAAGCTATTTCCATATAAGGCTCCAGCGAGGAATACATTCATGACAAAAATAAGGATTCCCATCAAAATACTAATCAACAGCAAAGGAAATCTATAGGCTCTAATAATCGTTTTCGTAGCAGTAGTAATAGGATTGAAGAGTGATACTTTAGTTTTCATAACTCATGAAGATTAAAATAAAGGAGAATTTCTCAGATTGCTGATTATTAGTGGATAATTATTTTCTGATTTGAAAAAGTTTTTTCGCTTTGATAAATTTTTCAAAGAGAGAAATTTTCGTCTGATAAAAGTCAGGTTTTTTATCTATAAACTTAAGTGATTCTTGGTATTTATTGAAGTAGGCAATCATTTCTTGTGCCTTTTTGTATTCTTGTTCGAGAATATATATCTGAATTAGATTATAAATGACTTCAGCATCTTTATTATCAAGTGCAAAGGCATCTTTGATATAACTAAGTCCCTTTGATCTGTTCCCGTACCAATATTCACAGAGTCCATAGCATCTGAGGATTTCGTGATTGGTCCCATTTGTCATATCCATCGCTTTAGAAAGGTAGTTTCTGGCTTCTTTCCAGTTGTTTTTTTCCATTTCCAAGAGTCCTTTAATATAGAGCCCTAAGGGATCATTATTTTTCTTTTGTGCATTGAGAAAATCGACAGCCTTATCAGCTTTCCCTATTTCTCCTCTGCGATATTGAATATCTGCAATCTGCAAAATCGCGTCTTCATTGCTTGGATCACGAGAGAGAATGCTATTTACGATCCTAATCGCTTCATCAAATTTTCAGAGTTCTTTGAGCTCTTCTATTTCATCAATAAGCGTTTCTGGAATATAAACCATGGTGATGTAAGAAAGAAATAAATTATCACCCAAGTGTACTCTAAAAATCAAAAAAGTTCAAATTTTTCTAACAACTTTAAAACGATCATCCTTTACATTTTATAAAAAATAAGAAAAATTAGATTTTTTTAACTTCTTGCAATCAGAGATAAAAATCATACACTGACTCCGTTTATCCTATCTTTTTTTTTGAGATGAGTATTGTACAGGACCTTGCTGATTTTTATACCACAGAAGCCAAAAAATATCATCAGACGAGAAAAAAATATCGACCTGAGGGCGAGCTTTTGCTCCAAAGTATAAGTAAACTTTCCGCTAGAATCCCTAAAATCCTAGAATTGGGCTGCGGTGGAGGAAGATTTATTTCTCTCTTAAATCAGCAGTTCAAAAAGAAGTTTTCCTATACTTGAATTGATATTTCAGAGGGACTTCTGAGTTATGCTCAAGAGGAAAATCCTGATCAGCATTTTTTTTGTACTGATATGCTAAGTCATCTTCAGTCCTGTAAACAGGAATCTCTTGATTTGATCGTAGCTTGTGCAAGTTTTCAGCACCTTCCCACTGAAAAAGAGAGATTAGTAGTAATGAAAAACGCCTATAGAGCACTTAACTACGAAGGGATGCTGATTTTTACTAATTGGGCTTTTTCAGAGCGATTTCTAAAAACGCATTGGAAAGCACTTATACTCTCTATGGTGAAATCTCTCTTTACATGAGGACATTTTAGTCGAAGAGATCTCTTTATTCCTCGAAAATCCAAGACAGGAACTCATTATAGATATTATCATCTTTTTTGACTCAATGAACTCAAAAAGCTGGCTGAAATGTCAGGGTTCGTCGTAGAAGAGCTGTATTACCTTGATAAGAAAGGGAATCGTGTGCTAGACTGGAGAAAAGCTAATAATTCCTTTTTAGTTGCGAGGAAGATGGTTTTTAAAGAGTAAAAAGATCATTTATGTTTATTCTTTGCTCTCTTGAAGTGTGGAGAAATGCTAGGTCAGATCATAAATTGAGAAAATCTTCAAAATCTCTTGCATTTTTTGATAGCATCTATATACTTTAGGTGCTACGGAGAAGAAAAAGAAAAATAAAAAATCTGACTTTTCTGAGCCTATGATCTGAAGTATTCAGACTTTTATTTTGTTTACATAGTTATTAAAATGGCAAAAATTATTGGAATTGATCTTGGAACGACAAACTCTTGTGTATCCTATATGCTTGGTGACAAATCTGAAGTGATCGCAAATGCAGAGGGAAATAGAACCACGCCTTCTATCGTGTATATCAAGGGGGATGAATTGCTCGTTGGAGATTTAGCAAAGAGAAAGGCGATTTTGGAGCCAAAAAATGTCGTATATGAGGTGAAAAGATGGATTGGTAGAAAGTATTCTGAGGTAAAAAATGAACTCGCTAATATGGCTTATGAAACCAAAGAAGGAAGTGATGGAGGAATCTTGATTGTGGTTGATGGAAAAGAATATAAACCTGAACAGATTTCTGCATTTATCCTTCAAAAACTTAAGGCTGATGCGGAAAAATTCCTCGGAGAAACGATTACTCAGGCGGTGATTACTGTTCCTGCTTACTTCAACGACTCTCAGAGAAACGCAACCAAGGCTGCCGGAGAAATCGCAGGTCTTAAGGTAGAAAGAATTATTAATGAACCAACTGCTGCAGCTCTTGCCTATGGAGAAGGGAAGAAATCTGATGAAAAGATTGTAGTATTTGATCTTGGAGGAGGAACCTTTGATGTAACGGTACTTGATATCGGATCAGAAGGGACTTTCCAGGTACTCTCTACTTCTGGGGATACTCAGCTTGGAGGTGCAGATTGGGATCAAAGAATTATTGATTATGTCGTTGATGCTTTCAAAACTAAGGAAGGGATCGATCTCAAAGGGAATGCAATGGCAATGCAGAGAATCAAAGATGAAGCTGAAAAAGCAAAAAAACAGCTTTCCTCTGTAGAAAGAGTAGATATTTCTATTCCGTTTATTACCACAGGAACGGATGGACTTCCTAGGAATCTTGATGAATCTTTGACTAGAGCTCAGTTTGAGAATATCACTTCAGATTTATTTACGAGATGTAAGGATCCTGTTTTGAATGCTTTGAGAGATTCAAAATTAGAAAAATCTGAAATTAACGACATTATTTTGGTAGGAGGTTCAACGAGAATGCTTAAAGTTAAGGAAATCGTAAAAGACATCTTTGGAAAGGAGCCAAAATCAACTGTGAACCCAGATGAATCAGTAGCTCAAGGAGCTGCAATTCAGTGAGGAATTGTGCAGGGAGATGTTAAGGATATTCTTTTGCTTGATGTAACTCCGCTTTCTCTTGCTGTGGAAGTAGAGGGAGGAATTGCGCATGTGATGATCCCAAGAAATACAACAATCCCAGCTAAAAAATCAAATATTTATACAACAGCAACTGACAATCAGAATGCTGTAACTGTGCATGTTACTCAGGGGGAAAGACAGTTCGCAAGAGATAATAAATCACTTGGAATGTTCAATCTTGAAGGAATCCCTCCAATGAGAAGAGGACAACCACAAATTGAGGTAACCTTCGATATTGATGCGAACGGAATTCTCAAGGTACATGCTCAGGAAAAATCTACTGGAAAATCTCAGGAAGTGACGATTCAGGGTTCTACCAATATTTCTGATGAAGATATTGCAAAAGCTAAGGCTGATGCAGAAAAATTTGCTGAGGAAGATAGAAAGAAAAAGGAAGTCGTAGAATCTAAGAACAAACTAGAATCTCTTGTTTATCAGATGGAAAACCTCCTTACTGATCAAAAAGATAAGATTTCTGAGGAAGATAAAGAAAAAATCCAAAAGCTGATCGCTGATGGAAAGGCAGTAAAAGATAAGGAAGATGCTGAGAAGACTCATATTGACTCTGAAATTGAGAGAATTCAAAATGAATTCCAATCACTCTTCCAAAAATATCAGGTACAACCTACTCCAGACCAGCCTCAAGCTTCTGAAGGAGAAAAACCAGCTGATGGAGAAGTGATTGATGCTGATTAATCTAGCTTTCCAAATTACAAAAAAACACTTCTTATGATTCAAGAGGTGTTTTTTTTATTTGCAACTCCGCTTTGAATAATTATACTATCTAGGTAGCTGCGAGCTTTATTCTTTCCGGTTTTTTCTATGAAAGCGTTTTCTCAGTTTTGTATTTCTTCTTTTGAGCGAGAACAAGAGACCTTGACCGCTAGCTTTCATTATACTTTTGATGATAAGGAATTTTTTACAGAAACGATTAATTTTTCTCCTCTAAAAGATAAAAACTTATTTCCAATAATAAGAACTGAAAAAAATCAGATTTTTCATCTCCTTTCTCAGATCCATATTGCATTAGGAGTGAGTTATTATAAGCTCTTTCCTACCAAAGAAATTCTGGTTCAGACCTCTTTTCTCAATGAAGCACAGAAAAACTTTTGGCAGGAATTTTATCTTAAAGGATTGTGAGAGTTTTTTTATCAAAATCAGATCGATCCAAGGGGTTTAGCTCAGTTTTCTTGTGATGCGTCGGCTCCTCTTTATGATCAAAAAGTAGCTTTAAAAGGAGAAAAAGCTCTCGTTCTTTTCTGAGGAGGGAAAGACTCGTTGGTAACTGTAGAGCTACTCAAAAAACAAGGTCAGCAGTTTGATCTTTTTTCCTTTGGTAAGGATTATCCTTTGCATCAGCTGGCTCAGTTACCAACAGAGAAAAAAAGGCTTATTATTCAGAGGAAAATTGACCTTCCTCAGATCCAAAAACTGCTTGATGAAGGTTATTACAATGGTCATGTGCCAATTACTGGTACGATTTGTTTTGTTTCTCTCCTTGTAGCCTATCTTTATGGCTATCAAGCGGTAATTACTTCACTAGAAAAGAGTGCTGATGAGGGGAATACGCATTATTGTGATATGGAGATTAACCATCAGTGGAGTAAATCATCAGAATTTGAGAAAGTTTTTCAAAACTATATTAATCAGTGGATTGCTTCAGATTTTTCACTCTATAGTCCGCTAAGAAAATGGTATGAAATCAGAATTGTTAAAGAATTCTGTCAATATCCACAGTATTTTCACTCTTTTTCCAGTTGCAATAGAAACTTTCATTTAGTAGGGACAAAACTTACAGGAGAAAAGTTGTGGTGCTGAATTTGTCCAAAATGTGCTTTTGTTTATACGATGATGAGGGCTTTTTTGCCAAAAGAAGAGGTAATTCAGATTTTTGGTCATGACCTTTTTTCAGATGAAACATTAGTTCCACTTTTTCAAGAGTTACTTGGAATCTCAGGGATTAAGCCTTTTGAATGTGTAGGAACGAATGAGGAAATGATTCTTGCTTTTCGACTTATCTTTCAGAAAGAACATGAAGTGAATGCTACTATGATAAAGCTTTTCGTTGATCATGTAAAATCTAAGATGAACATTTCAGATTTTTCTCTTTTAGAGGAGAAGTTACTTTAAGAGAAAATTAAAAAAACCTGAATTTTGCTTCAGGTTTTTCTTTATCTGGAGTATTTTTAGCTATCCAAGCTTTCTTTTTACGGCAATTTTCCCATCAAAACCAATCTGAGAAATTACAACATTGATCATCTCTCCAACCTTGAAATGTTTTTCAAGTCCATCAGTAAACTTCTGACCAAGATTAGAAACATGACAGAGTCCTTGCTTTCCTTTTGGAAGCTGGACGAATAATCCATAGGCTTCTACCCTCACAATCTTTGCATCAAATACTTGTCCTACTTCAAGATCTGTTGCAATCTCAAGGATCAGATTTTTAGCCTTTTCAATCATTTCTTGCTTTTCATGAGTAAGGAAGCAGGTTCCATCATCCTCAAAGTCAATCTTGATATTATCGCATTGTTCAATAATTTTATCGATCATCTCTCCACCCTTTCCAATAACTTCCTTGATTTTCTCAGGTTTAATCTTAAAGACATGAATCTTTGGTGCGTATTCTTTTACTTGGGCTCTCGGAGCTGGAATGGTTTCTAGCATAAAGTCCATAATCTCTTTGTATCCCTCACTCGCTCTATCAATCGTTTCATGCACAATATCCAAAGTCAGACCTTTGAGTTTGGTATCAAGCTGGATCGCGGTGATTCCTTCTTTAGTTCCTGCAACTTTGAAGTCCATATCTCCAGTGAAATCCTCAGTTGCCATAAGGTCATTAAGCACCATATGCTTGGTTACTGCTCCGTTTTCGTCCGTTTCAGTCATAAGTCCCATTGCAATTCCTGCAACTGGCTTCTTGAGCGGAACTCCAGCATCCATAAGGGCAAGCGTAGAACCACATACGGATCCCATACTGGTTGAACCTCCAGATCCAAGGCATTCTGAAACCACTCTGATAGAGTATGGGAAATCTTCTTTGCTTGGAATCATATTTTCAAGGGCTTTTTCTGCCAATCTTCCGTGTCAGATTTCTCTTCTTCCTGTTCCTCTCATAGCTTTTGCTTCTCCAGTAGAGAAAGGAGGAAAGTTATAGTGATGGAAATATCTCTGCTCAACATCGTTATGCTCCATATCTTCAAGGACGAGGTAATCTTTTGGTCCTCCGAGCGTTACGGTAGAAAGCACCTGCGTATCTCCTCTTCGGAAAAGTCCAGAACCATGTACCCTTGGGAGATTGTCCGTTTCACAGAAAAGCGGTCTAATATCTTTGATTTGTCTGTCGTCAATTCTCTTTCCTGTAGCGAGGGTTCTGCTTCTGATGAAACCTTTCACCGTATTGAAAACTGCCATCTTGATCTTGCTTTCAGTGTATTCTTCTGCATCTTCGGATTCAACTTTTTCTTTTACTGCTTCTAAAGCTTCTTTTTCATACTGACTGAAAAGATCGTTGAAAGGTACTTTAGTATTTCCAGCAAGGGCTTGCAGCTTTTCATCGGTCAAGAGTGTTTTTACAAATGCCATCGTTGCTTTACTTGGCTTATTGAAAGTGATTTCTTTCTGCTGAATGTCTAAGGTCTTCAAGAAATCAAGCTGAAGATCACAGGCCTCATCAATCACTTTTTGTCCAAGCGTGAAGGCCTGCTTCATAAGCTCATCAGGGAATTCAAGCGATTCACATTCAATCATATTGATAGAGCCTTTCTTTCCTGCTACCAAAAGATTTAATTCAGATTTTTCCAACTGTTCTTTGGTAGGATTTACGATAAATTCCCCATCAAGATATCCGATCTGAGCTGCACCTACGGGACCATCAAAAGGGATCCCTGCCGCCATAATAGAAAGCGAAGCTCCGATAATATCCATCACTCCAAGGCTGATTTCATGATCAAGTGCAAGTGGAGTCACAGAGATTACGACATCGTTGATCATCCCCTTTGGAAACATCGGTCTGAGCGCTCTATCAGTGAGCCTCGCATAAAGAATCGCCTGATCAGAAGGTCTTCCTTCTCTCCTTCTATAGACTGCACCTCCAATCCTTCCAGCAGCAGAATAACTTTCTCTCATATCAATCATGAGCGGCAAAAAGTCCATGCCTTCTCTCGGATTTTTCTCCATTACGGTTGAGTAGAGAAGCACATTTTCTCCCATTTGCATTTTAATACTTGCATCAGCTTGCACTGCGAGTTTCCCCATTTCAAAGGAAACCGGTTTCCCATATCGCACGGTAGATTGACGAGCGATTTCAAATTGTTTTTTTACGACCATCGTTTTCGTAGAAAAAAATAAAAGCAGTGAGCTTTCCTCAGCACTGTTAAGACAGATTAAAAGGCAAAAAAATTTGAATTACTTTCCTGCTTTTTAATCCACCACCGTGATGAGGAGATTACTCACTAGGAAAGTATAGTGTTTTGGGAGGAATTTGCAACAAAAGAAAAACTTAAGAATCTTCTTGCATTTTTAAAGGAATCTACTAGAATTTTATTGTTTATTATTACTTAGAAATAATGAAGAAAACTTTAATTCTCCTTACCATTATCCTTGCTTTTATGGGTACGCTTTTTGGAATATGGTATTTTAACTCTTCTCATTCTTGTAGTATTATTTTCGCTAAATGTAAGGAAAACACTCTTGAACATAAGGAAAAAATCTATCTTGATGTACGTGAAGAGGAGGAATGGATTGCTGGACATGTAAAGGGAGCTTTACACATCAAGATGGAGGATATTTTTGCGGGGAACTATGCGAAGATTCCACAAACTGCACCAGTTTACGTATACTGCCGTTCTGGGCGCCGTGCAGGCGAAGTGATTCGTTTTTTAGAACAAAAAGGATTTACAAATCTGATCAATGCTGGTGGTTTACTTGACTTGGAAGGAGTAGAAATTGTAGAAGGAAAATAATTTCTATTTTTTAGTAGAGAAATTTTTGACAAATAAAGTTATATTCACATATTTCTCTTGTTTTTTTAATTTCTTGTAAAAATAAGAAAGGGGATTTATAAATTTTGAGTAGAGAATTCAGAATGAGTTTCTAAATTCCAATATTAGAAATGTGGGAAATCTTAGAAAGGAATAGTCAATATTCAAAGAGCTACTTGAAATCAGCTTTGAGTTGCTCTTGATGGAGCGGAGATTAAGATTAAAATTATTCATCCTACTACAGGATACTTCAGCACAGATAGATTTTTTGGTCATTATTTCAGAAAACTGTATTATTAGATTAAATATCATTATCAGAAGGGAACTATTTTGGGTAGGAATCTTCATATTTGGTATGGGGTAGAAATTTGAGAAAGAGCAGAATTTTGAAACAATTTGAACTATGTTTATAATAATGCTTTGAAAATGGTCTTATCTTTTGTAGAGATGACTTTTTCTTTTCTCTTTGTCTTGATTTGTTTGAGTTCCTCTTGTTTTTTTGTTTCTAAATAGTTATAATTCCTGTTTGTACTCGAAAAGTAGTGAATTTTACTTGTAATAATGCTTATGGAAGCGGAAACAAAACAATTCTGAACACAAATGATTGGAAAACTCTTACTTAAGCAGTCGGCTCCAGCAGTGATTGGAATGCTTGTTCTGGCTTTATATAATTTTGTAGATTCAATCTTTATCTGACAATATGTCGGAATGGAGGGGCTTGCAGCAGCAAGTGTGGTGTTTCCTATTCAGATGATTATCTGAGCTTTTGCAATGGCATTTGGAGTAGGAACAGCATCTATTATTTCCAGAAGTATCGGTGCAAAAGCCTATGAAAAGGTCTGACAAGTATTCGGAACCTTTCAGCTTTTGACATTTGGGTTTGTTGTGCTTTTGAGTGGAGTATCGCTTTTTTTTGTGCCACAGCTCTTGGATCTTTTCGGAGTAACGCCTGATAGTATGGAGTTTGCTAAGTCCTATGTGACCCCTTTATTATTAGGGGCAGTTTTTCTGGCTTTTGAAATGTCCAATAATAATATTATTAGATCGGTTGGGCACGCAACAACGAGTATGAAAATTATGCTTACGAGTGCAATTACTAATTTGATTCTGGATTTTGTTTTTATGAAGATGTTCAGTCTTGGAATGGCTGGAGCTGCTTGGGCGACAGTGATTTCTTGGTCTGTTTCCTGTGGAATGATGCTCTGGTATTATTTGAGTCCAAAAAATCTTATTCCGATCGCAATCAAGCATTTTCGTATCAATCTTCAGATTGCAAAAGAAATAATTCTGATTGGGCTACCGAGTTTTTTTAGGCAGATTGTGGCAAGTATGACGACAGCACTGATTAATAATTACCTCAGGAATTATGGGGGGACTGAAGCGATTGCTATCTATGGGATCGTTAATAAAGTGCTTCAGCTTTATATGATGCCAATGTTTGGAATCGTGCAGGGAATGCAACCGATCATTGGTTATAATTATGGAGCGAAAAACCTTGATCGTGTAAAGAAAGTTGTTCTTCTCTGAATTCAGATTTTGACTCTTTTTACAACTGCAATTTCTCTTATTTATTGGGTTGTTCCGACTTTTCTAGTACCTTTCTTTTCATCTGATCCAGAGCTGATTGCTAAGACCGGGGAAGTACTCCAAATGGTCGTAGCGTGTTTTGCGGTAGTAGGATTTCAGGTGGTATCTTCTTCGATGTATCAGGCTTTGGGAATTGTAAAAAAGGCATTTATTTTAGCTTTGCTAAGACAGGTTATCGTCTTTATCCCAGTATTCTTTTTGATGCTTTGCTTGCGAGAGGATAAATTGCAGGCGATTTGGCTCAGTTTTCCAATTACAGATCTTATAGGAGTATTATTTACGATTCTGATTTTTGTCCCTGATTTTAAAAAGTTGAAATCAGTGTAACAGATTTCTCTTGTTTTTCTCACAAGGACTCTTACATTTGGATCTGATTTTATTTTCTTATGCTTTGAATGATGCTAAAAAGAGGGAAACTGATCGTTATTGATGGAACGGATGGAAGCGGAAAGAAAACCCAAACCGAACTTCTCGTCCATCGTCTCAAATCTGAGGGCTACCAGGTAGAAAAAATTGATTTTCCGCAGTATGGAAAGAAATCAGCAGGTCCTACGGAAGAATATCTCAATGGGCATTATGGCGATGCGAATGCGGTCACGCCCTATCAGGCTTCGGTGCTCTATGCGGTAGATAGGTTTTCGGCTTCTTTTCAGATCAGGAAATGGCTTGATGAGGGGAAGATCGTAGTTTCTGATCGTTATGTATCGGCGAATATGGGGCATCAAGCAGGGAAAATTGAGGATCTCGCAGAAAGGGAGCGTTTCTTGGCGTGGCTGGAGGACTTGGAATACAGGATCTTCAAAATTCCTCGCCCTGATCTTCAGATTTTTCTCTCTTTAGATCCAGAAATAAGTAGAAATCTGGCCTTGAAGGTTGAGAAGCCCAATATGGACAAATCCAAAGATGTGCATGAAAACGATGCCGAACATATGAGAAAGGCAAGCGAAGCCTTCCACTATGTCGCAGAGAAATATGGGCGAATCCAGATTGCCTGTGCTGAGCAAGGCGAGATGAAAACGAGAGAAATGATTGCGGAGGAATTGTATGCACAAGTGTGTCCTTTGCTTTCAAAGGAGTAAAAGAAAAGTAGTATGATCCTTAGTATTTATCAAAAGGGCTTATTTCTCCAAAGTAATCCGTTCTAATGCCTCAAGTCACAGGAAGGCGTTTCTGATTTACATATACCAAACATTGTTTTTTTTCTGCTGAACACCAAACGGAATACTGAAAAACTTTTCTTAGCTCTTGTTTTGTGTTCTTTTTTTGTCTTTTGTAAGGGGTATAGACTGCAAAGTCTTTTCTACCCTCTGACTCTTCACTTTCTTTACTAATAACCTGACTTGTAGCTTCCTGAGGATAAGCAAGTTTTGACCATTCTCTAATAAATTCCTCAATCTGCTGATAGGGTGGAGTTTCACGATAGCGAACCATAAAAAAGAATGCGAACGCTTTACTCGTATGATCAGAGATTTCCTGTTTTTCAGGATGGTTAGCATCGTAAATACGAGAATAAAGGAAATTCCCTGAAGCGATCAGACTTCATTTTCTTTTTGGATCATGCTGTCCACTCCACCGATCTTCAATTGCTGGTTCTTTGATCCTAAGATTTCGGCTAGGGAGATAATATTCTTTCAAAGATAGGGGAACCTGAATACAGTCTACATAGCTAAAAGTTCTCTTTCAAAGTCATGCTTCTTCCCTAGAGGGTTCTTCATAAATTTCACACTTAAATCCTGAAGCCGTCATTTGTTTGTGCCAGTTTCTATTCCACTCCAGGCTTCTTTCATTGCTCGTATAATAACTATGGATTGCATCAATCGTTGTTGGGATCAGTCTTTCTTGAATTTCTCCTGGAGAGATAAAAGTTAGAGCAGTGTTCGCTTCTCCAAAAGAGTACTGCTGAAAAGGGAAAAAGAACGATCGGATAGCCAAGAGCCATCACAAGAGGAGAGCAGACATATCAGCAGTTATTGAAATAAATTACGGAACTGTGATAAGTATATCATTGTGAAAAACAAGTTTGGAGAAGCAAGTTTGAAACCAGAAATCTTCCTTAATACTTTTTTAGACGAATGAAAAAAGGGGATTTTCTCCCCCTTTCGTATAGCTTTCATTTCTGAGAACGGCTCCTAGAACGCTCTTTAAGAGCTTTGAGTTATGTCTGAGGCGTTCAAGGATTAGCAGAAGTGTTTTCCTCTTCCCAGCCTCCCTCTTCTGTCCATACTCCGAGCTGTGCTTTATGCTGTTTTCGTGCGAGGTTGGTATCTTCAATCAGTTTGTTCAATCTTAAGATAAAAGTCTGACTTTCTGATGTTGGGGTGATGAGATTAAAGGCAAAGGCTTTCATACTCAAGAGCTGATAGCTTGCACTTAAACTTTCACGAAGTTTTTTGATAGGAAGTAGTGGATTTTCTACTTGTTTCGCCGAACGCGTTGCCAACTTTGTTTCATATTCAGTATTGATGGTTTTGATCTTGGTCAGCGCAGCGCTAAGTCCTAGTGTGGTGAAATGTGCTGCAAAATCAGCTTTCTCTGCATCAGCAAGGAATCCTTGAATCAAGATGGTTTCTTCACGCAGTGCTTTCTTGGGAAGATCAAGATACAGCTCTCTCAAAGCTAAAAGCGTTTCAGCGGCTTGTTTGATGGCGTCTTCCGGAGCATTCGTTTCATTGAGAATCTTGCTGAATACATAGCTCAAAAGCGTATCCCTCTGCTTGTCCAGCTCTTGGAGTTCCGTAGTCAGTTCATCCTTGCGGATCTGACGATTGGCATCCAGAAGTTGAGCAAGTGTCGGTCAAAATGGAGTCCATTCATCAGCTTTAAGTCCTAATTTTTCAAGAGGAGCCTGCTGAATGAGTTGAGAAAATGCACGCATAAATGCCGCATACGAAGTATTTGAGAGCTTGGCAAGCCCAATGCTTGGGAGGGTTGAGGTGGTAGCCATGATATTATGATAAGAAGATAAAAACTAAAGAGCTTTGAAGTCTGAATTTTGTCTTCTGTCTATCATTCTCTACATTTAGTACCAACAAGAGGTCTTTTTTGCCTTTAAATTCTGTTCTAAGTCCTAGAAAGAGGTCTTTTTTTCTTTATTTTTCTGAAATGAATGTCTGATTGACTTCACTATAGGAGTATGAGTGGGGATTACAAGAAGTTTAGATGCTTTTTAGATAAGGGGGATTGCAATAGCACTCTAAAAGAGTATAACAGCTTTTGCAAAAGTTATCAGAAGTGGTCATTAACAATAAACAATTAAAAAAATAAAAATTTATGAATCTAGATAAATTCATTTTAAAATCTTACTTAAATAATATGGCTAAAAGAATTATTATTTTAAGTTCTCTACTTCTTTTTTTTGGAGTAAGTTTCGCAAGAACAGATCCTGAGCTTTCTTATGATGAAGCAAAAAAAATCTGTGCTGAAATACCTACAGGTATATACTATGAACATGATGCAGAATTTGAGAGTAATTGTAATTTTATACAATTCAATCACTTTCAGGGGAGAAGATTGGAGACTTCGTGAAATCTAACATGATCTTCTCTGCAAGTATTTGATCAAATACTATGACTTTTATCAGAGATGTATCGTTCTTCTAAGAATAAAGAAAACACTCTCAACCAATTTCAGGAGATTTTGTTGTCTTGCGAACAGACATGAAAGACTGAAAGTATAAAGAAAGTTTGTTGAGCAATGCTTGATGAGTGGATTGGAAGAAAAATTAGAAAGTCCAAAATTACCCTAGGCGAACTTTTTAAGGTATTGCAACAGGAAAAAGAAATTAAATATCGTTTAGATACTGAAACTTGGGAACATTTTGTTCCACTAGATCATTGGCAGGTTTCCCCTAGTGAATCTAGTATCGGAGATTTTTTATTTTGACAGGTATATGATTGGAACTGAAATGGGAAAATAAATTATCATCAGCTTTGGATACTCAAACTAGGAGACACACATTGGCAACCTTTTGTATCTTTCACTCTCCCTCCCCAGTTACAAGATCAAAAAAATTATCAGGAAGCTTTTTTCTTCTGAGGAATAGCATTCAGTAATCATAAGCTACAGTATTTTCTTCCGATACCTATGAACCAAACCCATCATTATCTCGTTCCACAATATGAATTACAAAAAGAGGGAACTTGGAAGTTGAAAAAGTGTTGGAAATGGCGAGACGATACTTGTGGATCGTATCAAGATTGTAAACTCAAGCAAAAGAAGCTTCCCCTTAAGCAATGTAAAAATCTTTGAATTACGCTGACAACGACTCTTTGAAAATAATCTAGTCCCTCGCAATGAGGGATTTTTTCTTTCTTTCCCAATTCTTTGAAGAGGAGCTTTAATCTTTTTTCATTATCTCCAATACATGCTTGCCTTGAGGAGAGAAATCTTCTCCTTTATTTCCTATAAGGGTTAGTCAAGTGGGGATTGCAAGAGAAAGTTGAGAAGTTTAGATATTTTTTAGAAATGGGCTGTAATAGCACCCTAAAAGCGTATAAAAGCTTCTGCAACAAAAAAATAAAAGCAATAAAATGAAGTTTGCCTTATGATAGTGAGCCGAGCTTCCGAAGTTAGGGGATGACTTTGTCACTCACAATCTCCAAGGGGTAGGAAGTGGACTACTTGAACTAATAAAACAAATTGAACTATCTCCGCTTAGACGGTTCAAAAAAACAAATACAAAATATGAGTAAAATTAAAAAATTTAAATTTGTATTGCTTACAGCATTAGTCGTAATCTTCACAGGAGTTATTACTTCTTGTGATGAGTCTTTGGATGAGCCTGTAGCTCTAGGGCTAGAACAATTCAAAAATGAGAATTTTAGTTCTCAAGGATTAAGATCTTCTGGAGGGACTACTGTTTTACAGACGAGATTTCTTCCAATTTATCACTGGTGGGAGTGGCAAGATCGTAATGATAGAAAAGGGGTATGTGGTGAAACATCCTATATGGTGGCAATAAAAACTGTTGCTACATGGAACAATATACCATATACCATGAGCCTTGAACAGCAAAATCTTATTGTTAATGGTACTGCTACTTCTCCAAATCCGTATCAATTATACAACTATTGGAAAAAAAATGATCAAAAGCTTGCCACTTGTGATTTTGCGAGAGGGAAAAAACTTTCAAGTGATGGTCAGAATTGGACAACAAGAACGAAAATTAAAGAGTTTATTGAAACAGCTCTGAAAGAAAAAAACTTGTTATTATACCCGTTATAATTAACGGACATCGTGCTGACTTTTGGAATAATGATTTCAATGTTTCGTCAACAACTGCCTCTGATGAAACTAATAACTATATTAGTAAATATGGTAATGTTGGACATTGGATTGTGATTTATCGCTTAGATGTAGAAAAAAATAGTGAAGGATTTTCTATCGGAACAGCATATTATTGTGATGTACTTGAACAAACAGCAAGTTCATCATTGAAATCTGTAAATTATTTACGACTTCTTGATGCTAATCGTGCAGCTGGCTCAACTTATTCAGCTATGTGGTTTGATTCTCCGAAAAAATAAAGTCTTGAACTTGTATAAAAAATTAATACCCTTCCCGTATTTTGGAAGGGTACTTTTATTTTCTTACCATTGATGAATGCTGAGATTTAAATTTTTTTATTTTACGGTATTATGTCTTTTGGTTTTTCTTGGTATATTGCTACAAGATGCTTTAAAATATAAAATTCTTAGCTTTACTTTAGATGAACAAATATTCTGATATGATCAGCTTTCTTGAGAAGAAACCAAACTTCCTACTTACCGATCTCATGGGATAGATAAAATTAAGTTTTTCTTGAAAGATAGAGAACCACTTCCTAAGATTGAAAATACTAGAAAGAAATCTGAATTGGACGAAAAGTTTTTTGATCCAGAAGGACTTGCTTTTTATTATGCTTACCCTCTTTCTCGTTTGCAAGTTGATCTTTTTATTGATAAAGTGGAGATCAGCTTTCTTGATAAACAGAGAAGTATTTTTATAGATAAGGATTCTCCTGAAGATACTGATTCTTGGCGATTTACTTCTTATCAAAAACCAAGAAGAAAGAAAACAGAAATCCTTACTTTTTTAACTGCATTAGCAAATTTTCAAACTGAGGAAGCTCGTGATATGCTTGTAAAAAATAATGAACTACTGCCATTTAATGGACTTCATTTTGATTTTAAAGAAATAATAGCAGGAAAGGATAAATTATATGGAAGTCTTCTTTTTGAGTGATGATGAGGTCCTGAACTTTATGATTTTCAGCTTTTTATTAGTGGAACAACGCTTTACTTTCTTTTTACTGTACCATTATAAAATGGATAAAATAAAACTAAATCGTTTCACTTTTCCTTGTAGTCTTCCCAAATTTCGGATAATTCAAAAAACACAAATATAAAATATGAGTAAAATTAAAAAGCTAGTGTATTCACTAGCAGTGATGATTTTCGTGGTTGTAGCTTTTAGTTCCTGCGATAAGAGTGATGCTTGCCTTGAGGAGAGAAATCTTCTCCTTTATTTCCTATAAGGTTTAGTCAAGTGTGGATTACAAGGGAAAGTTTGGAAGTTTAGATTCTTTTTAGAAAAGGGGGCTTTTTACACAGGCTTTTTTCTCTTGTCATTTTTAATACAATCAATACTTTATTACTTGTATTTTATATCATCATTATGATATATTATGAAAAGATTACTGCTTCTCGTTTTTATTGTATTATTCTTTTCCCAGAAAATCTGCTGGTGATATAATCATTATCCTCATTATGAGAACTACTCTTCAGAACTACAAGATACTTTAAAATATTTTGGGAAATTTCTAGATATTGATGGACTAAAAGAAAAAGATGAAAAATGATGGTCAATATATTATAATATCCCTCCTAAAGATTTTTTGTGAGCAATAATTGATTATAGGCTCTTTCCCTTTGTTGAAAGAGGGTATGCTTTCTCCTCAAATAAAACAGTCTTTCTTCAGCTTATATCCAAAGCCTTCGGATTTTGTTCACAATGGAGCTTTTCTTCGTTGAAAAATGTTTGTGATCATTATTTCTATGATCTCATTGGACCAAGAATCCAGATTTCTCCCATTTCTTTCTCGGATTTACAACAAGCCTTTACTATTTGAATAGGACTTAGAGAAAGGGGACATGAATTAGATTTTGATGAGCATTATGTTCCTTTGACTCATAAAAATACTGCTATTATACAAGAATACGCTTTAGGAGATTATCTTTTTGGTATTGCTATTGCTCCAGATAGCTCAAGTCAGAATTTTATCTATGTTCTCAAAGCTGGAGATACTCATTGGCAGCCTTTCGTGAGTATTACGGAAAATATTCCTGTCTCTGATCTAATTAAGGCAAGATTAAGTTTAGTAAAACAGAAACTTAATTTATTTCTTCCAGTTCCACAACGAGATGAAAATACCTTTTATTTAGGGGATTTTACTCCACAATATGAATTACAAAAAAATGGATCATGGAAATTAAAAGCTTGCTTTG
>CAJZIX010000015.1 GCA_916049765.1 uncultured bacterium
TCTCTGTACTAAACCTTTTCTCCAAAAAATTGACAAAACCCTTTCTAAAAACTATACTTAGAAAGGGTTTATTTTTTAATTAAAAAATATGGAT
The DNA here is from genome assembly GCA_916049765.1 of uncultured bacterium. Lineage (GTDB taxonomy): Bacteria > Patescibacteriota > Gracilibacteria > Absconditabacterales > Absconditicoccaceae > HOT-345. The sequence continues at coordinate 95 of CAJZIX010000015.1, forward strand.
AACTTTGAAATACCAAGAGAACAACAAAAGGTAAAAGAAGTTAAAAAACTGAGCGATGGGACAATTCAAATTCCCTACAGTAAGGAAACAACAATGTGAACAGTTGAGTTTGATCTCAGAATCAAAAAAGAAAAAGATGGAAGTGTACGAATAGAAAATAAAACTCCTATTACTGAAAAAAATAAAGGATATATTCGTAGTAAAGAAAAATACTACCTAAATACTTCTGACTCAAAAGCGTTTGCACAATCACTCTGAAAAGCCCTTGATAATTACATAGGAAGGGAAAGACCTTCACTTAGCCAAGAAAAATGGGAAAAGTCATATCAATTACTCGGTTTTAGCAAAAAACTTATTATAGAAAAAAGCAAGAAAGAGCAAGAAACCCTGATGAAAGAAATTTGAGCCGTCCAAAAAGACAAGGATCTAGAACGAGATGCAAAATCTAAAATGTTAAAATTTGAATATCATATTGGCTATTGAGCAAACGAAAAAGTTATTTATGCGAGTCTTCATGAAACTAAAAAAGGAGAAGTTTCCTTTAAAATGGAAGCGTGATTTTTATTCACACTTGCAAAACTAACTTCGATTGAAACAACCTTTAAAAAAACAGAATTAAAAACCTGACTTCCTAATTTTATAGAACAAACTTTTAGAAAGGGAATCATTTACAAAAAATTACTTTGAAGTAATGAAAACTATATTGCAAAAGATGAAACAAGAAATAATGCAATAAAAAAGGCAAAAAAAGCAGCAGCAACTTTTGAAATGCTGACAAAATAAGCTCTTACTCAGTTTTCTTTTTCCCTTCAATAAAGGCAAATATCTGCTTTTTAAGCTTAATTGCCTTTTTTCTTTTTGCAATAAATCCAATCCAAACAGCCGCTCTTCCATCTGAATCATAATGAAAATCTATTTTATATCTTGATCCGATATAACTTTTGTAATAAGATACCTGGGCAGCTGACCTCATTGGCAATAATTTATTCAAAAATTTTTCAAATTCATCTATGAACTCATCAAAAGACAAAGAAAAAACCTTTGGTTCATAAAGTAAAGTAAGAGAATGCTTTGCATAATGATCAATATCCAGGTCAACTTTTACAATAGGATTTGCCCAAATTTGATGATTTGGAATAATATAAAATTTACCAGTATGTTCTCCAAAATCATTCTTCCCTGATATCCCAGTATAAAGACCTTTAATATACAAAATCTCTCCCTGTAATCTATCTCCTCCGACTCTTACTGTATCTCCAACACTATAGTTTCTCACCAGCATAAAATAAGTAAAAAAAGATACCGTAAATGTCTGAAACGTAAGTAAAATAGCTCAAATCCCTACCGCGAATACCGTTCAAACTGTTTTATCTTTAGTAAGCAAATAAGTAAAAAGCAGAATCACAAGAAGAACAATCCCAAAAATATTCATATACTGTACCTTCTTGTAATAATCGATATGATAATGAGTATTATCTAAATTTGCATCTCCTTCATAAGGAAGGATATATTTTTTTTTGAGTTTTATTTTGATAAGGCGAGAAATAATAGACCAAATCAGAATAATAGCAAAAATCACAAAAAGAAAAGGCTGCTCATGAATAAATGTTGTAAAACTCGTCCATGCAAAATTAAAAGAATACTGAAGTTGCTCTAACATAGTCACCTCAAAAATCTAAAAAGGATTGTTCTTATACTGAAAATACCTACGAATAACAAGAGGAAAATAAGAAAGAAAAATCTGATTTTTTTGACTTTTTTATAAAAGGAGAGTATACTTATTTTAGATTATTTATTAGTTAATATTCTCCATGGAAAATTTTGAAAAGAAAGATATTCTTCAACAAAAAAAAGATGACGATACCATTTCGCTTATTAAACAGCAAGAAACGAGTGAAATAGCAAAAACAAACTCTACTATCATAGCAGAAAAAATTGAAGATAAAATTTTTGAATTATCAGATAGTGAAAAAGAAAAACTCAAAACGTATTGTTTGAACGACCTAAAAAAGGTTTCAATAGTCCAATTCAATTCGCTTTACAACAAGCTTATACACCAGATTCCAACAAGAATTCAAATTCCTCCTTCAGAAGTTATAAAACCAAATGAAATAAACACTAAGAATCAACAAGAACAATATCATGCACCAGAAAAAATTGCTGCTCCAAAAACAAACATTTCATCATTCTTTCAAACTACCTTATCTATTGAAGAACAAAAGATTTATGGAGAAATCTATATTTACCATGTACTGTCCAGTAAAACTCCCCTTTTAGAAAAAAGCCCGATGATCTGGAAACTTCAAGGGACCTTTCTTAAAATAAAAAATGAGTATTTAAGAACAAAATATCCTCCAACTCGTGCTATGAGAAATTTCAATCCATGAAATCTCAAAACAAATGGAGACGCTGGAAAAGATAAAGGGAATTATGCAATTTTCTCTTCCTTAGAAAAGGGCTGGGAAGCATTGATGAACTCTATTGAAAACCGAAAAAAAGGGAAAAGTAAAATCTATAGCCCAAATTTTTCACTCGTACAATTTTTCACAAAATATGCTAGCCCAGCAGGGGCAGTAGCTTATGCAAATAAAGCAGCAACCATCGTAAATCAAATAACTGGATTAAATGTTACTCCTAACAAAACCCCCATTAAAAGCATCCCTACAAAAGCCCTTGCTGCTGCAATTGCAGAAAAGGAAGATGGAAACTGTTATAGGGCACTAAAAAACGAAGGGTTCATTAAATAATTTGATTACTCCTCAGAAGACTTTTCATTTCTAAGTTTCATAAGCGGAAACATTACCACATCTCTGAGGTTGTCCTGCTCGGTCAGAATTGCCAAAATTCTCTCCAATCCCATTCCGAAACCTGACTGAGGAGGCATTCCATATTCCATTGCCTCTACGAAAGCATCATCTCCACTGGTCGCTTCATCATCGCCTTTTTCTGCTGCTTCAGCTTGTTTATCAAAGTTTGCCTGTTGTATCAATGGATCTACAAGTTCAGAATACGCCTTACAGATTTCCCAACCATTTACAAGGAGCTGGAACTGTTCTACAATATTTACATCAGCATCAGAAATTCTCGCTAAAGGCTGCATAATCACTGGGTAATTATAGATGAAAGCTGGTCCTACGATCTTTGGTCTAAGTACTTTTTTGAATAAGTAATCAATCAAGGTCGGAGTTCCCATCTCGTCCATTCCTTCAAATTCAATACCTTTTGCACGGATATCAGCTCTTAACTGGTCTGCATGATCAGTATCATATTTAGTAATATCAATTCCTGAAGCATCAAGAATCCCTTTTGTATAATCTATTCTCTCTCGTGGAGTTGTAAAATCAACCGTTTTCTCTATTCAGTCTTTATCTTTTACTTTAAGTTGCTTAGAAAGTCCAAGTTCAGCAAAGAGATAATCAAACATTTCCTCGGTAAAACGCATATTATCCTCATAGTTCCAATAGACCGCATAATGCTCCACCTGCGTAAACTCCTGCAAATGCGAAGGATCAGACCCCTCATTTCTAAAATCCTGCCCAATCTCAAACACCTTTTCAAATCTTCCAACGGTCGCCTTTTTGAGTGAGGTTTCAAAAGCGATTCTGAGATAGACATCGGTATCGTAGTCATTATGATGGGTGATAAACGGTCTTGCTGCCGCACCAGAAGCCGCATTATCCAAAATCGGAGTCTGAATCTCAATAAAGTTATGCTTACGATAAAAATCCCTCAAAGTCTGATAAAACTTGGACTTAAAGAGGAATCTCGCATAGGTTTCAGGATTCATCGTCATATCAAGATATCTTTTTCTGTACAAATCCTCCTGATCGCTCAAGCCGTGGAATTTTTCAGGCAAAGGTCTAATCGCCTTGGAAAGAAATTTGAAAGTTGAAACGAAAATTGTGAGTTCTCCTTTGTGAGTTTTGAAGACTTCTCCTTCTACTCCAATGAAATCTCCGAGATCCACCATCTTTTCCATGAATTTGTAAGCCGTCATCATTCAGGTTTCGCTCTCTGGAAAGTCTAAACTCTCAACGGCAATATCTTCCATACTCCCATCAGCTTTTTTTTCTGTTTTGACAATCTTGCACTGATCTCTATGAAACATCAGCTGAATTTGCTCGGTGCTATCAAGAATTTTTGCAAAAGCAAGCTTCCCATGAGAACGATAGAGCATCACTCTTCCAGCAGTTTTGACCTGTACTTCTGGAGCTTCAATAATCGCCTCAATCTCGCGGAGCGGCTGATTTTCATAGGCAGTGATAATATCCTTGATAAGATGGGTTTTGTGAAAAGATTGAGCATAAGGGTGAATTCCCATCGCCTGAATTTTCTGAGTTTTCTGTATTCTCACCTCTCTTTCGCTTAATTGTTGCTGTGCCATTTACAATTATAAAGGAAAAAATAAAAATCTGATTTATGATAGGAATCCTGCTTTGAATTGCAAGAACATTCTTATCTAGTGTCAAAAGATTTGTAAGATAAAAAAAGTTCAATAATATTAAGTTAAAGTTTTACTTCCATCTTGCATTTCAAAAGAAATTGATTGTATTAGGCGCTAATTTTTTATTCATAGTAACAAACCATGAATACTATACTTGAAAATTTTAGAAAAAAACTTCAGGAAGGTTTTTTTTTGATTTTGGATTAAACAATGGAGGGCTATAATTCTCATTTTGATCCTTATTATTCTCATTTGATCCTACTCAGCCTACCGTATTTCTAAAGAATCCTTTCCAGAAATCAACCTCGGTATGGTTACGATTACAACCCTCTATCCTTGAGGGAATCCAGAAGATATTGACACCCTCATTACCAAAAAAATTGAAAATCAGATTTCTTCAATTGAAGGGATTAACCATATTGATTCAACCTCTACAAACAACTTTTCTACCATTGTAGTAACTCTAGAAAACAGAGTAGATGCAAACACAATCTCTAATAAAATTCAAAACACTCTTCAGAGCTCACCCCTTCCAACTGATGAAAAAGACCCCATGATCAACCAAATCGATATGAAGACAATCGGAAGGACAATGTTTTCCCTAGCTTTGTACGCAAAAGACCTACGTTATAGCAAAGAATACCTGATAGAAAAAGCCTTCCAACTAAAGAAATTCTTAGAAAACGTTGGAGATATTGATACGATTAATATATGCCTATGCAGATTCCTACCCTTTCCCAGAAGGCATCAGCTATGCTAAATGAAGAGAATAAACAGAAAAATGCAGACCTCATTATCTCCCTACTTTCCTCTATTGTTTTTGCATTCATTATGATCTTCGGAATTTTAGTTTTACAATTCAATAGCTATACTCAGCCTTTAATTATTTCCTATAGCTTACTTATGGGATTTATCGGAGTAAGTTTTTAAATGCTCATCACCTGGAATCCCTACTCTATGATGTTCTTGATTGGATTCATAGCCCTTATGGGAATTATCGTAAATAATGCAATTATTCTAATTGACTCTGCAAACGAGAATATGAGTCGCGGTTACTCTCGCTCTGAGGCCATCAAAGAAAGTGCGAAATCAAGGATCAAACCCATTCTGAGCACTCTCCTGACAACCGTAATTGGAATGATTACCCTCCTTACTAACAGAATGTTTGTCCCTCTTGCCTATACGATCATGTTTGGACTCTCCTTTGGAACCGTAGTAACTCTTTTTGCAATCCCTGTCCTTTATCAAGGAGAAAATAAAATCAGACTTCTAATCAAAAGAATACTGTTCAAACCAGCCTTAACTCTTATCGTCCCCAGCAGCAGTATCTGAATTATTTACCTTCTCTGTACAATGTTTTGATATTCAATCTTCTCAACTCGCCATTGAACAAGTGCAATGATGGCATTATTCTGTAGTATGATTATCTTGCTTATCGTTTTCGAATTTTCAAGAAATAGCATGTGAAGACCATAACGACGACAAGGACTCCTCAATCTAAAAATGATGACAAGCAAAAATATCTCCTTTTCAAAAAAACAAATCCTAAAAAGAATGCTTATTAAGTTTTGATTATTCCTAGCACCGCTATTTATGCGTGGAATCGTTACTTTGATCATCAAACTCTTAGGAGCTTCCGAAGTAACTACTCTACTAGCTACTAAAGTAAGTATTGGAACCTGATACCTTTTCTATATCACGGGGAATCTCTACTGCTTTTGGACAAGCGAAGAGGATCAATTCCTTCACGACAAGATTAGCGGAATTGTAATTATTGATGCCGATCGTCCAGAAAAAAACTAAGATCTTTTATGGATTAGAGACAAAAATCTGGTTTTTCAACTCCTTTCTCAGCGCTTTAAAATGAGGACAATACTTTACTACAAGCTCCCAAAAAGCTGAACTATGATTTTTTTCCTTCAGATGACAAACCTCATGTACAATCACATACTGAATCAATTTAGTGGGTAAATGAACTAACGAAAGATTCAGCATAATACGATTATCATAAGTGCAAGAGCCTCGTTTTGATCTTACCTTTCTAATCGTCAAAGGAACCTGATGAAATCAAAGCTTCTCAGAAAAGTCTTGTAGAATAGGAAAAGCATAGTCAAAAAGCTCTTGCTTAAAAAAGCAATCTCGCTCTTTTTCAGAATCAAAATGAATCTGCTCTCCAAAAGGGACTCTTTCTCCGAATAACAAAACTCACTCAGAAGAAAAAATCTGATTTTTTATCTTATTGTTAAGTTTTTGCTGAAGTTTCATTCACAGAAGCTGCATCTTTGCTAGAAAGTTCTCGTCATTTTTTAGTGCATAAGGAATAATAAGTTTCACTTCTCCAGATACTTCCTTTGCATAAGCATTACGAAGGCCCTTTTTATAGACAATTTGCATACCAAGCATTAAGATAAAATAATAGAAATTTAATACTGATCAAAATAAGAGAGTTACCTTCTGAGATCAGATCTAAAAAAAAGCTCCCTAAACGTAATTTTTTACGTCCCTATCCATCTGTTTTTTGATATCTTTCTCTTTGAGAATCTGTTTTTTTTCTACTTTCCTATACAGCTTACCAAGTCAAAGTTTAACTTTAATAAACCCTCCTCTAGCAATAAAAACCTCTAATGCTAGCAAAACCATTCATGGCTTATCTAAAGCCGCAGAAATCCTTGCAATTTCTTTTTTATTCAAAAGGAGCTTCCTCTTTACTTTCGGCTGATAATGAGGAACCAAAATCGGAGAAGTTTTTTCATATAAAGGAATATCCATATTATAGAGCCAGCATTCACGATTATCAATCCTCACCACAGCATCTTGAATATTGATATGTGAGGTCTTGATAGCTTTTACTTCATGACCTTTAAGCACAATTCAGGCTTCATAGGTCTTATCTATCTGATAATCAAAATATGCTCTCTTATTTTTAGTAATAAGTTTCATCTTCGTAAACAGAATAAATTCCAATCCATCATACAGAAATGCACGAAGAAATCAAAAAGAAAAACTGATCTTGTATTTCTCATTCCAATCCATAAGTTCAAATTAGATTTTTTATCTTTAAACTAATCAAATGAGCAATAAATATTTAGAAATTTCAGAACAAACTTATAATAACTTTAGCAAACTCAAGAAGACCATTGAAGAAATGGCAGGAGAAACAGTAACAGAAGATGAAGTTGTGGATTTTATGATTAGAAGTTTGATGAGTTCTGTAGAGTTACCTGATGAAGAGGAAACTTGCTGTTGTTGTCATGGACATGAAAAGCAAGATCATCATTGCCACTGCGATCATCATTAATTTTATCATAAAAAAACCATTATGGAAAGTTCTAAAAAAACAATTCTGACCTTGAGAATGTGTTCCAAGGATTTTGCAAGACTAATGAAAGGAGAAATTACTTCCGAACAAAGAGAAATCAAACCCTTCCGAACAAGCAGACTTCTAGAAGCACAAGAGACCTTTAAGCAATTTGAAGAACTTCACATCAAAAATGGATATAAAGCAGACGCTCCACTTGCAATTTACGAGTTTTGAGGAATTAAAAAAGTGAAAAATCAGAAAGGAGAAGAGGTCTTTGAGATTCGTTTTGGTAAACTCAAATCTATAGACCATTACGATAAAACCATATAAACATAAAGTACTCTACTTAATACGAAAACAAATTAAAAATCTGATCGCAAAGGAGCTTTCAGTTTTTTTTATTCTTCTTGATACCATCTAGAAAGCGTTTGATATTGCTCATCTCGACTAAAATACTTTTTTGGAAGCTGAGAAATCTCTCCCTTATAAAGTTCTAATCCCGCCTGTACAAGAGCTTTTTGATCATGAGGAGGAATAAACTTTACTGCCCCTCAAACAACCTCTGGAAGCGAAGCTACACGAGTAGTAATAAGCGAAGTTCCTATCGCTAAGGTTTCCGTATGAACAGAACCAAATCCTTCTGAAAGCGACGGAGCAACTACTACTTGAACATTTGCAACTAAAGCTCTCAGCTCCTCTTTAGGCAATCCATTTCGGATTTTTACCCTTCCACGAGCTGATTTTGGCAAATGAGAGAGTAAAGTCTGAATTTTCTTTTTGATAAAAACTTCTCTTTGAGCTGGAATAAAATTAAAAATAAGCTGAATTTTTTCATCAATATTCAAAAGACCAGGAATTGCCTCTACTAAATCATCAATCCCTTTTGAAATCCCCGTGTGCCCAAAATAGAGGACATTCCATTTATTTTCTAGCCCAAATTTTTTGGTAACCTTCTGCGTTTCTACTCGTGAAACCCTATCTCTATTCCAAAAATCATAATCTACACCATTATAGGCGAGAAAAAGCTTCTCATCAGAAATTCCATAGACTAACCTCAAAGAATTTAAGGTATAAAGCGATACACAATGATATTTACTAAAAGGTAACTGAAAAATAAACCATTCAAAAAAACGATACAACCAAGCTACTTTCCAAGATTTATAACGATTTCGAAGCTTTCAAAAAATTTCATGTACCGTAATCAAAACCGGTTTGTGAAAAAAAAGTCCAAGCAAACTTGCAGGAATCGCTCATCAATAAGTACTTGTATGAATCTTTACTATTTCAGGGAAAGTTTTTAAAACCTGAATTCCTTTTCGAAATCCTGCCCAAATAAAAGCTTTCCTTCCTTGCCCTGTTCTGATAATTCTAAGGTTTCAAATTTTTTCCTCTTGAGGTAGTTTTGCATCATAATGAGAGGTCAACACGATAACCGCATAGCCTTCCTGCAAAGAACGATTAATAATCTGCTCAAATACTGTTTCTACCCCTCATTTGTGCGGAAGATAATAATCCAAGACATATAGGAGCGTTCTCATCGTTATTTGCTCAAAGAGAAAGTAAAAAACTGACTTCAGTGTAAAGGTTTTCTAACCTCTTTCAAGCGATTCTTTCGCCCTTCAAGAGTAACAAGAATAATCTCTAATTCTCAAGCTGGATAGAAGCTTTTCGGCAGGAATACGGAGATGGTAAGAGGCAAGGTCGTTTCGTTAAAAATCACTAGAAATGGCAACTTTATGCTGACTATCGCGAACCGAAAAAATCAAAAAAATACAAGCCCCTTGTATTTCCGCTGAGAAAAAATAGACTAAATCATCTTTTTCATCTGAATAATAAACTATGAAAAAAAAACAACGAAAAAAAATCTGACTTTTCCTTTTGTGAAGCTTGGGAATCTTTCTCCTAACTAACCTTTTCTATTCCTACCCTTTACCAAGCCTTAAATTCAATTCCCTCCACGACAAAAATGGGAACCTCATCAGCGGAATCAAAACCCAAAGCTATGAAAATTCAAGCGAAATCCCAGAAAACTTAAAACAAGCCGTAATCAAGATTGAGGATCGTAGATACTACCGACATCTTGGAATTGATCCGCTTGCAATCCTGAGAGCGATGCATTTCAACCTTACAACTGCTGGGAAAAGGCAATGAGCCTCTACACTTCCTCAACAGCTCGTAAAAATCACTCAGCAAGCCTATAAAAGGACTCGGAAACAAAAAATCAAAGAGATGCTGATCGCTTTTAATCTTTCTCTGCATCATTCCAAGGCGAAGCTTCTGACCGCCTATCTCAATCAGGTAGAGTTTCTCAATGGAATTCGTGGCTACAAATCTGCTTGTGAAGTCTATTTTTCCAAGCCTTGTTCAGCACTATTTCCATCAGAAATGAGTTTCTTGATTGCGACGGCTCAAACTGGGAAAAATCCGCTTAATCTCAAAACCTTTCCTCTTATCAAACAAAGAGCTAAAGTCTTATGCCCACTGGCTTTTTCTCCTGAAGACTGTAAATCATGGGATGAACTCCCTCCTCTTAGTCCAAAAGAGCTAAAAAATCAGACTTCTCCCACTTTTTCTCATCTCTCAGAATATCTTCAGAAACAAAACATAGAAAATCTGAATTCAGAACTTGATCTTCAGCTCCAAAAACGCATTCAATCTATAATCCAATCAAGTGAAGACTACAGGAAACAAGCTGGAATTGGTGATTGCTGTATTCTCTTGCTGAATGCTGAGGGGAAGCTTCGCAGTATGAATACCTGTAGGCCTTTTGAGGATGAAGAACAAGGACAGGTCAATGGCTGCCTCACCAAAAGACAAACCGGCTCTGCAATCAAACCATTTCTGTATCTTTTCGCAATGAATAAGCTGAATTTTACAGGTTGAACAATGATTGTTGATGAACCCGTTTCTTATTATCTGGATGAGGAGCATAGTTATAGTCCCAAAAATTTTTCGCTTAGCTATTATGGTAAGGTTTCACTCGCTGATGCCCTCGGAAATAGCCTCAATATCCCAGCTGTCAAGCTCGTTCATGAAGTTGGAGTAGAGGCGTTTATTAGTTTTCTGGAAGATATTAGAAAAAAAATCTGAACTCCTGAAAATACGATCGTTCAGGAACGCAAGACTTTTAACGCTAAAAATCTCGGTTTATCTGTCGCACTTGGGACTTATGAACTCAGCCCTTTGGAATTTTCCGAGCTTTGGAGGATTTTCCTCAGAAATGATCTCCTCCCAAAAGAATATGAAAAAACTAAGGAAAGCATCCTTTCCATTCTCAGCAAAAATCAGCACAGACTCTTAAGCTTTGGAACTGATAATTATTTAGATCAACCGTGATGGTCGGTGAAATCGGGGACTTCAAGACATTTCGTAGATGGACGAACCTGTGGAGTGAATCCTGAGAAACAAACAATAGTCTGTGTCCGAGCTGGAAACTATGATGCTAGTCCAATGAAAGAAAGCTGAAGTTTGACCGCTGGTTATCTGTGGAATGCCGTAATTGATTTATTATAGGAACTCTTCAAAAACTGATATTGATTTAGATATTAGGATTTATATGCTTTTAGTCAGTTTTATTTTAATTGTACTGATATGATAAAAAAAATAATTTGAGGAGTATGAATTATTATCCTTGTTATTATCCGGATTTCTTTTGATAAAAATATTAAAAGAACAACAAGCACAGCATGAAACATATCATAAGATAAAACCTGAACACGATATTCCATGTATCGAAATGACAAAAAATAAAATGAATGAGTTCATGTCTACAGAATGATCTACTTTTCAGGAAGTAACTTTTAAGCGGGAGGAAGAAACCTTATCATGATACAATGAATTTTGAGTTGTTTCCTATGAAAAGGACTGAATTAGCGAGAAAAGTGCTGTGCTTTGTAAAGTAAATAAAGATGAGGAAGCAGTATTTATTCAGATATCACCACGAGAGTTTGAAGATACTAGATTGTTTCACAAAAATTGACGTAAAAATTTATGTGACGAATATGTATTAGATACTTTAAACATAAGAAAAGCTATTATTGATCGGGATGATGAATTAGAGTGATGGAATGACTTTAATAGGAAAGGGAAAATTTATTATTTTAGTTGAGACCAAAAAATTAGCAACAATGCAAATTGTTTTATAGATATGGTTTATGGATGAACGGTCATACATATTACTGATAATCTTAGAAAAACTGTAGCCGATAAACACTTTTCACAGAAAACCGCACTACAAGAACATTGCACTATCAATTGATGAAAAATAGAAACTAAGTGAGAGGAGCAGTATTGTATATTACCAGATAATTCTTCTTGTGAGATACAAGATTATTATAATTCAAAGTGTCATACTTGAACAGATAACTAGAGAAAAATCCCATACCAATTACATGATACTTAAGGAAGATTAAATAAAAATATCTCTTGGTTTCGCTCCCTCTGCTGGACCAATAATCCCTCTTTCCTCCAAAATATCCATAATTCTCGCAGCCCTTGCAAATCACACATTGAGCTTTCTCTGGAGCAAAGTTGCGGAAGCTTTTCTCGTTTCAGCGATGACTTGAATGGCTTGATTGACGAGGTCTTCATCATCTCCAGAATCCCCTCCAGCAAACGAACCTTTCGCGGTTTCCAGTCTGCTTTCTAATGCTGTAATAATTTCTTGATTATAAATATCATCTTCACTCAGTCCTTGCATATATTTATTTCTTAGCTGAGCAACTACCTTTTCAATCTCCTCTGTTGCAATAAACGGAGCCTGGATTCTGATTGGGAATTTCGTGCTTGGATCCATATAAAGCATATCTCCCTTTCCAACGAGGTCTTCTGCTCCTTTACGACCAAGAATCGTCCTACTATCCACCTCAGAAACCACTCCAAAGGCAATTCTCGTGGGTATATTCGCTTTGATCAAACCAGTAATCACATTCACAGATGGTCTTTGTGTTGCGAGGATAAGATGAATTCCCACGGCTCTGGCTTTCGCAGCAAGACGGTTAATACAGTTCTCAACTTCTTTTCTATTGGCAGAGCTAGAAAGCATCATATCTGCCATTTCATCAATAATAAAGACAATACGATACATTTTTTCTTGTCCTTCAGAACTCATCTTTTCGTTGTATTCATCCAGATTTCTTACTCTTTGGTCTTTAAGCGTCGTGTATCTCTTTTCCATCTCCTCAACCGTTCGCTGAAGGAGTTTGATCGCTTTCCCACTATCATAGACAATCGGAGCGAGCAAATAAGGCAAACCTGAATACATCTCTAGTTCTACCTGCTTCGGATCAACCATAAGAAACTTAAGCTCAGCAGGCGTATTTTGAAACATCAGTGAAACGATAAAGTCGTTGATTCCTACGGACTTTCCGCTTCCTGTCGCACCAGCCACGAGTAAATGTGGCATCTTTTCAAGCGGTCTAATCTGAACACTTCCATCAATCCCCTTTCCGAGAGAAAGATTGGTTGCATTTTTTTTCATCTCAGTAGAAAATTCGCTGGTATTGATCACATCTCCGAGCCTCACCATATTTGGCTTTGGATTTGGGATTTGGATTCCTACGAGGTCGGTTCCTGGGATCGGAGCGATGATTCTAAGCGATTTAGACTTGAGGGAAAGCTTGATATCATTTGCTAGCCCTTCAATAGCAGAAATTCTGATCCCTTCATCAGGTTTAATCTTGATCTGCACGATAGAAGGTCCGATATCAAAGCCCTCAATAGCAATCGGTACCCCAAACTCTCCGAGTTTGGTTTGTAAAGCTTTTGCCTTTTCTACGAGGAAATTTTCATCAATCGTTTGTTCCTGTCCAAGTGTAGATTCTAAGAGCGAAGTCCCAAAAGTCGGTTTATCTCCAGAATAATGAATCACAGGTTTCGGCTTTTTCTCTTCAATCTTTTGCTCTACCTTAGATTTAAGCATATCTTTGAAAAGAGAACCTGAACCAGAGCTAGACTTGGCGATTTTGCCAGTTGCTTGAGAAACCTTTTCCATAATCGCTTCAGTAGAGATTTCAGGCCTAGTAATCGTAATTGTTGGTCTTTCCTGTTCTTTGGAGTCAGTTTTTTTTTCTTTTTTAATGGGAGTATCTGGAGTTTCAATGTTGATCTTTGGAAGCTTTGGCAGACGGACATTAAAAACATAGAGCAGATAACCAATCAAAATCAGAAGAAAAACAACGATAACCGCTTTAATTGCCGTAGTATTTTGTCCTCAAAGTCCTCTCTCTAGAAGCCAAATTAAGGGCCAAGAAAAGAAACCTCCATTCTCTGTCCAGGGGATTTGATTCATCGGCATCGGAGCATTCCACAAGCGGACATTCAGCAAGGCTGAAACCATCATCAAAAGCGAGAAAAAATACTTCATCAAAAACTTGGCTAAATGCCCTTTCGCCAAGATCAATACTCCTATAAAAATACAGAGTCCAAAAAAGAAAAGAAGACCGATATTTCCAAAAGCAATACTACTATAATTCGTAAAAAAAGTTAGAATTGGAGAATCAGGAGCCATTGTCCTCGAAAAGAAATACAATATTCCAAGAATAATCATTCCAAACCCAATATGATTTTTATTGATACTATAGGTTCTTGACCTTATCATCTTCTTTCTCCTTGCCAAAACTGTTAAAAGATTAAAAACTAAAAACTCTGACTCAATTCTTCAATCCTTACTCTTCTCTGTTGCATAGAATCCCTCTCTCTGACCGTTACCGTTCCAAAGTTTGGAGAGGTTTCATTTATTGTCTCCGAATCAACAGTAACACAGTAAGGAGTTCAAATTTCATCTTGTCTTCTATATCTTTTTCCGATCGCTCCTCCATCATCATATTCACATTTGAAAGCCTTACTAAGATCACGGAAGATTTTTTCTGCGGTTTCAACCTGCTTTTGGTCTTTCTTTACGAGCGGAAGGATCGCAAATTTCACAGGAGCAAGCTGCTTAGGGAAACGAACCACCACACGGCTAGAACCATCTTCCAAAGTTTCCTCATCATAGAACTCAAGGATCGTAACCATTACCTGACGACCAAGCCCAAAGGAAGCTTCAACACATCGTGGGATATATCTCTCTCCAGTATACGGATCTGAGTATTGCATATCCTTTCTACTATACTCTTGATGCTGAGAAAGATCAAAATTCGTTCTATTGTGGATTCCCTGAATCTCTCCAAACCCTCGTGGATACAAGTATTCTATATCTACTGCTGCTGCCGCATAGTGAGCCAGCTTTTCATGATCTTTGAATCTCAAATGCTCTGGACTAATCCCAATCACTTCAGTCCAATAGTGCATACAGTCTGCTTTCCATTGGTTATAAATCTCCATCGCCTTCTCTGCATCAGCAGGCACGAAATATTCAATCTCCATCTGCTCAAATTCTCTCGTTCTATAGAGGAACTGCCCTGGAGTAATCTCATTTCTAAACGCCTTTCAAACCTGAGCTAATCCAAAGGGAATCCTCATTCTCGTAGTATCCAAAACCGCCTTGAAATCCGTAAACAAAGACTGACAGGTTTCAGGTCTCATATAGACTTTGGAACTCTCGTTCGCTACCGGTCCAAGATGTGAACTCAGCATGAGATTGAAGTTTCTACATTCCGTCCAATCGGCTGGGTTTCAGGTTTCAGGGTTATTTGGGAGATGCTTTACGATGAAGTCTCTCATCCCTTCGTTTCCTCGCGATTCTGGAGAAAGGTTTGGGACCTCTAGTTTTTGAGCCAATTCCTCATCTGAAAGTCAGTTTCTTTTCTTTTCAAAATAATCCTCAATCAATTTATCCGCTCTAAATCTCTGCCCGGTCTTCTTGTCATCAATCAACGCATCAGCGAAAGAAGCCAAATGCCCACTTGCCTGCCAAGTCGTTGGATGTGCGATGATGGCTGTATCCATAAAAACCATATCTTCTCTCTCCTGCGTGAAATGCTTTACCCAGAGATCAGCAATATTTTTTTTGAGCAAGGCTCCATAAGGACCGAAATCCCAAGCATTTGCCAGCCCTCCATAAATTTCTGAATTAGGATAGACGAAACCTTTTCTTTTCGCCCAAGCTACGACCGTTTCTAGTGATGTTTTCATACCATATACGAACAAAAAAATAAACAATTTTTTCAAAAAACAAAAAAACTGGACCTATCTTTCAGTCTTTTTTTGAGTTTTTTTGATATCTCTCTTCATTTCATTGATTCCCGCAAGAAAAAAATTCTTGAGTCCACGAATCTTTGGCTTTGCTGATTCCTTCACTGAATCCAAAACCGACTTTTCTATCTCATCATCTTCTATCTTTGCGACATTTCCAAGTACCATTTTGACCATTCTCTTGTGCAAGCCTTCATCAATCGCCATCAGCAAGTTTTACTACAAAATAAATCAGACTTAAAGGTAAAGATTCTGACCAAAAAAGCAAGCATTTATTGGAGATAATGAAAGGAAACTTATCCAAAGATTTGAGAGAAGAAAAAAACTTCGCTAAAGCGGAGCTATTTTTTTATATAAACTTTATTTCTTACTAAATCATATTCGGAAGTATTTGGAAAGATTTTTGTAGTATCTCTTATAAAACCATTCATTTCTTCTGGTCAAGAGCTTCACTCATCATAATAAACAGCATCTTTATCTTCAAAACACCCCCAAACACAAGTATCTTCTTCCCATTTATCAACGAAGGGACCTAATTTCGGTTCATTAGATATTACTTTATATTTTCCGGTTACTATTTGAAAAGTGGTATAATCAAAACCTGAAAATAAAGCTTGATCGTTACGGTAAACAAAGTTTTTATCTTTAAAATAACAAGGTGTTCCATAGAGAATATCATTATTTCTCGCTTTATAGAGGAAAGTGAATGTTTTAGAATCAATGTTTCTAATACCTTTCCACCTACCTTTATTGAAAAAATATGCGGAAGTATTCCAAATAACATAGGGACAAGAAATTGTAGTATTGTTAAAAATGCGATAAATGTATCATACGAGTATAAGAGTAAAAAAAGAAAGAAGTCAAAAAAACAATTTCTTTTTCACTATTTAATTATGAATCAATCTAAAATCAGATAAAATTATGATATTCTTACAATCTAAAAAATCAAATAAAAAAACTTCTCAATTTTCTCTTGCAATCCTCACTGAGCTACAATTAAGCTAGTAGAAAATAAAGGCGAAAATTTCTACCCAAAAGCAAGCATTTATTGGAGATAATGGAAGGAAACTTATCAAAGGATCCTGGAGAGAAGAAAAATCCCTCATTATAAGAAAATGATCTTATTTGGAAAGAACTTTATAGTAATTGAAAAATATTTCTCTTATTGCTTCTCTTCACATTTATCAAAAACAACTAATCAAGTGAATTGCCTCCCTGTTGCCTGTAAATAAGTTCATACTTCATCTCCAGGATAAAATATAGTATTTTTATCTTGAAAGCAGCCTCCAAAAGCACATGTTCTTACAAACTCTTTACCATCTCTATAGTGCCCACATCCTGTTAAAATTTGCAAAGAATTACTATCAAATCATGAAAAAAGAGGAACCAAAACATCACTTATAAGTCCATATACATAGTTGTTATCTTTATAAAAACAGATAAAATCTCCTTGATGATGAGCTTCTTTATTAAAAAAAAGGATTTCTAATTCAGAAACCACTAATGAAGGAGCATATTGCAAAGTATAGAGTGTGATTTCATTCCGTGCTTTCTTATTTAAACCGTCTTGGAATGGTAAAGTCGAGAATATCTTTCCATTTTTTTCAACTAAGATACAGGAGGGGGCTTTATCTGATCCTTGTGAAATTAAGTTATCAATACCATAAACTCATAATATAAAAAGGAGAATTCCTAACAGTCGATATAATTTTTTCATTGTATTTTTCACAACTGAAATTAAAAAAACTAACAGTGAGGATAAAGCTTATTTTAAAAAAAGCAACCTTTTATTCAAGACTGCTTTTTAATAATTCAGATTTATATTTTATTCGCCCAGATCAAGAAGGGAAAATTACTAAAGCTGGAGAGCCGTATTGCACAATTTGTAGC
>CAJZIX010000016.1 GCA_916049765.1 uncultured bacterium
CTGCGTTATGCAGGCAAACGAAAGTGCCACAGAGATTAAACTATCCCATTAGGGAGAAAGGTGAAACAGTAGGGTAGTGAAAACTTACCTACACTCAATCAGTCTGATAGGCTGATGAGCGGTAAACCGTAGCTCGTGCAAGCTTGTCAAGCTCGTCTTGAAAGTGCAAATGATCACTATAAGTGATCTTAGATAAATAGTATCTCAATACAGAACCAGGCTTATTGGATTGACAAAATATGGGGGGTTGGTGTAGTGGTAACACATCGGTCTTCGGAACCGCTGTCGGGGGTTCGATCCCCTCACTCCCTGATGATAATGAAAAAACATGAAATGCTGAATTTGAAAAGTCAGTATTTTTTTTATTTAAAGATTTCTAGTAGAGTTCCGGTTTGAATCCCTAGTTTTTCAACGGTTCAGCTATTGAGTTCTATAGCTTGAATTGCTTGATTTTTTGGGGAGAAACTTGGACATTGAGCTTCTTTGCAGGGAGGAAGCGAAATGAAATCTACGACCTTATTGTCTTTATCAATTCGAATAATATCTAGAGGAATTAAGGTGTTTCTCATCCAAAAACTCCAAAAATCTGCTTTATCAAAAACAAAGAGCATCCCTTGATCTTCAGGAAGCGACTCACGAAACATCAGTCAGAGTTCTCTCTTTTCTGGAGAATCAGCAATTTCCAATTGGAAGCAATGGTTTTTGTAGCACATTTGTGGAGATATATTTGTTGTCTGGCTTTTCTCTAGAAAGTGAAAAAAGAAAAAACTGATAATGATGACTTTCATCCCTATGATGATCATTACTCGTTTTATAAAGTCCTTGGGAAATGGTTTTTTTTCTGAATTAGAAAGCATATCAAAGCTTTTCAAAAATAAAGGACTTTACTTATAAAGGAATTGCTAAAAAATGCAAGATGATGAAGTTATTCCTATTTATTCATTTTCTACGAACATCGTTTTACTTCTATAGTGAATAGCTTCCATGAGATGTCCTACTTCTAGTTGATCTTTTCCCTCCATATCTGCAATGGTCCTACCAAGTTTTAAAAGTCTATGAATCACTCTACCAGAAAGGGTAAATCTCTCAGCAGCCTGGCTAAGAAAATCTTTACATGCACTATCAAGCTGAATATAGTGATCAATATCTTTGGCTTCCATCATGGCGTTGGTCTGAATTCCGCTTTTTCAGAAGCGATCTTTTTGGATTTTCCAAGCTTTGATGACCTGTTGGCGAAGCTCGGCAGAGGATTGATTGAGACTTTTTGTAAGGAGGGTATCAATTTTTTCTCTTGGAATTTCTAAAATCATATCAATTCTATCTAAGAGTGGTCCAGAGATTTTGCTTTGATACCTTTTGATTTCTGAAAGAGAACAGCTACAAGATTTTTCAGGATCTTTATAGTAACCACATTTGCAAGGGTTCATCGAGGCGATAAACATAACATTAGCCGGATATTCTACCGTTCCACTCACTCTCGAAATATGTATTACACTACCTTCTAGAGGTTGCCTCAAAACTTCTAAAACTTCTCTCGGAAATTCGGTTAATTCGTCAAAAAAGAGAATCCCTTTGTGAGCAAGAGAAATTTCTCCAGGGGTTAGATGGGTTCCTCCTCCAATGATAGAAACTTTGGAAGCGGTATGATGAACCTGTCTAAAGGGTCTTTGTGTGATGAGAGGTTGATCTTTATTGAGTTTTCAGACAACAGAATAAATCTGACTTACTTCTAATATTTCTGGAAAATCCAAAGGAGGGAGAATGCTTGGAAGTGCTTTACTGAGCATAGTTTTCCCGCTTCCTGGTGCTCAAACCATCAAGACATTGTGAAGTCCGGCTGCTGCAATACTGAGTGCTCTTTTTGCAATGATTTGTCCCTTAATAGAAGAAAAGTCGTTGAGGAGCGATCGAGATTGATTGATGAGGTCGGTCAGATTTTTTGCATTGCGAAAATGCTCAAGAGAAGCTCCTTTGAGCAAAAAATTTGCAATCTGTGAAAAATGACTGATAGGAATCAACGTAATATCACTGACATATTCTAATTCATAAAAGTTTTCTGCCGGGATAAAGAAGGTTTGATAGCCTTTTTGTTTAGCAGAAATTACGCTTGGGAGGATTCCATTTACTCTTTTTACACTCCCATCCAGTCCAAGTTCTCCGAAGAAGAGAAATTCCGGTAATCTCTCATAATGAGCGACTTTCCCATCAGCGATCAGACAAAGGAGTGCAACTGCCATAGGGAGATCGAAAGCGGTTCCTACTTTTTTTAGATCGCTTGGAGAAAGATTTAGAATAAATTTTCTTTTCGGAAGATCGATTCCAATATTCCTGAAACTTGCTCTTATTCTCTCTTTGGCTTCTCTAATAGTGGTATCAGGAAGTCCGATGATTTCGATCGTCGGCAGTGATTTATTACTATCAGCTTCTACAGTAATTTCTTGTCCGAGGAGTCCGAGATTTGCAAATGTTTTGATGCGAGCAATCATTTGGATAATAGAAAGAATAAATCTGACTTCAGATTACTTTTTATTTTTAAAAAATCAAGTAAAAATAAATGATTTTCTTTTGTGTCAAAAAAAAACTTGATAAATATGGTAATAATGTTGACTGAGTATAATGGCTGATCTCTTCATAGCTGCTCAATATTTAGCTGGAGCTCATGAGCGGAATAATTTCAAATTGAAAGTTGAGAGCGATTTCGTATGATAAGGTCAGTAGCTTTATATCTTCAAGAAGAGGACTATGACCGAAACGGCACTTGTTATCATTAATATGCAGAATGTTCGAATAGAAAAAGATTCTGAATATTATCTTGAAAATCTAGATACGATGATAGAAAAAATGAATTACCTTATTGCTTATGCTAGAGAACTTGGCTATAAGATTATCTTTATCAAACATCATGAAGCAGAAGGTGCTTTTGCTATGGATAATCCACTTTCAGAATTCATTCCTGAACTTGCGGTTGAAAAACATGATATTGTTATTCCAAAGTTTAAAATCAGTAGTTTTTACCATACGAAATTAGAAAATGAACTGGTAGGTATCAAAAATCTCGTCGTTTGCTGAGCTTTGACGAATCTTTGTGTGAGAATGTTTGTAGAGGAGGCTTACGATAGGGAGTATAGAATTGCCTTACTTGATGATTTGACGACAACATTCTCTGATAAATTACATACCAGCACTCTGGAGGATCTCTATGCTACGAGGTCTGATTTAAATATTTTGCCTTTAGAAAAATTTGTGGAGTAGTTTGGTAACTGTCATTCTGAACGAAGTGAAGAATCTACTATTTTATATCCTTCGTTTCACTCAGGAAGACAGAGCATAGTATATGAAAATATTTATCATCATAATTGAATTACAAGATGGAAGGAGCAAGATTAGTAAGTGAGTTGATTGAAAAATATCATCCAAAAACGATTTTAGATTTATGAGCTGGAAAGGGCTATTTCAGTATCTTGGCGGCGAGCTATGGTGCGCAAGTTGATGCGGTAGAAGATACGAGTGTCAGAAATCTTTATCCAGACTACCTCAAGGCACATCCGAGTGTTTCTTTTTATGAAAGCAAATTGGATGAATTTAAGATTACGAAAAATTATGATTTCGTCATCGCCAAACATATCGTGATGTACATGGATAAAGACTATGTTTTAGGAGAGTTTATGAGTTCTGTTTACCAGCATCTCAATAGAGGAGGGCTCTTTTTCTTGACCTATCATCATCGTGATTCTGAGCTTCTCAAGGAGAAAGAGGGGATTGTAAAATATGAGCTTGATGACTTCAAATCCTTCAAAGGAAACTTTTCAGTAAAGGATTTTGGAGATTATTCTAACCCTGCTCCTGGGGTCAATAAAGAATATAAAATCGGTTATATTATCTTACAGAAGAACTAAATCTGACTTTTTATTTTTGGTATGATCGTGATGAGAGAACTGAAAATTCATGGTATTTATAGGCATTTTAAGGGCGATCTTTATCTGGTAGAAGATATTGCTACGCATTCTGAAACGAAAGAAAAGTATGTTGTATATAGACATCTTTATGGTGATGTGAGCTTATGTATTAGGCCACTTGAGATGTTCCTAAGTGAAGTGGATCATGAGAAATATCCTGATAGTACTCAAAAATGGAGGTTTGAACTTCAAAATATTCCGAGTGTCGCTAAATAGGAAAAATCAGACTTAGCCTTTTTATCTTCTCCTCCCCAAAAAAACAAAATGCTGATTGATACCGTTTCTGAATACGATAACGAGAAAAAACACTATCTCCTTGATCTCCGAGAGAGGACGATTTTGGCGATTGCCAATCAATTTGATCATAAAAAAATTCTGACTTTTCTCGGGAAGGTTGGGATCATAGATATTGATGAAACCAAAAAAGAAGTCGTGATCTGAGTTTCTAATGATTTTATCCTTACCCAGATCAAGAAAAATTTTCAAAAGGCACTCAAAGAAGCCATTATGGCGACTTACAATTCGCAGTTTGGGGTCAGATTTGTGGCCTATCCTCCTTTTGCGAATGCTCAGCACGAGCTTCTTACTGATCTCAAAAAATTGCTTAATATCCAAGAGAGCAAATCTTCCAAAGCTCCTCAACTTGAAAAAAATCTGAAATCAGAATTAGGCAATTATTTTGGGATCCTCTTTGAACCGAGTTACCGTTTTGATACCTTTGTTGCTGGAGCGAATAATCAGTTTGCCTTTTCTGCTGCGAAAGCAGTGGCTGATGCTCCAGGGACGGCATATAATCCGCTCTTTCTCTATGGGAATGTTGGACTGGGGAAGACGCATCTTATGCAGGCGGTAGGAAATGAAATTATGCAAAATTTCCCTGAAAAAGTTGTCATTTATCTGCCAGCGACCAAGCTCGTAGAGGAGATCGTTCAGGCGCTGAGGATGAATAAAATGGTAAATCTGATGAAAAAGTTTGATGAGGTAGATGTGCTTTTGATTGATGATATTCAGTTTCTCGCCGATAAGGACAAGACGCAGGAGGTGTTCCACAATCTCTTCAACGATTTTCATATGAAGAAAAAGCAGGTCATTATTTCTTCCGATCGCCCTCCAAAAGAGCTTCTCCATATAGAACCAAGACTCAAAAGCAGATTCGCACTGGGATTGGTTGCTGATGTGCAGGCTCCAGATTTTGAGACGAGAATCGCGATCTTGGAGTCCAAACTCCAGTCTAAAGGGATCAGTATTGATTTTGAATATTTGTCCTTGATTGCCCAATATATCAAGAGTAATGTGAGGGAGCTAGAGGGGGCTTTAAATATTCTGATCACGAGGCAGCAGCTTTCCAAGGCGGAAATTAGCGAGGAAGATGTGTATAGCTGCCTGAAAACGCTTGGTTATTACTGCGATGAAAATCAGATTAACTTTGAGCAAGTGATGCAGCAGAATAAAAAGTCCAGCAAAAATTTTTCTACGCTCGTAGAGATGGTTGCCCAGTATTATTCGCTTTCTATCGCGGAACTCAAATCTGATAGCAGGAAAAAGGAAATCACGCAGGCGAGGCAGATTTTGATGCTCCTTGCTAAGAAATATTTCAATCGGACCTTGGAAAAGATCGGCGATTATTTCGGTGGAAAGAACCACGCAACTGCAATCTATGCGATCAATACGATAGAAAAAAAACTGAAGTCTGATTCTGAGATTCAGCATGATTATAGAGTTTTTGTGGATTGGATTGACCAATAAAAAAAGCCAGATTAGAGATTCTAGTCTGACTTTTTGCAATGCACCTGTCTTTTGATTTATAGACAGATGATGCCTCGTTCTATGAGGTTTGTTAAAACCTCTAGGCATAAAGAATCTTTTTTTTTCAGGATCTCTTCCCGTTTCTTTTTCTTTTGCCGCTGGTTTGTTAAAGCACTTCGAAGGTCATATTCTGTTTCTTCATAAGTAGCAATAAGTTGAATACCTTGTCCTTCTATAAAGAAAGACATATTACCACCTCTCCATTCTAGAAACAACTGTAAAATACCTCTTGGATTGACGGCTTGCTGAAGTTGTTCTTGTTCTTCCTTGTGTAGTTCGTCTATCCTTTGCATGAGTTCTTCATCATTGTGATTTGAATCTTTGCAATGTAAGTTCATGCATACCTTTAATCGGTTTAAGAATCTTCTTTTCTTATATTCCTTGTATTCTTTTCCTCCAGTGGGAGGGGTTTCGTTTGGAAAGCCAAGTTCGGCAAAAATTTCTTCAATATACTTCATAGCTTTACTTTTTTATTTATAATAATTTTTTATATTGTATATAGTATATATTATTTTAATATAAAGTCAAGTTAAAATTTATAGGATAAATCCAATCCTTTCATAGACTTCTTGAATCTTTTTCTCTGCAATAGCATTTGCCCTTTCTGAGTGCTCATGAAGCATTTTGCTGACTTCATCTTCAGAGATCTCCTTGAATTTCGCTTGGATCGGCTCTAAGGTTTCTCTCATTTTTTCAAAAAGGTAGTCCTTTGCTACTTTATAGGAGAGTCCTCCTGCTTTATATTTTCTCCTTAATTCTTGATCTTCTTCTGGTGTCAAAAAGAGCTTGGTAAGCTGGTAAACATTACATTCATCAGGATTTTTCGGTTCTTCAACGGTTTTTGCGTTGGTAGGAATCTGCTTTATTTTTTTGAGCATGCTATTTTCTTCTTCAAGGAGTCCGATATAGTTATTGTAAGATTTAGACATTTTCCTTCCATCAGTTCCCATTACGGTTGCAACCTCATCTCTAATCAGAGGAGCTGGTATTTTGAAGGTTTCCCCGTAGCGAGTATTAAATTTCTGAGCAATATCTCTTGCATATTCCACATGCTGCTTCTGATCTTTTCCAACTGGCACAAAATCCGCATCATAGAGCAGAATATCCGCTGCCATCAAAATAGGATAACAAAAAGTTCCAACGCTGATTTCTCCAGATTTCCCCTTTGCCAAAGCGTCTTTGTAGCTGTGCATTCTCTCCATCGTTCCCATAATCGTCAAGCAAGTCAAAGCCCAGTTAAGCTGTGCATGTCCAGGGATTTCTGCTGGATTATAAATTAGGGTTTTCTCCATATCAGCTCAACAAGCCAGATAGAGCTTTACGATCGTCATACTATTTTTTTTCAAAATTTCCGCCTCTTGCGTCTGCGTAAAGCCATGCATATTTGCGAGAAAAAGAAAAAATTCTGAATCAGTATTTTCATTTTGCATGGTGATAAACGGTTTCAAAGCTCAGAAATAGTTCCCAAGGTGGAGCTCAGAGCCGGTAGGTTTAATTCAGGTAAGGATTATTTTTCTCATTATATAGGGCAAAAGTTTCTAAAACAGCCTAAAGATAGGGAAAGAGGAAGAACTTTCAAGCTCATTTTTCTTCTTTTCATTTTTAGTTGCATTTCTCCTTGAGAATTTTATAATCTACTAGTAGTGGAATTTTTTGTTTTTTTATGATAATAAATAGTACTTATGCCGACTTTATGATTGATTGTGACGGCAGCTGTTTCTCTTGCCATAGGAGGTGCTGCTGGATTTTATGGCTATAAAAAGACGCTCAATGAAAAACAAATCCGTTTTAAAAAGAAGATGGAAAGAGCGAGAGAATTGGAAGAGGAACTTTTAGAAGAAGCAAAGAAAAAAGCTGATCATATTCTTGAACAGGCTGAAGTAAAGGCACAGAAGATTGAAGATCAGAGGCTCGCAAAAATGGAAGAGATCCAGAATAGGCTTCTTATTAGAGAAGAAAAGATGGATCAGAAGCTTGAAAAACTTGAAGAAGAGAAAGGAAAAATTCTTGATAAGCAAAGAGAGATTGATGAAATTATTGCTGAGCAAAAGTTAAAACTTTCAGAAATTGCAAAAATCAAACCAGAAGAAGCAAAAGAACAAATTTTTCAGAGAATAGAGGAGGAAAACCAGAAAGAGATTGTAAGATTTATTGAAAAATTTAAGATAATAAAAGCAGAAGAGGCTGATAAAGAGGCTGCTCAAATTCTGGCTCAGGCAATGCCAAAATTAGCTGCTGATACCGTAAGTGAATTTACCTCTAAGATGATTGATCTCCCAAATGAGGATTTTAAGGGGAAACTGATTGGTCGTGAAGGAAGAAATATTTCACTGTTTGAAAAACTTACTGGAGTTGAGCTTTTGGTTGATGATACTCCGTTATCAGTCAGAATTTCTTCTTTTGATAGTGAGAAGAGGTTTGTTGCAGCTAAGACTTTAGAAACTCTGATTAAAGATTGAAGAATTAATCCTTTCTATATTGAAAAAGTCTATAATCAGGTTGTTTCTGATTTAGAAATTACCTTGAAAGAAAAAGGAAAAGAGGCATTGACACTTCTCAATCTTCCAATGATGAATCCTGAATTGGTGAGGACAATTGGTCAGTTCTATTTGAGATATAGTTATGGTCAGAATTTGTGGATTCATTCTCTAGAAGTAGCTAAAATTTGTGAAAATCTTGCGATAGAACTTGAACTCGATCCAGTTCTGGCTAAGAAAGCTGGACTTCTACACGATATAGGAAAAGTTTTAGCAGGAGCAGGGGAATCTCATACGAAAATTGGAGCAGATATGCTTCGTAAACAGTCTATGGATCCTATTATTATCAATGCTGCAGAATCTCATCATTATGATGTGGAGATGACGAGTCCTTATTCTTGGCTCGTTGCAGCAGCTGATGCAATGTCAGCATCTAGACCTGGAGCAAGATTTGATACCAAGGAGTTTTTTATTGAGAAGATGAGTGAGCTAGAAAAACTGATCTTAGAAGTTGAGTGAGTAGATAAGGTATATATTATGCAGGCAGGAAGAGAAATTATGGTCTTTGTTAATCCGAAGATGATTTCTGATACTCAGGTTGAATGACTTTTAGAGATGATTGGAAAAAAGATTGAAGAACAACTTGATTATCCAGGAATTATTAGAATTACTGCTTTGAGAGAAACAAAGTTAGTTCAGTATCTAAGATAGCTTTACTGGCAAACAGTTTATATTTAAGAAATCAGAGTAATCAGAATAAAATATCTTCTTTTATTTAAAAAAGCTCTGAATATTAAAGAACTGATTTATATGTTTACAAATAGGATGTATCCCTATGTGGAACTTTTTGGAACGAAACTGTATATGACAGGAATTGGAATCGTGATGGCTTGTATCGTATTTTTGATAACGGGAAGAATTCTTTCAAAAAAATACCATCAAGAATTTATGAGGCTTTTTAATTGGCTTCCTTGGCTATTGATTCCAACCTATATTATTGGACTCTATACGTCATTTGTATTGGATTATGGATCATTTATTCCGACTTCCTTGCATTTTTTGAGTCCTTATGGCTACAATTTTAGCTTTGTAGGAATACTGATTGCATGCTTCTTTTCAGTCTTACTCTTTATGACTCAATTCAGAAGGAGTGAAACGAAGAAAATTTGGTTGGATATCCTTTTCTTTTCCTTTATTAATGCGGTTATTGTCCTAGGAATCTTCCTAGTTTTGTGAGATGATTTTGTTGGAAAACCTTATGGAGGAGCACTTGGAGTCAAAGCATTGATGGGCGAGAGTGCGTTAGTAAAATATGAATCCGTTTTCCCCATTGGGATCTTCCTTTCCCTCGGAGCTTTGTTAATTAATGTGATTATTACACTTTGGAAGCTTTCGCTTAAAAAAGCAGGACTTGGTCTTTGGGGATTCATTTTCCTTTTTCTATTCTTTATGATTCTATTGCCTTTTTGGAATTATCCTGCACATGGTGTTATCTCAGTTTTTGGAAAGTTGAGCTTGGATTTGAACTATTATGTGCTTTTTATTCTGATTTTGTATTGCTTACTTTGGCAAAAAAAACTTAAAAAACCGTATTAATCTTTTATTTCTCTGAAACCTGCGAGATTCGCAATGAAGTTCTTTTTCCTCAAAACGGATAGTTTATATAAAATTTTTAAGACTTTAGAGAAAGTTTCTTCACAAAAAGCTGTTCAGATTTTCATTGATCCTGAACATCCTTTTTTTGAAAATCAGTGGCGAGGGAAACAGCTTCAAGACCTTATCAAAGAAAGAAATCTGAATATTACTTTTTTGGCGGAGAAAGAATCCAATAGAAAATATTTTCAGCAGCTTGGACTTCAGGTGTATTATGAAGAAGAAAAACCGATTATTAAGATGTTGAAGACCCTTTCTGTTTTTCTTTTTGATTTTAAAAGGTTTCATCTTCATGCTTTTGCAGGAACCCAGACCAAGCAAAAATATCTTTTTTATATGGTGTTTTTTTTTGAGGCTTTAGCAGGAATAGGATTGGTTTGGTTCCTTTTTCTTTCAATTCTTCCGAGTGCAAAAGTGACCTTAAAAGTGGCTCAAAATACAGAGGATATAATTTATAATTTTCGTTATTATCCTGCAGAAAATACTGGTTATTCTGGAACTATTAAGCAAATTAGCATTCCTTATTTTAAGTGAAGTTTGAACTACAATTATCAGCTCGCAATTAGCACAGAAAATATTCAGCATATTATTGATCCGTCCGCGTGATTTGTGAAGATTTACAATAAAACTTCAAATGCTATTAATCTTCTTGCAAATACGAGATTTGTTACCCATGATGGTTTAACATTTCTTTCTAAAGCACCAATTACAATTCCAGCTTGATTGAAAAATAATCCTTCAGAATTGAAAATTAGGCTTTATGCTGATGAAACTGATGAACAAGGTCTTTTAATGGGAGTTAGAGGGAATGTTCCTAAGGGAACTAAGATGACGATTAAAAATATTAAAGATAGTTTTTATCTTGGGCAAATTTGGGCTGAGGCGATAGAGCCTTTTACCTGAGGAAGAACGACAGCACTAGGAACAATTTCAGAAAAAGATAGGGAAACGCTTTCTGAAAAAATAAAAAATGGAGTGTACAAGGATAAACTTAATATTGTAAGTAAAGAGTTTAATCTTCAAGATGCTCTGGTTTTAATGTTTGATGAACTAATCAAAACTAAATTTCATTCACTTTCAGTTGATGGGAAAATAGGTGAAAGGGCAACTTCTCTGAGAGGAATGGCTCAGGTTTCTTTTGATTTTTTCTATCTGAAATGGTCAGATATTGTCGAGGCTTTTACTTCTTATGTTCAACAAAGACAATCGGACAGTATCCAGCTTATTAGTATTAATCCAAACACACTTGCTTTTATTCAGGATATGAAATGGATTACTGATAATCAGGTTTTTATGATTCCTACAAAGGTAACGATTCTTCAGGGGTATGATTTTCAAAAAGATATAAAGTGAATTATTCCTTCTATCAAAGAAGCTATTGCTGGAAAAACGGTAGAAGAAGCGAGAAAGATTATTTTGCAATATTCGGAGATTGCAAGTGTAAAAATTGATCTCGGATTGATGCAAGGAGGGGAAATTCCAACAGTAAAATCAAGAATTAAGGTAAAGGTTGAGTTATAAATTTATTTCCTCTTGAAAAATAGTTCTTTTTGTATATTATAGCACTTGTTTTATATATGTGCTATTTTAATATATTAATCGTGATAGAAATGGCAAAATTAACAAAGGCTGATCGTATTCAACAAATAGAAAAAGAGCTTGTAGAGCTTAGAGAACAGTATCAAAGTAAAAAATCTGAATGGCAAAATCAGAAAGCTCAATGAGAAAGAATAAAATCTCTTAAACAGCAGATTAAAAATTTGGAACATGAGGCACAAATTGCAGAAAAACAAACGGATTATAATAAGGTTGCACAAATTCGTTATGGAGATATTCCTCATCTTCAGAAAGAGCTTAGTGATTTAGAATATTTGGAGTCAGAGAGTCTTTCACATAAAGATACTGTTGATGCTGAGGATATTGCAACAATTGTTGCAAAATGGACAGGAATTCCAGTGTCTAAACTTGTTGCAAGTGAAATGGAAAAGTTAGCTGATTTGGAAAGTTTTTTGAAAAAGAGAGTTGTAGGACAAGATCAGGCTTTACATATTGTTTCTAATGCAATTCGTCGTGCTAGAGCCGGACTTAAAGATCCTAATAGACCGATTGGCTCTTTCCTCTTTCTTTGACCAACAGGAGTTTG
Organism: uncultured bacterium; assembly: GCA_916049765.1. Lineage (GTDB taxonomy): Bacteria > Patescibacteriota > Gracilibacteria > Absconditabacterales > Absconditicoccaceae > HOT-345. Next base: position 12,036 of record CAJZIX010000016.1, read on the forward strand.
AAAGACTGAACTCACTAAGGCACTGGCTTCTTTCCTTTTTGATGATGAGAAAGCCTTGATCAGAATTGATATGTCTGAATATATGGAAAAGCATGCTGTTGCAAGGTTGATTGGTTCTCCTCCAGGTTATATCGGACATGAAGAAGGGTGACAGTTGACTGAAGCGGTGAAGAGAAAACCCTATGCAGTTGTACTTTTTGATGAGGTTGAAAAAGCGCATCCTGAGGTTTTTAATCTTTTGCTCCAAGTATTAGATGAATGAAGGTTAACAGATAGTAAAGGTAAGACCATTGATTTTAGGAATACACTAATTATTTTAACTTCAAATATTGGTTCTCAACTCCTTCTTGAAAAGATGAAAACTCAAGAAAAAAAGAAATCTGAATCTTGATTACTTGTTTCGCTTCATGAAATGATGCCTCTTTTGCTTCAGCAGTTTAGGCCTGAATTTCTTAATAGAATTGATGATATTGTGTTATTTAATCCGTTAACTTTGACGCAAATTCGTGGAATTGTAGATATTCAGCTTTCTAATTATTTAAAAGAACTTTTAAGCTCTAGAGAAATTCAGCTTGAACTTGATAATGATGCGAAAAATTTTCTTGCAGAAAAGTGATGGAATTCGGAATTTGGAGCAAGACCACTCAAAAGAGCATTACAAAGTCATCTTTTGGACGAGCTTGCTTTGCAAATTATTGAAGGTAAGATAAAAAGCTGAACTTCAGTATTTGTTAAAAAGAAATGAGATAAATTAGTCTTTAATTTAGAATAAAAGTTTTAACGGGAGAACTCTAGATTATCTAGAGTTTTTTTGTAAAAAAACGAGGATAGATGAAACCGTTCCTCGTTTTAGACTTCTGTCTTGTGGTGGATATAGTTTTTAATCTGAATTATTCTTTGATTAGCTCTTCAATTTGAGTGAAGATAGTATCAATACTCTGCATTCCATCAATTTTGACCAATAATCAGAGAGAATTTACATATTCAAGTGCTGGAATTGTTTCTTTTTTATATTCGGAGATTCTGTTAGCAATAGCATTTTGATCTGCATCATCTGCACGAATATAAAGCTCTCATCAGCATTTTTTACATTCTTTACTTTCTCCATCAATAAGCATAGAATGAATGGCTCCACATTTTTTACACATTTTACGTTGAGCAAGTCTTTTATAAACTTCTTCTTCTGGGATCTCAAGCTGAATAACGAGAGGTTTCCTTTCTCTTTCTAATAATGCATCAAGGATTCCTTTTGTTTGTCCAATTCTTCTGAGGTTACCATCTCCAAGTAAATACTTATCGTCTAAGGTTTCTAAGAAAACTTTAAAAAGTCAGATGATAATATCGTCTTTTACAAGATGACCGGAATTTACGGTTTCTCTGAGATAATTCCCAATTGCATTTTCATTACTCATCAAAGCTCTAAGAATGTTTCCAGTTTCAAAATAAGCAATTTGGTTTCCGTATTTTTCTAAAAGTTTTTGAGCTTGGGTTCCTTTTCCTGAACCTTGGATTCCAGCGAGGATGATATCTTTCATGGGTATTAGAAAAAATAAAAAAACTGACCCTTATTTTTAGTCAGTCTTTTTCTAGTGAAATTAAAAAGGTTTTCAAGAGAAAAGGTTAAGCATAAGCAACTTGCCCAGTTTCCATTTGAATTCCTTTTGCACTTTCAGGATTGCTATTTAAATTTTTGAGTCTTTCGTTTGGAGTAAATGCATATTTTAGTTCTTCTTCCATCTTTTTATCTTGAGCAGAAATTCTAAAAATATCTCCTTCTAGATTATTCATGAGTGCCTGTCTAGAAAGTGGTTCTGGAGTGTCAGTAATTTCTAAACCTCATCTATCACTTGGATCAAGAGAAATTCCCGCTTCTTTCATCTCTTTTTCGGCAACCTTTGCTGTTGATTCTACGGTCTTTTTTGCATCTTCATGAGCTTGAATTGCATCAATTACTTCCTTTAGTTCTTTCTCAGCTTGTGGTCCGACCTTAGCTTCAGGTCATTTCATTACTTCAGCAGAGTTGTCGTAATTCATGTTTTCTACAGTAAATGCCATTTTATCTAAATTATAAATTAAAAATTATTTTTTGAGTGTCATTTTGAAATTTTCTCCTTCTTGAATAAGTTCGTAGGTGAATTCTGTATTGTTGATTTTCATGATATAGCGATTATCTCCTTCAGGTAAGCGGTAAAAACTCATTTCTCCATTAGAACCTACTTCTAAAATCAAAAGAATTGTTCTTCTTTGACCATCATACCAGAAATTAACTGGAATAATACAGTCTCCATTAGGGGTTAATGTTGGAATTACATCAGTTCCTACTCACTCAAACCCAAAGTCTTTTTCATCTCTCTCACCACTCTCAAAGGAAAGAAATTCTGGATTTTGAATGTCTGCTTTTACTTTCTCTAGTAGAGAAGCGGTTTCTGATGGACTAAGTTTTTTATCTTGTTTAGAAAGTTTTTCTTCAAAGGATAAAAGTCCTTCAAGTCCTGTTCCACTTCATGATTCTTTGATTAGATTTAGGATTTCTTTATTGAGGTTTTGATTTGTGGTTTTATTCTCTACCTCAAGATTCGTTGTTGTCATTATTTCGTTTTGATAGGGAATAAAAAAATTATAAGGTGCTTAACATTTCATCTAAATCAATAAGTTCTTCTTCTGATTGTTTAGCCTCCTGTTGTTTCATAGCTTCAATTTTTTGAAGCTTTTCTTTAAAATCCTTTTTTTGTTTTTCGTTATATGTTTCATAAATATTCTGTTTGAAAATTTCGTATAATTTATCAAAAACCTCAGTAGAAAGCTGGTTATTTTCAATAAGTGCCTTAAGTCCTCGTCCCATTTTCCAATCTGGCAAGAGGTTGATAATCTGGAGCATATACTCTTTTTTTGTCATTCTTTTGCTTTTGTATGAGAATAAAAATTCACACTTAAGTATAATTAGATTTTTTTTTTTGTCAA
>CAJZIX010000017.1 GCA_916049765.1 uncultured bacterium
GTGGATTGAAACAAGTTGTCTGGATCGTAGGATTGAAGATTTCTGTTTTTACTTGCTCTGTCTTTACTGGTTCATTCTTCACCGGTGTTTCTGGTTTCTTCTGTTCAGTTGATGGAGTTGAAGTTGAAGAGCTTGATGATGAAGAGCTTGATGATGAAGTTGAACTATGTGAAATTCCTCCTCCTCAGCTATATCCTCCTCATGATGATGGTACTGTTTCATCTATATCCTTTAAAGTAATTGTATATGTTCCTGTAGATGAAAGTCAGAGTTGATCTTTTACTTGAACTACTAATGTGTATCCACTTAATGTTTCATAGTCTAATGCTCCACTAACTTTAAGTTTATTAGCATCAATACTAAATACATTTCCTGTATTTCCTGAGATGATGGTATAGCTTAAAGTATCTCCACTATTTGAATCTACTCCATTAAGAGTAAAAAATTCGGTTCCAATTGGAGTATTTTCATCAAGAGTTATAGATTCATCTCAAAGAGTCGGAGCAACATTCAAGTTGAGTTTTCACAAAGAAACTCCTGTTATATTTCAGACTTTATCGTTAACTGAAAGACAAAGATACTTTTCATTTTGACTTCCATCAGAGAAGTCAAAGCTGAAACTAAATGGCTCATTAGCTCCTGCTAAAGGAATAAGTGAATCTATGGCAGTATAATCACTACAATTAGAATCAGTTGCTACTCCATAAGAAATAGTATTGGTATTTATTCCGGCTCATCATTCATCTTTTGTAGAAAATGAAACCTCTAATTTATCTGTTGTAGGATTAGCCTTTAGAATTGAAATTGTTGGTTCTGTTTGATCTATAGTATATCCAGATTTCGTTAGGGAAGTACTATTTCCTGCTTTATCTATCGCTTCTAGAGTAAGTTCTCAATTAATAATACGATTTTCTGCAGTAAATTTACATTTCACAAAATTCTTTGACTCCTGAGTACAATTATTAACAAAACCATCATGATCTAAAGTGGTAGGAGTAATAATTTTTACTGCATCTGTATCAATTCCCTGATCATCAGTAATAGTAATAATGAAAGGAATTTTTCCTCAAGTTAAAAGTGGTTCTGGCTGAATATCTATTGTTGGTTTTGTCGTGTCCTTTGTGAAGGATTGGCCATTTTGTCCTTCTGCTCAAGTGTTATCTGTTGCTTTTATGATAACGGTTCAAGACTTCGTAACACGAGTAAATGTACAAATTACAGGCTTATCTTTTGAATTTCTCCAAGGAGAGCTTGTTCCATTACCTTTCTGAGAAGTACAGGTTCAAAGCTGAACTTGGGTTCAATCTGGATCTTCAATTTCAATCTTTGTTATAGGATTTTCACTTGGAGAATACACTGTAAAAGATCAGGTCATTTCTGTATTGCTCAGTGTAATATTTTCATCTGAAAACTCAATAATCGGAGGAAATTTGATAGTATTTATATCATAATTCCCTACTTTATCATAACATTTTACTTTCAGAGTATGAACGGCTTCTCAAGGTACAAGATCTATTTTTTCTCCAGCAGAATGTACTGGGAAATGAGAAATAGTTTTTTCCTTTCAATCGGAACCTGTATACAACACATCACAATATTCTGTTCCTGCTGCTCATTGATCATCAGGAAGCTTTGAAAGAAAAATAGTTGGTTTATCAATCTCAGTTCCATTATTGGTATCTATTTTAAGTTGTGCTAGTTTTGGAGCTCGAGTATCTATGAGATATCCACTGGCGTGTACAGAAGCTTCAATCTTTCTTCCTCACTCAACCGTTTTCGAAAATTTAATTCAGATTTTTCCATTTGGTCCTTCATGAGTAGAGGTAATTTTTACTGTACAATGTGCAACTTTATCATCTGAATCATCAAGCTTACAATCCAGAGGAGAGTGATCAACATTGGTCTTGGTCTGTGCTGAATCAATAGAGAATACCCCAGCATCTAGATCAGCTTGCGTCAATGGATACAAACTCTTAAAAGTAAACCTTGTATCCGTAATTTCTCCACTACTTTGCAATGTCGGTTGCGTGATTAGAAACTCTGGCTTACAGTCAAATCTATCTTGTCACCAAATATTCAAACCTTCAGAGATCAGTCTATCTCTCAAATCAGCGAACGTACAATACGTAGACTGAACTCCAATATGTCTAAGCTTTGCAAAGTCCAAAATCCCTGCTTGATGTTTAGCATCTATAGCCTCCAAAAGCTTTTTATAATTTTCACTCGGATATCGATAGATACCTTTTATTTTTAATGCATCATCTTTAATAACGATACCTCAAAATTGACCATGATTAATTTGAGAGAAATCCCAATTTGAAATATCCTGAGTAAAACTTGAAGCTCTATTAAACATAAGCCACATACTAGTAACCTTGCTTGTATTCCAACTAGAAATATCAGCGTTAAATTTTATAGCACCTGCAAACATTCAACCCATATTAGTCACATTACTCGTATCCCAGTTGCCTATTGCTTGGTTGAAATTTTCTGCATTACCAAACATTGAGGACATATTAGTAACCTTACTCGTATCCCAATTTCCTATCGGTTGATCAAATTTAGTGGCTCATGCAAACATATAATCCATACGAGTTACATTACTCGTATTCCATTCTCCAATTGGTTGATTGAAATTCTCTGCTCCTTGAAACATATAACGCATGTTGGATACCTTATTAGTATTCCAATTCGAAATGTCTTGATTAAAATCTTTTGCCAATGCAAACATATAGCTCATATCAGTAACATTATTTGTATGTCGGCTTCCTATTGGCTGATTAAATTTTTTTGCTCATAAAAACATAGATCCCATATTAGTAACCTTACTCGTATTCCAATTCCCTATTGGTTGATTGAAATTTTCTGCTCCTTGAAACATAGTCCCCATGGTAGTAACATTACTTGTATTCCAATTTCCTATTGGCTGATCAAACTTTGGGGCTCAATGAAACATCATAAACATATTAGTTACCTTACTCGTATCCCAATTTCCTATCGGTTGATTGAAATTTACAGCTCGGCGAAACATTGAATTCATATTAGTAACCTTACTCGTATCCCAGTTCCCTATTGGTTGATCAAAATCCCTGGCTACATGAAACATAAAGGACATATCTATTACTTTGCTCGTATTCCAGTTTCCTATTGGTTGATTAAAAACGGTTGCTCCATGAAAAGTTGAATACATATTGGTTACATTACTTGTGTTCCAATTTCCTATTGGTTGGTTGAATTTATGAGCATAATAAAACATTGAAGCCATATTAGTAACCTTACTCGTATTCCAGTTGCCTATTGGTTGATTGAAGTTTTTTGCATTTCCAAACATACCAGCCATATTAGTTACTTCACTGGTGTTCCAAGTAGAAATATCTCCGTCAAATTGCTCTGCTCAGTTAAACATCGCATACATATTCTCAACTTTTGACACATCCCAACCAGAAAGATCCTGATTAAAGGTCTTCGCATTCCCAAATACTCATCTCATTTCCTTTACCTTGCTTGTATTCCAACTTCCTATTGGTTGATTAAAATTTGTTGCTCAATAAAACAGATAATCCATGGAAACAACATTGCTCGTATTCCAGCTTCCTATTGGTTGGTTAAAGCTTATTGCTCAATCAAACAGATGCTGCATCCTCTTTACATTACTCATATCCCAGTTGGAGATATCAGAGTTAAACTTGACTGCACCTTGAAACATACTCATTGTCGACCAAACATTACTCGTATACTGATTTGATGGGAAAATAATCTGACTTTTAAAGTCCTTAAATAAACCATCTGCATCATCAGGGAACCAAACATTTTGCTTAAATTCTACCTTAGCAATCTCCTCTGTTTTCAGACTAAGAGCATTCACCATAGTATTCCAGTTTGTCTTTACTATCTTTCCTGTCCCTGCTCAACGAGGCTGAACAGTCAAAGTCTGCGCACCCTGATCCCAAACTCCATCAACATTCGTTCACAGATCAAAAGTCTTACTTGCGACATTTACCTGAGCAAAGCTAAACAAACTTCGCCCCCCCCCTAGGAAAACGAATCCTAGGAATGCAATTCCTAGCATCTTCCAGAATTTTTTCATTTTTATAATTTTTATCAGTATAAAAAAATAATGTACATCAGGAATGTAGCAATTCCTTTTTATATTACAAGTGAAAATAAACTATGAAAGAGTTTTTACCATTTTAAAATTTTCATTTTTTCGGCTTGATTTGGCAAGAAAATATCAAGATAATTATCAATAATTGCATAACTAAATTCAGAGAAATTCTCCATATTTATTTTTTGAGTTGATGTCCAAGGATATTTTCTTGCAAAAACTTCTTTAATTTTATATTGATTCTCATCAATAGAGAACCCCCTCAAGATCAGATTTTTTTCTTTAATTGTAGGTAAAAAGAGGATCTTTTTCTCACGATCCCAAAGAGAAGTTTCTAAAAGTTTCCCTCCTTGCTGATAAAAAAGGGTCTTTATCTTTTTTAGTTTTCATTGTTCTTCTTCAAAAGAAGAAAAGCTGATTTTCCCATCGTTTTCTTCTATTTCAAGAAAAGAAAACGGATTTTCATTTAGAAGGAATTTTTCTCATCATTCAAAACTAAGTTCAGGACTGGCAGGTGAGCTTCCTTTTCCTAGATCTCTTGTTGCAAGGAGAGCTCCAGTTTCATGAGTAAAGAAAAGCATATCGCCAATCAGCTCTGCTCCATCAAAAGTCAGATTTCCACTTAATAATTCTTTACTTCCCACCTCAGAAAATTGAGCATCAAAATTAGTTACTTGATAACGGTTAAATTTCCCACTAGATAAGGTCGTAATGATACTGCTTTTTGAGCCTCTTGGGAGAATACCATTATTGAGCAAAATTCCACTAAGAAGCGAAGATTTTTGATAATTGAGTTTCGGTTCAAGAGAAAATCTCTGAATAAGCGTCTGATTTTCACTATTATGTTGACTCGTATAGAGAAAATCTTGAGAAAATACTAAATCTTCAAAATTTCAGAAGAGCGTATAATGTTCCTTTTCCTGTGTCGGAATATTAAGGTCAACAACAAGAAAGCTCCAAGCTTTAGGCAATTTATCATCAAAAAAATATTTTAATCCGCGACATACTTTTGATTTAGATCAAGTAAGCGGTAAGCCATAGGATAAACCTTGCTCTAATAAAGGGAAAAGCTCCGTTTCTGATACTTTATGTTTTACGACATTTTCAAGGGTTGTTTTAGAAATATCATCAACTGAAATCAGATAAAATTTTTCGTTTTGTAAGTGAATTTTAGCAATCTTTCCAGTTTGTTTGAAAAGGTGAACAGGAGCGAGTTTAGCATTCGAAATTTCGTAAATCAGAAGTAAACTTTCATCTTTATTATTCACTTTCTGTGAAGCACTAATCAACAAGAGCTTCTCTCAAAAAAATTGTACAGAAACATCGTAAAAAGATTTTGGAAGTCTGATTTTTGCGATTTTTTTTACAGCGTTAAGGTTGATAAGTGAATTTCCTGGCTCTTTTGGTCATTGAACGATCGTAAGAATCTGATTTTTTTTGTCATAAAGAGGGATAAACGTAGTGCTGGTGCTATGAGTTTCTCAAGTATTAAAAAATAAAGGATAAGTCTTTTTAATCTCATATTCTTCTTCTTGAAGAGCTTTGTATTTAAGAAGCTGTTTAATTTGTTTATTGAAATCTATACAAGAACTAATTTCTTGTCGGTCATGATTCTTTCAAGAGTTTGCAAAAGTGGCAAGTGGACTTATTCCAATAAGCATTCCAATAAAGAAGAGTATTTTTTTATTCATCATCTCTCAGAAAAGATAAATTACCTTTATGTTAAGGTTTCATTTCTTTTTTTCAAGAAAGATTGTATCTTTTATTATGAATGAGGATTTTAAATTAGGAGTAATTTTTTTCAATATCTTGCTTTTTTAAAAAAAATTGATATAATAAAAGTGTCTTATTTCAAAAACAAAAATCTGAGTAATGTCACAAACACCAACATCAAAATACTTGTATCTTCAAATCAAACCATTCAAGGACAATGAACTTTGAGTGGGGCATTGGGAAAAATTAATAAAAAATCTTATTTCTCTTAAATCTAAAAAAATTAGCTTTCTTATCTGTGGAAATCGCAATGATATTCAGCTTTTTGTGAAATTGCCAAAAGATTTTCAAGTATATTTTCAAAATACTTTCTATACGACTTTTACCACTTCCGATCTTGTAAAGAGTGATCGTATTTGTTTAGCAGGGGAGAGGGTGTATCTTGGATTGATCAAGGAATCTTTTTTCTCTGGGAAAAAAATGTCCGGAATCTTCAAAACTAAGGAGGAATTTACCAAAGATGGTTCCTATCTTGATCCAATGAGTGATATTTTCGCGGTTTTCCAAAATGTAGATAGAGATTCACAGCTCAAGATTGCTTTTGAATACACTTTCAAGCTTGAGGAGGATGAATTGACTAAATTATTCAGTTTTTTTGGGAAAGTGTTTAGTTATCTTTGGCGAGGAGGGGAAAGAAAGAAAGAAGAGAGCTCTGAAAGCCCAAATCTTGAGCAAGATTTATTGATGAGTATCTGGTATAGTATTCAGACTAAAGATGTGTATATAAAAGAGAATATTTCCTCTCTTCTCAACTCAGTTTTTGCACCTTTTTTAGCGAATGGAAGTTTTGTTAAAAAAGAAAAAGCTGAATGGATGCCAGTAAGTTTTTCTCAAGCGATCAATGTTTTTCATCTCCCAACAAAAATCAATTTTATTAAAGGTCTAGATTATACCGTTTATAGGAAATTACCTTATCCAACCACGCTTCCTACGCCAGATAATACGCCAGCAAAGGAGCTTACCCTTCTTGGAGATACGGATTACAGAGGAGATAATATTAGATTTTGAATTCGTGAAGAAGATAAATTTAGGCATATGTATATCGTAGGTAAGACCTGAACTGGGAAATCTACCTTCATCAATAATATGATTATTTCTGATATGAGAGCTGGAAATGGGCTTTGTCTGCTTGATCCACATGGAGAGCTCGTAGATGATTTGCTGGAATATATTCCTTCAAATCGCATCAATGATGTGATTCTTTTTGATGTTGGAGATGCGGAATATCCAATCGGATTCAACCTTTTGCAAGCCGATAATGAAGACGAAAAAAACAGAATCGCTTCTGGGGTTGTTTCCACTTTTCAGAAACTTTTTGACAATTCCCGAGGTCCAAGACTGGAATATATTTTGAGAAATGTGGTTTTATCAGTGATTGACTATCCAAATGCAACCTTGATGCATATTTTGAGAGTTTTGACCGATAAAGAATTTCGTGAAGAGGTGATTTCCCATATCAAAGATTCAGTATTATTAAAATTTTGGAATAACGAATTTAATAAATGGCAAGACAAACAGAGAGAAGAAGCGGTAGGACCGATCACCAATAAAGTCGGACAGTTCCTCTCTTCTCGCCTTGTCAGGAATATTTTTGGACAACCAAGAACGAAACTCAGCATTAGAAAAGCGATGGACGAAGGGAAAATTATCCTCGTAAATCTTTCAAAAGGAAAAATTGGTGAAGATAATGCCAATATGATTGGTTCACTCTTGGTAACAAAAATCCAGATTGATGCGATGGGAAGAGCCGATATGGCAAAAAACTTGAGAAAGCCGTTTTACCTTTATATTGATGAGTTTCAGAACTTTGCGACCAAATCCTTCGCGACGATTCTTTCAGAAGCGAGAAAGTATAAACTCTCTCTGATTGTAGCCAACCAATATACCTCTCAGCTTGATGAAACGATCAAAGATGCGATTTTTGGAAATGTAGGAACGATCTTCTCTTTTACCCTTGGATATGACGATGCTTCCGTGATGACCTCACAGTTTAAAGAGATGGTCAGTACGAATGATCTGATTTCTCTTCCGAAGTTTACCGCATATACAAGACTGATGGTAGATGGAATCTCCTCAGATCCGTTTAGTATGAAAACTTTACCTCCTTTTACTTCTGAAGGAGATGTAGAATATATTGAAAAAATTAGGAATCAATCTCGTCAAAGGTATGCAATGGAGAGAGAACAACTTGAAACTTTAATGAATGCTTGGAGTAAAAAATCTTTTTCAGCACAGGAAAAAGTTGCAGAACAAGCAAAATATGAGGGGCTTGGTCTTTCTGTGAAAGAAGCAAAAAATCTGCAAGATTTCCAGGTTCAGCAAAATAGCAAACGGTTTTCAGAAGTAAAGATCAGTGATTGTCCAGCTGATGCGATGATCGTAGATACTGAACAAGGAAATCACAAAATGATACGATACACTCAGCCACAAGGACTTGAGGAAGTTGCGACTCTACAAGTTCAAAAGGGGAAAGTAGTTAAACTTGATGGAAAGACTCAGCTTTCTTTCTTTGTGAGTATTTGGCAGCATAAAACGAAAAAATGCGATAATAAAAAGCCACTTACCATTTGGATTGGGACAAAAAAAGAAGTAGAAGAACAATTGAAAGAGATTTATCAAAAAGCTGGTTTAAATCCAGATACTACTGATTTTCTTAAACTGGTTCCTAATATTGAACTCATTGAATCACAACAGACACAAACTAAAGAGAAGAAAAATCAGACTTTTAAACCAAATATTCCTAAAGATAAATCCCCTCAATGATTCTCAACGAAAGACATCCAGCTTGGCAATGAATATGAAGGGTATGTAAAACTTATGTATAATTATGGAATGTTTATTACTGTAAAAGGAGTAGAAGGTTTACTTCACAAAAAGCAAATCGTCGTTCCTGAAGGTGTAGATTGGAAAAGGTACTATAATATCGGTGATAAGATTAGAGTAAAAGCTTATCAATTCAAAGATATTGATGGAGAGAAAAGAGTCGTTTGGACTCAGATGTAATCTAAAAATATTTTAATCTGATAAGGAGTCCTTGAGCTACTCAGCTTGAGGATTTTTTTGAGTCAGATTTTTGATTTATAAAAAAACTCTCATGAGGAGAGGAAAAAAAGAAATATCTTATTTTTAAGATCCAAATACGAACTTACCTTCTATAGACTTCATTGCTTGTCTATAAATTTTATCTACCTCTGGATAATTTTCAAGAAACGCCGTATCAACTTTAGCTTTTCGAGATTTTACAAGACAGTCCTGAAATCTTTTAGTATACTTAGATACATCAATTCAATTTTCAATCATAATTTGAAGATGTGATACATATCACTCAAGAAAGTCACTGTTTTTAGGATATTTTTCCAGTATTTTTAACTCTTCTCCCAGCTTTTTTAACTCTTCTTCACTATTTACTAAATAATAATTTTTATAAAATTTACGAAGAAACTTTTCATATTTACCTATATCAATTCAAGCCTTTTTTGATTCTTCAATATAGGTTTCAAATAACCCCATTTTGAAATGATAACTAGGATTTTCTTGAAAAGATTTTAAGATATCTTCAAGAGTAGCTAAATAATGCTTCTTTGAAATTTCAGGAAAAAGTTTTTGATATTGGTCCACATCGATTCAATCTTCTTGTGCTTTTTTAATATAGGTTTTACATGATTCAAATGCTTCCTTATTTAGAAGATCATTTTGAAGGATATTAAAGTTATTTTTAAGCTTTGTTCAGTAATATTCTGCTGCTACTTTGTAGAAAAATTTTTCATATTTGCCTACATTATTTCAAAATTCCTTTGCATCGTTTATAGCTTCTTTAAATAAAGAAATAGATCAGAAAAAAGTGAACGTTTGAAGTTCTTTTAATCTTTTTTTAACTTCTATTAAAGAGCGTTTTTTGTTAATCTCATAGAAAATTTTTTCACATTCACCTACATCAATTCAAAGTTCCTTTGCTCTTTGAATACGGGTTGTGGCTCACATAAATGCTCCACTATCTAAAACATCTTTTTGAAGACGACTTAATTTATTTTCAATATCTGTTATATAATACTTTTCACACATTTCATAGAAAATCTTTTCATATTGACTTACATCGGCTCAATCTTCCTTTGCTTTAAACAAATACCTTTGAAATGAAAAAAATAAGTTTATATCTTGAGGATTTTTTAAAAGATTATTTAAAGTTTCTTCTATCATTACCAAATAATATTTTCCACGAGCTTCATCGAAATTTTTTCGATATCTAGTTATAATTATATCAGCTCATTTTTTTTCTACATTTAAAAGAGTATCTTTAAGCCTCGCCAATAATCAAATATCCCCAGGCTGTCTTGAAAGATCATTTAAGTATCTTTCAATTTTCTTTTCTTCCGCTGAAAGAGGATGCTTTTCAGGATTTTTTCTTTTATCTAAAAGTGAAACTTCTCTTTTTCTTAGTATCACAATGGTCCCTTGATACTTTCCATTTTCCTGGAAAACGATTTCAAGTTCATTTTGAATTTCATTAATAACTTTTGCTTTTCTTCCTCCAGAAATTACAATTTTACCAAGATAATTGATGTTTTCTTGATTCTTATTCTGTGTATTCATGATACATAGAGATATAAGATAATAAATTTATGTAAAGATATATATTTCTTCCAGAGAGTCAAATAATTAAAAAATAAAAAAACACTTTCGCATGTTTTCATTATTACGAAAATTATCCAAATAAAAGATATATTCTTTGTCTTAATTCCTCTAAAAAATATTAGGATTCCTTTTTTATTCTTTCCTTGCAATCTTTTTTGACTTTACTATAAGAAAGTGTTTTTTACTATAATTTTTACTTATATATGAAAAAAGAAAAAAAATCTGCTTTTTCGACCTATAAATGGCGAATTTATGGACTTCTTTTTGTTGTTCTCATGTCTATTGGACTAAGGTTTATCCAAAATAATAGTCTGATTTCTACTTTTTGAGTCGATACCGGAACGGTTCAGGTGATTGAGGACAATGAAGAACTTTCCCTCAACCAATGGTTAGAGCAGTATCATAAGGGAATTTTTCAGAAGATTTCGCTTACTAATGATGAAGAGCTAAAAGGCTTTGAACTTATCAAAAAAGGGAAAGAGAGCTTCTTTGCCAAGGAATATGAAACCGAAACTTACAAAACTTATGAAACTAAGAAATCTCCTTCTCTGAGCTTGATTGATCTTGGAGTGGCTTTAACTTGAGATATTGAGGTTGCAATTGTGCATGAGGAGTCTTCACTTTGGAGTAAACTCTTTGAACAGGTGGGATATCTGATTTTTTTCCTCATTATTCTCGTGATTGGGATGAAGTTTATTATGCCAAAGGGCGGAGCTGGGGGTATGCTCGGAATCAAAGTAGGTAAAGAAAGCAAAAAATCTGAATCCAAAACTAGATTTACTGATATTGCAGGAATGGACGAGGTCAAGAACGAATTGATTGAAATTGTAGATTACCTTAAAGAACCTGAAAAATACCAAAAAATCGGTGCTAGACCACCAAAGGGAGTGTTGCTTTATGGGGCTCCATGATCAGGAAAGACCTTGCTAGCTAGAGCGGTAGCAGGGGAGGCTGGAGTATCTTTTTTCTCAGCTTCTGGATCGGAATTTATGGAAATGCTTGTTGGAATGGGAGCTGCAAAGGTGAGAAAACTCTTTGAGCAAGCTAAAGCTACAGGAAAAGCAATTATTTTTATTGATGAAATTGATGCGATCGGAAAGAAGAGAGGAAATGGTTATACCGGAGGGCATCAGGAACAAGAACAAACCCTCAATCAAATTCTGACTGAGATGGATGGTTTTGATAAAAACACGAATATCATCGTGATGGCTGCGACCAATAGACCTGATACCTTGGATCCTGCCTTACTCAGAGCCGGAAGATTTGATAGAAAGGTCTTTGTTTCAGTGCCAACTCTGGAGGAAAGAATTCAGATTTTTGAATATTATCTTAAGTCTAAAAAAGTAGATGAGAAGGTCAATCTTGAATCGCTTGCGAAAAGAACGAGCGGTTTGGTTGGTGCAGATATTGAAAATGTTGTGAATGAGGCTGCTTTACAAGTTGCAAAGTCCAATAGAGAAGTGCTAGAAGCGAAAGATTTTGAATACGCACTTGAGAAAGTTATTATGGGACCTGAGAAAAAAGTAAAATCTATGAAAGAAAAAGAGAAAAAGCTGGTTGCCTACCATGAACTTGGGCATGCCGTGACCGGACATCTTTTGGAAAATGCTGATCCGATTGAAAAAATCTCTATCGTTCGTAGGGGGCATGCTTTGGGGGTAACTTGGACCACTCCAGAAGAAGACAAAAACCTCTATTCCAAGGCAAAATTCCTTGATGAAGTGGTAACTTTGCTTGGAGGAAGGGCAGCGGAGGAACTATTCTTCGGCAAAGATGAGATCACAACTGGTGCTTCTAATGATTTTGAAAGAGCGACTAATATCATCAAGAATATGATTCTCAAATACGGTATGGACGAGGAGTTTGGACCGATCAATTACCTCAAAGAAGGGGAGGATCAGTCTTTTATCAATCCTTATAGCGAACAGACTGCACAGCTCGTAGATGAAAAGATCAAAAGCTATCTTGCTAATGCTTATAAAAAAGCAAAAAAAATTCTGAAAGATCACGAAGTTTTGATTCATCAAATGGCGGGCGTTCTTTTAGAGAAAGAATATCTTTCTAGCGAGGAATTCTCTGAAATGATGAAAGAATCTTCATAAAATAGAAGATAAATCTTCCGATTTTTTAGTTGTTGATTATGTATTACTTATTATGACCATCGTATTAGATTATTTCTTCAATAAAAACCTCAAAATCCTTAATATCCCGGATGAGATAAGTAAGGATTTAAAACATGGAGATAAAATTTCATATTTTTTAGAAGAAAAAGGAGTAGAGAAAGAATCTATTGGAACAGTACTTTGATACTCTATACCTCTTGAAGAGAAAACTGCACAATTTTCCAAAAAATTGAATCCTGAAGAAAATAGTGATTTTCTCAAGCAACAGGAATTTGCACTTAAGCTTTTTCCTTTATTTAAAAAAAAATTTAAAGCTACATTTCCTGGTTCTAAGCCCATTACTGCAAGATATAATCCTTTAATGGATCAGCTTTATTGTTATTTTTATTCTGAAGAAAGATATGTTTTTAGCGATTTTGTGAGAGAACTTAAACAAGAAATCGGGAAAAATATATTTCTTTTTCAAGTCGGAGCAAGAGATATGATGAGGTTAGACCCCAACTCAAAAGCGTATGCTGTAGGTGCTGATTGTGGGATGGAGTTTGCATGCCAAGGACTTGGCCCTTTGCCAAGTGTAGAGGTTGAATCTATAGCTATGCAATGACTTGAAGGAAGAGATATTGAAAGATTAAAGGGAAGATGTTGAAAATTAAAATGTAGCTTGCTATATGAACTGGAAATTTATATGAAGGAATACAAGGATTTTCCACAAAAAGGATCAAAAATTCAATGTCCATGATCAAATCAAAAATGAGTTGTAAGTTCATATAATATCATTACAAAAGAGGTTGTGATCAAAACAGAAGAATGATGAATTCTCAGACTTCCTCTTACTCTTCTTAAAGAACAAAAAGAAAAAGAAAAATAAGAAAATGATAGCTTTTAATTTATTATGACTATTCGTATGTGAACTAAAGTTTTGATCTATTTTCGAATGGGACTTAGTATTTCTCTTGTAGTAATTCCTTGTGGAATTGTTTTTTACTGGTTGTGAAGAAAAATTTCTTCTTATTTTAGACAAAAAGCTCAAATTATTAAGGAAAATAAGGAACTTAAACATATAAAAACAGAACTTCAAGAACAAAAGGAAGAATTTATTACAAATAGTGAATATGGATCTTTTGTTGCTCTGCAAGAACCAGAAAAAGAATCTGAAGATGTCCAATCTCATTCAGATGAAGAAATGAGTTCTTGTTCAAAAAATAATGATGAAATGACTTCCGAACTTGTAAAGCAAACTGAAGATAATCAGAATATGGTAGAAAAAGAGAAGAAGAGGCTTGATACACTCTTACTTGAAGCTGAACTTCTAAAAAATGAGGGGAAAGTCGAACTCTATGAAAAGAAACTAATTGAAGCAACTACTATTGATGATATGGCACTTAGAGTTTTAAAACCTCTTGCAGATCTTTATTTTACACTTGGAAATTATAAAAAATCACTTCCTCTTCTCAAAAAAATTTCAGAACAAGACCCTACTGATCACAAAGTAATTTGGCAAATCGCAGAGATTTATTTTGTTACAGGAGATATTCAAACTTCTGAACTTTTGGTAGAAAAAGCAATTAATTTAAAAAATGATAATCCAAAATACTATCTTACGATGGTAGAAATCTATTATAATACTGATAGAAATACGGAAGCTCTTGCTTATATGGAAAAAGTTATCAAACTCAGACCGACTAATCCAAAATATCTGCTTGCGACTGCAGAACTTTATGAACAAGCAGGGGATTTAGATAATGCTAAGAAATACTATTTTAATGTCCTAGAATACGAACAAAACAACGAAAAAGCTAAGGCAAAAATTAAAGAGTTTACAAGAGAATTATAATTGGAGGGGAAGAGGGGAAGTTGAGGCTGGGCTCAGAGAAGGCACT
>CAJZIX010000018.1 GCA_916049765.1 uncultured bacterium
CCTCGCCGAGCTTTACCCATTTCCAATTATTTAAGTTGTATGCTCTCTCTCTAGATCCTCAGAAAGCTAGGTCAAGACTAGAATTTCGCATCTCATCAAGCATCGCAAGTTGAGACTGATATTCGCTCTTGAGCTTGGAGATCGTTGCATTGAGCTCATCCAGATAGGCGACAATTTTCTTTTGCTCTTCAAGTGGGGGAAGGGGGATTTGGATTTCAAGAATTTGTTTTGTACTCAAGTTTGGGATTGCTGATCATGAAGATTTGTGTAAGTTTTCTTCAATTTTTGTTCATAAAAAATAATGACAATATTTTTTTGTAACATCTTCTTTAAATATAAACTTACCAACTCTTTGATTTAAATAATAGTTTTTGTTTTTATTATTAATTGCTAATTTTCATGTAGTTGCTCAAGACATTGCAATTACAAGCTCTCAAGGATAAACTATATAATTATCTAAATTATCATAATCATTAACATCAAAAAAAACCAATTTATCATCAGAAAATCAGTTATTTTGAATGTTTGAAATTCTGAGAATAGGTTCTCACTTCTCTCTGAATAATTCACTTTTAAATGTGAATCAATTTTGGAACTTACATATTTCTCAAAGTTTTTTAAGTTGTCGATTAGAAGGAGTGTTTTTCATACAGAGCATAAAAATTATAAATTTCTTAAATAGTCTTTAAAGTTATCAATTTCCTTTTGAATATCTACAGTTCATCCTGTTTTCTTATCTATTTTCTGATACAATTCATTATTCATTTCATTTTGAGAAAGAGCGTATTTCATTATATATTCCTTTACTTTTTCTATTTCTAACATCTTCAATTTTCAAACTTGAACTTCATCACATATAATGTTAGGCAAAGTATTTTTTTTAAAATGAGCTCCTATAATATTCCATTCTGGATACATCAAGATTTTATTTAGCAACTCAAGCACATCAGCTCAAATATATAATACCTTATGTCCCTTTTGTAGTAAGTCATTAAACTCCGTTCTTTCTGAAATTTTTTGTAATTCATCATTATTTGTTTTTGGTCAAAATATTACAAAAACATTTCTATTCTGATTTTTCTGAGGGAACAAATCTATATATGAAGAAAACTTTCTTTGTTCTCCACTGTCTAAATAACTAGAAATATTTTTTGATGATTTACAATCATACAAAACAAGTATTTGTGAATCGTCATCATTTTTCTTTCAAAAGAAAACTCAATCTGGTATAACAGTTCAAATATATCCCTTTCAAAAAGCCATATGACTTGAAAGAAATGGGGAAATAAGTTCAGTAACTAGGTCTTCAAATTCACCTCCATTACCAGATTCAGAAATCTGAATAACATCAACTTCTTCATGTAATCAATCTTGCCTCTTGTTTTTTATTTTAATATTCTTGTCAAATTCTTTTTTACTAGAAAATAAAAGCGATAATTCTTCCATAGATCTAATATCCCCACAGAGATTATTTTCCAACAAAATTTTTATAACTTCCTCGTCTATATTTTCTAAGAATAAAATCTTATTTGATTTTTTTTCCTTTAATACATCTGAAAGAATATTCTCAAAATTTCTTGCTGTAAAAATAACGATATCTTTTAAATCCCCTCTAGCGGATGGAAAATCAATCTTTCGTCAACAAAAACGATTTTCTTTTTTTAATTGTACACAAAATGCTTTCTTTTTAATCTTTTCATTTATATATTTTGCTAAATTTAGCTTAATTTTTACATTACCCACTATTGATGATTTTGGTCCTACAATATTATCCGTCCTAAATTGCTTTTTATTAAAATCAATATCCTCTTTGCTTATATTTTTATCTTTAGCTTCTCAAATCCCCAGGACACTCTCTACAAATGAACTAATACCATATAATTCATCATCTAGATTTTTTATCATAAATTCTCAATCTAAAAAGCACTGTTTTATAATTTCAGTTTCTGTTTTAAATCAATAATTTGAATTCTTATTTTGTATCAATTTGTTACTTCTCAATAAGTTTAACCAATATTCTATATACTTTGTATCTGTCAATAATGTTATATTTTTTTTATTTACACTACCCGATAAGCTTATAGCAATTTTTTTTCTCGTAGCCTCATCATTTGCTTCCTGAGTAATATCGATACTATATATACTCATCTCCGTACCACTACAAATGTTCTGAGTATCCTTATAGGCTTCTTTTCAAAAAACAGATATTAAACTAGAAATATCTGGTTTATATAAATAAATTTTATTAATCGAGGTTGTCCATTTTGCAGGAAACGGCATATTTTCAGATTTTTCAATCAAAGAGAAGTCGCTAATTGGATATGAATCATAATCTATTATTAGTCACAATATTTTGTTTAAACATTTGATTATTGTTCTATCATATTTTTGATACGGAGAATTTTTAATTATTAGAAAATTTTGCCCAGACTCTTCATTATTTCGAAAAAAAAAGAAGAATGTTTTTTTAGTCTTCACAGATAAATCCCTAAAAGAAAATTCTTTCTCCTCTAGAGAGGTTGCATTTTGATTATCGTTATAATGTATCAAAAAATACACATGATTCCTAAAATCATAAGGGAAGAATATAGTATTTTTTAAATCGCTATTTTTTTCAAACAATCTTTTCATTTCTGGGATATCAGAACGGACTTTATCTATAATAGCATCAATATCAGCAGAATCTTTTAATCTAAAAAAAGAAAAGGTTCAATTCAAGGATACATCATACAATTTACAAATTTTTTCAATTATTAAAGAGTTCAATGAATATGCACATTTTATAATGGAAAAATAAGTCCTTCCTTTTTTTTGACTAAATTGTAGCTTATCCTCTTCTTTTAATTGGGATAATATAAGATTTTCTAAATCATTTAAGTTAAATATATAGAAAAATCATTCAGCAACTTTAAACAATTTTGTTAATAGTTCATCTTCTGTAGAAAAGTGCCCCTCATGATTCCTTATTTCATCAATATTTTTAATTGAGAGCTTCGGAGAAGAATCAGCAATATATGACAGTAAATCATCTGAAGATATTAAACCTTTTTCTCAACGTTTTACAATCGCATAAAGTTCGTTAATATTCATGTTTTTAAATAAAAAAATAAAAAATCTCTAATTATGTTCCTACTTTCACTCACTTCAACACCGTAGCCACCATTATTCTTATATCATTATTCTTCCTTTTAAATCCTAAATAACTCCTTCTGTAAGTCCTTCCATACCTGCATCAATACCTCCTGCCCACCAAAAGCCTTCGTAAAATCCACAATATTGATCTGACCACGACCATAGAGCTTGATCAGTTCTCCCATCTTGGACTGCACGAGTTCCGTGCTTCCATGTTCCTGATAATATGCCAAGAGATACTCTAAAAAAGCTTTTGCACTCAGATTTTCAAATTTTTTCATCAAAGATTGCTTTAGCACTCGCTCAACTCTTTCACTTCTTGTCTTCATCTCCTCTCCATAGCTCAGATAGGTCAAGACATCAAAAAGATCACTCTCTGGAGCCTCAAACATCGCCTGAAGTAAGCTAAAATGCTCTTCATCCAGTCCAATTTTCCTAAGCTCTAGAAGCAAATCTTCTCTTGTTTTGGGATCTGATCGAAGGTTTCTCAGCTGCTCTTCTGACTGATACAATGCTGGAAGCTTACCAACGAGGCTCAAAAGATATTGTTCTGCTGTCAAGGGTTTTCCATCCTCTCCGATATATCTGGTTTCAATATTAATGATTTTGAGTTCTCTATTATCCAGAAGTTTGACTTTGAGTTTCTGCTTTGGAATATGAGGCTCATCATAATCAATGGAGGAAACAAGATCAAAAGTCTGATTTTTTTCTTTGCTTGACTTTTTTGCTTGGTCTTCTGGAGACACTGTAGAGATCGGACCATCTCGCTTCTCATCATAAAAAAGATTCGTTGCTCCAGTAAAATCAATAATTGTAAAATAATCCTTCCCCTCAAAGACTCTTGTCCCACGACCAATAATCTGCTTAAACTCGACCATACTTCCAATACTGCGGAGCAGAACGATATTTCTGACATTCTTGGCATCTACTCCTGTTGTGAGCATCTGCGAACTCGTCAAAATAGTAGGAATCGTTTTCCCATTATCTTGAAAAAGCTCAAGATATTTTCTTCAGATTTCTCCTTCATTACTCGTCACTCTCACGCAGTAATTTCCATCACGCACGGTTTTATGTTTATTGATCGCATCTCTCATCAGTGCTGCATGTTCCTGATCGACGCAGAAAATGATCGTTTTTTCATGAGGTTTGATATGTTCTAGGATCGTTTTTGCAATGAGATCTATCCTCTCAGGAACAATAATTTTTCTATCAAAATCCTTGAGCTCATACAAATCTTTTTCTTTATCTCCACCGAGAATCTCGACTTTATCATCTATTACCAATTCATCCAGGTTCGTTCGAATTCTTTTGACTTTATAAGGAGTAAGAAATCCGTCTTCTATTCCTTCTTTGAGCGAATATTGATAAACTGGCTCACCAAAATAAGCATAAGTATTGATATTATCTTGATTCTTTGGTGTGGCGGTCATCCCAAGATGCACTGCTGATGAAAAATATTTAAGGATTTCTGCCCAGTTCCCATCGTCCTTTGCTCCTCCCCTATGACATTCATCAATAATAATAAGATCAAAAAAATCTGGATCATACTGGCGGTAGTATCCACTCTCCACAGCCCCATTACCAACTAAATTTTCTTCTGTAATTTCAGCCTCCTCATCCGTCCCTGAAATCAAAGCTTGATAAATCGAGAAAAACACATTTGCACTGGTAGGGACTTTCCCAAGTGCCTTTTTGATTTCTGATCCTTTGATCCTCTTACAGTCTTTTTCTATAGGATTGAAAGTGTTGAGTGCCTGATCGATCAAAATATTTCTATCTGCCAAAAACAGCACACGAGGACGACGGTTAAATCAGCTTTTTGACCATTTTGCTTGGAGAAGCTTGTAAACAATCTGAAATGCAATAAAGGTTTTTCCAGTCCCAGTTGCAAGCGTGAGTAAGATTCTTTCCTTACCCTCTGCTAGTGCCGACAATGCTCTAGTAATCGCTAAATCTTGATAATAACGAGGCTTTTTATCACTATCAAGAAAATAAGGAACAGATAAAAGCTGTTGTCTAAGAACGGCATGCTCATCCGTATATCTTTCATAGAGTTCCTCAGGGCTTGGAAAAGACGAGAGTAATTTTCCAGCCTCCTCCTGCATATCTCGTTCGTAAATCTCTTCTCCATTGGAAGTATAGACCCACCTCACCCCAAGTTTCTTTCCATAGTTTTTGACTTGCTCAAGCCCTTCTGTCACAGGGAGACCATATTTCTTCGCCTCAATAATCGCGAGATTTAGTCCATACATCTTGAGAAGATAATCAAGAAAAAGTGGAGCTGATCTTTTTCCTCCGGGGAGTTTACGCCCATCAGTAAAAGACCGTTCTCTAACGATATATTCCTCTTTCCAACCTTGAGCATAAAGTTTGGGGTCGATGAATTTGGATCTCGTATCAGCCTCTGAGTACATACAATATAAAATAGCTAAAAAACAACCAAACTATAAGGTTATACTTTAAAAATTCAACCTCATTCCTATATCACAAATCCACAATTTGCCAAGTAAACCCAGCAGAAAAATCAGCTTTTTTTGCTTTTTTGAAAAGAAATGGCTATACTTAAAGAGCTTTTAATTCCTATGCCTGCAATGCAGAAAAGTGAATGTATCCAGCTCTTGAGAAACCAGTATCTCAAGAACCCAAAACAAAAAAACAACCTTTCTAAACTCACCAATCAAGCCTGGTGAATCCAAAAAGACGAATGTCTAAGTGCAATCGGTGGTTTTTCTGAAATAAGACCTACCCTCAATAGTTTTGAATCTACAGAAAACGAACATTCAGCTCCCAATAAGAACTCAAATAATATTTCATGCCAAGAACAGTTGATCAGCACTTTTAGAAAAGATTTTAGTCAGAAATCAAATCTCTCAAAGCTCACAAGCAAAGCACGATGAGAGCAGAAAAATAACTGTCTAAAAGAACTCTGAGGCTACAACCAGCTTTCTTTATTTTTGAAAAATATTGAAAACAATTATACCGAACAATATGAAGCTCAGCTCGCAGAAACAACAAAACCCAAAACTGGAGGAATAATCAATAACCACCAGCAAGCATCAAAAGAACAAAAAGAAACCCAGACCTGAACGACACAATCAATCATAGAAACCCCAAATTTAGATCATGTTCGAAATATTACCGGTCAAATTTGAATGTATACATTCTATGGACTCCTATGATTTATCAGTATCTGAATTATCACCTGGATCATCAAAAGCGTAATGAAGTACATCTACTCCTTTTACAATACCAAGAGGATGACGTTTATCAAGGTACTTTTACCAAAATCAGACGGAAAATCTGACCGTGAACAGGAAAAAGAAATCGCAAAAGACATGAAAGAAAAAATCTGAAGAATGTCGCAGTTATACAATGGACTTCATAAGATTTCAGAGTTAAGTACTTGGGAAAAACTCATGCATAGACTCTTTGGAAAGCAAAAGATTGTGTTTATCTATCAATACGAAGAAGGACAGCTGAGTTTTATCGTAGGAAGTTATCCTGAATATCAGAATATCATTGAGAGTGCAATTTCTGCACAATATCCAACCTGTTCGCTAGAAAAAGTTTCCAAACCAAAGGTATTCCAAAAGAAATATTATGACATTATGCCTTTAGAACCCAAAAGAGATCCTGTATATACCATTAGAACCTTTAAACAGACTCCTGATGATCCGATCAACAACCTCATTGATACCATGAGTAAAGTATCAGTCTACGATACGGTTAGTGTGATTTTGACGATCAAACCTGAAGATTCTTCTTTTAATGCAAAAAGACAGAAAGCCGCAGATAGACTCTATAAAGGACTTGATCTCTATTCAACAAAGTGGCGACACTGGAAAAACCTGATCAATCCTTTCAAGTGGATCAGCTTTTTGATTCATGGACCAAATGAAAAGCTGATTTCCAACAAACAAGAAGAAAATGTCGGAATGGTAAGAATGGTAAGAGCTAAAGAGGACTCTATGAATACTATTGGTGAAGAAGCTGGAAACCCAAGCTATAAATCATGACTAATCGTTATCAGTTCATCAGATATTGAATGACAAGCTAGACAGAATCTCAAAGCCATGGAATCTGCCTACAATGTTTATAGTGATGAATACAGTAATAGTCTAGAAGATGATAATACCAAGCACGATATTTTCTCAGGAATTTATATTCCACTATGGAAAATCGCAGCGAACTTTTACCTTTCTGGTTTTTTCTATAAACATTCCTATTTTTCTACCAATGAGCTAAGCTCTCTCTATCATTTTGCTGATAGCGTATATAACCGTTCACCGATTATTGAATGGATGCAGTATAAGGTACTTCCTTGTCCATCTAATCTTCCACAATTTACGGATGAGGAATGGAATGGAAAACTTATGACAGGGATTCTGGCAGAAAAATACAAAAAAGGAAATCTGTCTGAGATTTTGACCGAATACAAACAACATCGATCAGTAAGTTCTAAAGTTCTAGAAGAGGAAAAAGAAACCCCACTTGCAGATTATCAACTCGCTCATCCTGATGCACAAATAGAAGAAAATGAGGGAAAATCCAAGATCAATGATCATCAAATTATTGAAAAAGAAGGACAGAAATTTGTAAAAGAGCTCGTTCCTGGCAAAACCGTGAATGGCTACAAACTCTACAAAGATGCGATTCTTCTCGGAGTAAATATCTATAGAAACAATCTTACTCCAGTTTATATGAAAAGAGAAGATAGGACCAGACACCACTATATGATTTGAAAATCTGGTACCTGAAAATCAGTTTTCCTCCAAACAATGGCAAGGCAAGACCTTTGGAATGGTGATGGTATCTGCCTGATCGATCCACATGGAGATCTTGCTGAAGATGTGCTTGCGTTCGTACCAAAGGAAAGAGCAAAAGATGTGGTCTATTTTGATGCAGGAAACGAAGACAGACCAATGGGACTTAATCTCTATGAAATCAATTCCCTTGATGAAGCGGATAGAACCGTAAATGATGCGACAGAGATCTTTCTGAAAATGTTTGGACCTGAGATTTTTGGTCCGAGAATCCAGGAGTATTTTAAGTATGGAAGCCTAACGATTCTTGAGGACTTTGAAGACAGACCAACTTTACTAGATGTAGTCAGACTCTTTACTGATGATACTTATAGAGAAATTAAAGTTTCGAAAGTTACAAATGCGGTGGTAAAAAACTGGCGAGAAAGAACCTATAATGCGATGGGAGATAGAGAAAAAGCCGAAATTATCCCATATTTCTCTTCTAAATTCGTATCGTTTAATACCAACAGGCTGATTAGAAATATCATCGGTCAGACCAAGTCTGCATTCAATTTTGATGACATTATGAATAATCAGAAAATCCTGATCGTAAACCTCTCCAAAGGTAAAATTTGAGAACTCAATGCCCAACTTCTCGGTATGATTCTGGTTTCTAAGATTTATAATGCCGCGATGGGAAGGGCGAAAATGGATCCGAAAGACAGAAAAGACTTCTATCTCTATGTGGATGAATTTCAGAACTTTGTGTCAGGAACCTTTGCAGATATTCTTTCAGAAGCCAGAAAATACAGACTCGGACTGATTATGGCTCACCAATATATCGCACAGCTTGAACCTCCAAAAGGACTCGGCGATAGTGGTGGTGGAAAATCCGATGTGAAAGCTGCGGTTTTCGGTAACGTGGGAACAATGATGAGTTTCAAAATCGGTGCTCCTGATGCCGAATTTATGGAGAAAGAATACGCTCCGTTGCTCGGTCCTCAAGATATCGTAGGAATCGCAAACTATAAATCCTATATCAAGCTCAATATCGATAATGCAACTTCCAAGGTCTTTAGTATGAATTCCATCTATACCAAGGACTATCAAAATAAAAAGATCGTTCCACTTTTACAAGAATACTCTGCTAAGAAATATGGAAGAGCAAGAGAATTTGTGGATGCAGAGATTTCTACAAGGCTTGGAGTAGGTGCGGATCTTGACCAGCTTCCTGAGGGAAATGAAACTTCAGGAGAAGAAAGCTCCGAATAAATAGAACCAATCAAAAAAATACACATTCCCCTTTTATTTTATATACGGAAAACCTATGGAAATCTTGAATACAAGCTCATCTGAGGATGGAATCATCAGCTTTTTAGCTTTTTTCAATGAGATAGATAAACATTTTGACAAAATCCTCAATGAAGAAGGCTTTTCTCCCTATAATGAAAAGCTCAAGAAAATATCAGAAGGTAACTATAGTATTTCATGATTTGTCAGGAAACACATTTATCAGCTAAGGAATTTCGGAGAGTTGAGAAACTTTATCACTCACGGTATCAAATCAAATGGAGAGACTTTTGCAATGCCAACTCAAGCCGCTATTGAAAAGATCAGTAAATATGCGAAAATGATAACTAAACCTGCAAAAGTATTAGAATTCTTCAAAAAAGAAGTTTTCAAAGCTCAAAAATCTGATCTTCTCAAAATCATTATTCCTCAAATGAAAAAAAACGGATATACAAACATTCCAATTTATGATGAAGAGAATACTTTTCTCGGGATCCTCAGTGAAGCAAGACTCCTCTACTGGATTTCTGATCTCTTGATGAATGAAGACTATATTAACCTTTGACTTATGAAAGTTGAACATATTCAACTAGAATACGGCCGGAAAGATTACCTCTTTATTTCAAAAGAGATGACCATTTTTGAGGTAAATGAACTCTTTACACAGAGCAAAAGAAACGGAGAAAAACTTTCTGCTCTTTTTATCACAGAAACGGGAAATTCGAATGAAGAAATTCAGGGAATGATTTCCTCTGGAGATGCAAATCTCATCGATGAGTATCTTATTATGTAAATCAAAAAAATAAGGGAACTGCTAAAAGCATTCAGGTTTTTCTCATCAAAATTTGCATTTCCTCTTTAAATAGACTATACTTAGTATAAGTTTTATTTTAGTTCAATCCTATGAAAGCTGTTTTCCCAAAGAATATAAAAAAAGGACTCCTCTCAGGACTCAACTTTCCTATCGGTCCGATAACGATTTCTATTGTTCAGCTTTTTATTCTTGCTATTGGGATCGCGATCGCTCTCATCGTCTTTTCAAGATTCTCGCAAACTTCTAAAGTCGCCGCAAGCTTTTTTGCGATTCTGATTTTTCTTATTTTCGTTATCATTGCTTTTTTTAATATTTCAGAATTGAATATTATCGCATTTCTTGCTAAGAGTATCCAAAATCATTTCTTTGATACTACACAAAAATACCAGACCAACTTTAGCAAAACCAGCAAAACAGACCTTCTCATACAAAAATTTAAAATCGAAAACAACAAACAAAAGATCGACTACAAAACCAAATTAGAACTCGAAAATATAGATAAAATCGATAGTTCTGGACTCCTCTAACTTTAACACACTCATATCTTAGGAAATGAATTTCATCACCCTTTTTCTTTTCATCACTGGCTTTCTCTTCCTCGTCAAAGGAGGAGATTTGCTTGTAGATTGAGCTTCATCATTAGCAAAAAAGTTCTGACTTTCAGATCTCCTGATTGGACTTACGATTGTTGCTTTTTGAACTTCAGCTCCAGAACTCGTCGTCAATATCCATTCTAGTTTCCAAGGCATCACTGGAATAACTATCGGGAATATCCTCTGAAGTAATATTGCAAATATTCTCCTTATTCTCGGACTTGCTGCGGCAATCTACCCCATAAAGATAAAACCGACATTTCTCAAAAGAGAGATCATCATCAGTGCAATGGCTACGCTTATTTTTGCAGTCTTTATCAATGATATTTGGATTGATGGAAGCAATACTGCTTTCGTTGGAAGAAGCGAAGGGATCACGTTAATCATCTTGCTCGGATTCTTTCTTTATTACCTGTTTGAAACTTCTCAACAGCAGCAAGCCTCTTCTAAAGCTACTATTCAGATTTTTCCTGTTTGGAAATCCCTCCTCTGGATTGGACTAGGAATTACTGGACTTGTTGTTGGTGGGAACTGGATTGTCAACTGAGCTGTCGCAATTGCTACACACTTCGGAATCAGCGAAAGAATTATCGGATTAACGATTATTGCGGTAGGGACATCACTCCCCGAACTTGCAACCTCAGCAGTAGCCGCTTACAAAAAAAACTCTGATATCGCTATCGCCAATGTCATCGGTTCTAATATTTTCAATATTCTCTTTATCTTAGGGACAAGCGCCTTGATCACTCCGATCCCAAGTATGCCAGGAACCAATACTGATCTCCTCGTCCTTACTCTTGCCACCCTCCTCATCTTCTTTTTTTATATGAGAGGGAAACGCAAAAGAACGATTGAAAAAAAAGAAGGAATCCTGATGCTCCTCCTCTATGTTTGCTATATTAGCTTTCTGATTTTTGGGAAATAGCTATGAAAAAGCCTTAATCATCGCACTAAACTTCTCCCTTTCTGGACTCTGACGGAAAACTCGCTTAGCTTGATCATCAACCTCGCTTGACCAGACGACTTCTCCTTTTTTCAAGGTCGCTGGAAGATCAATCACCCTCTGATTTTTAGAACCCCTAAATTTCAAATTCAAATCCAGCAAATCCTGCTCAAACCTTCCATCAATCAGCACATCCAAACTCCTAAGGATCTGCTCGGTATGTGGCAGATTTGGAAGCATCAATTCACTAATAAATTCATAAGTAAAGCCTGAATAGCACCAAATCGTTTTCTCTGGAAGCGCTTTACGAACCTGTGAAATAAGATTTCGGACTTCGGATTGATTTTCTGGAGCGAGGGGCTCCCCTCCAAGCAAGGTCAAACCCGTGATATGATCAGCTTTTAGTTTTTTTATAATCTCATCAATCGTCGCCTGCGTAAATTCCTGCCCAAACTTAAAATTCCGAGCCTCAGCATTAAAGCATCAGGGGCAAGCGTGATGACAGCCACTCACAAAAAACGAAACCCTAAGTCCAGGTCCATTCGCAGTATCCATGGTTTTTATCGTTCCGTAGTACATTTGGAAAACTAATAACAAAATAATTATTTCTTTTATAAGACTATCTTGTACGAAAAAATAATTAAAAATATTTTTCTAAAGATTACAAGCAATAGAATTGATTGATATAATACAATTTCTGACATGTATGAAAAAAATCAAAAATAACATCAATTAGTAATATTATCGCGTAGATGGCTTATTTTGAATACCATATTCAATCAAACATTCAATATGATTTTTAATATCCGAATATACGTTTTCACTTCTTAAGTAACTTGAATCAAAACATTTGATATATTTGGACATTTTTTCTCCATTAAATGTCTGTTTATCAAAAGGATTTTCTCATTTGCTATCCTGCACTCCTTCAATATTTTTTAGTTTATGGATGTATATTCCAACAATTCCTTTATCTAACTCGAGAGCCCTTTTTATCTCATATTGTACCCATTTTCTATTTGCAGTATCCTTCCCAATCAAAACTAGCAAACATGAACGTTTATTCAGTTGCTCATCAATCCAATTTTTGATTTTAATCTCTGTTTTTTGTTTTATCTCCTCCCAATCATTATCAGAAAAAGTTGAACTACTATCTACCTTCCCCATGTTGCGAATTTGTGCTGCCCTCCAATTATCATTATCGTAATGAAAACTAAAGAATACTTGTCTTTTTGCCATATTAATAATATTTTATAAAGTAAAATAACAATATATAACTACAAATATAGATAATAAGGAATACATCGGTCGAATAGTCTTCGAGAAAAAGACCAAAACTATACAATCCTCTTTTCTAAACAATCTCTCAGGATTCATATCAAATAAATATTGATCTGACGTTTCTCTATTCTCAATCACCCATTTATATAATTTTCTATATAATCTTTCTTGTTGTAAGAAATACGAATCCAATCACCAAAGAATAAGAATTGCAACAAGAGCCATTGCTAATAAACCTAGATAATTATCTTGATTAATTTTATCTAATGCTATAACTCATACAACAAGCATCACAGTCCATCCTTTAATCGTGAAAGAATTAGTTCACATCCTATTAATAATACTTTGAATAATATCAATTTCTTTAAATAGGATCTCCTTTTTATCCATATTTTCTAAAATATATAATTAAATCATAGCTAACTCACATGTAATACTCTCTTTGAAATCTCCTTGGTCTTCCCAAGATTCCAAAAGTTCTCTC
Source organism: uncultured bacterium (assembly GCA_916049765.1). Lineage (GTDB taxonomy): Bacteria > Patescibacteriota > Gracilibacteria > Absconditabacterales > Absconditicoccaceae > HOT-345. The sequence continues at coordinate 13,283 of CAJZIX010000018.1, forward strand.
CTAAATATCCACAAGTCCTACGAGTCACATTCATCTTTCTCTGATCTTTGTTATGGCACTGCGGACATTCTCGCTCCATATCGGCATTAACTACGATTTCCCCTTCAAATCCACACTCATGGCAATAGTCAGATTTCGTATTAAATTCTGCATACATGATATTGTCATAGATGAAGCGAACAAGTGTTTCCAAGGCTGGAAGGTTTTTCTGCATATTTGGCACCTCAACATAAGAAATACATCCTCCTGAAGAAATCTTCTGAAACTGTGATTCAAAAGCGAGTTTACTGATTGCATCAATCTTCTCCCTCACATCTACATGGTAAGAATTGGTATAGTAGCCCTTATCGGTCACATCTTTGATTTCACCAAACTTTTTCTTATCAATCTTGGCAAAGCGGTAGCAAAGACTTTCCGCTG
>CAJZIX010000019.1 GCA_916049765.1 uncultured bacterium
TAAAAATCTCTACGGTCAGATTTTATTGTGTGAGTAATGAGGTAGCTACCTCAGCCCAGATATTTTATTTTTTATTTTATTATGATGAAATGATTTAATTTTCCATTCTATGTATTGTTACTTGGATTAATAGTTTTGCTTTCTGCTTGTGGGGGTGAAAATTCTCTTGATGATATGAATGGGACATGAGAGCAATTCTCTGGAGTGAATATCCATTCAGATCAGCTTTCAACTTTTTCTATTAAACCTTTTAAACTTGCAGAAGTCTTTACGATAGAGGAGCATAAAGAAGATGGACGACCTACTGCATGGACATTGAGAAGTAGTACATATGATGATCTCTATCTGAGTAATGACGATCATCTAATTAGTAATGAACAGGGAAATAGTTACTTTAGCTCTTTGCCTCCTGATGCACAGGGCTATGAGCTGGGAGATAGGGAACTTTTACTCATTCCGTTTCAGTGGCGACCAAGTGGAAGATGGATAGAAGATGTGAACTATGTTTACAATCTCAAAACTAAAAAAGGATTCTATCTTTCCAATCCATGTATCTGAACCAATGGATTTAAGCAATTGGAAGGAAGCTTGATACAGTCGGAAATCGCGACAACTAAGACGATTTTTGATGAAGATATGGAGAATGTGACTTTTGTCGGTTATTGTGATCTTTCCAAATATCAACATGGAGCCAAGAAAAAGAAAATAGACCTGATCGCTCTTGATTCTCAGAATTTTAGTATGATTACTCCGCAGAAAGAGTATAGATCTCTTGAGCAAGAAGTTACTCCTGTAGAGTGACATGTATACAATAATTCTCAAGATCCTTGAAATGTTGAAATTTGCGATGGTTCTGAAGAAGCTATTGCTCAGATGGAATCATATCTTGAACATACAAAAAAGAAATGGCTTTGCGATAAGGTAGTCTTTGAAAAGAAGATAAAAGTGAAGGATGCTTGTGAAAAGAAAAGTTCTACTGATGCTGATGGAACTTTAATCTATTTTCTTTCGGAAAAACCGAATATAGTTAACAAATTAAAACGACCAGAATTTGAAGCATTACAATCTATGTTACGTGGACATATTGATAACTATAAAGTAGAAACTTGTACTTATGGAGATGGAGATGGGGGTACTCAGATTCCAATAATAAATAAATATGGAGTATATGAGAAAACGATGGATAATCTTTTTACATTTGAAGAGTCTGATGAGAGTGGCTTGTATTTTTCTCCCAAAACAAATAAAATATATCTACAGAAAACAGTTACATTTTGTGAACATCCTATGCGAAGGCTTTATTCTTGATTAGAATTTGTGAGAGAAGAAGGAGAATCTGATGCTCAGTACAAAAAGAGGGTTAATACTTTTTTTGATGAGCATATGAAAGAGGAAGCGGAAAATGAGTTGTATAATAAAATTTATGAATGTCGCCTTGTTAATAGTAAGTAAAATTTTTTTATTCTTTTATGTATAATAATAATGAAAAGGAAGCTGGTTGCTGGAATATTGCTATTCTCGCTCATGAATGGAATAGCTATGCCTACCTTATGAGTAGATATAGATTATGGAGATAATTTTATCAGAGCATCTACTGGGTGGTCTGGTGGTAGTGGAGAGAATGTGGAAGAAGAAGACTTAGCAGCTTTTGGTGATAGAGGTGATGGGGTAATTGTTTATTGAGGTAATGCAGGTCTTAAAAATGTTGATATAAAAGAAAAACTATTAGATACTTATTATAATAATAAAGGTATTGATGAACCTGAGGCTTGATCTCTCCCTGATAAGAAACTTCCTATTTCAGGTCCTCAAAAACTTGCAATAGAATCATCTCTCTCAGAGATGTCTCTAGAAAAAGAACGCCTCTCCCAAGAGTTAGGGGCTACTCGTGTGAAAATCTTGGAAGATGTCTTAAAGATTCTTGCTAAGAAACCGGAAGCTGATCAAGAAAAAATCTATCAGATTGTTAAAACCTTTACTGAGAGCGAAGATCGTTATACACAGAATGTTGGAAAGTATATGATGTTGAGTGTTGCTCCGAATTAATGTGTGATTATAAAGAAAGGTCTGATTCTTCTTGTAAGGTCAGTCCTTTTTTGTTTTCTTTATTTCTCTCTTGAAAATTTCTTAATTTTCTTTACTACTAGGCTGAAAAATCAGATTTTTGAATTTTTTATCCTTTCTATTATAACTCATGTATCGTACACACACTTGTTGAGAACTCACAAAAGCACAGCTTGGAAATGAAGTTATCCTTGCTGGTTGGGTGAACAAGACCAGAAACCTTGGTGGAATGACCTTTATTGACCTCAGAGATCGTTATGGGATTACTCAGATTGCTTGTGATCCTTCCAAGATGCAGTTTGAACTTCCAGAAATAAAGGTTGAATATGTGCTTCGTGTGCATGGAAAAGTGATCGCAAGACCTGAAACTATGATCAATAAGGAGATGGTTACTGGAGAAGTTGAACTTGAGCCAACGAAGATTGAAGTGCTTGCTAGCTGTAAAGAGCTGCCTTTTTCTGTAGATCATGAGAATGCAGTAGGGGAGGATATGAGGCTTGAATATCGTTATCTTGATCTGAGGAGAAAAACAATGAAGGACAACACGATTATGAGGCATAAACTCTATATGGAGACGATGAAATTTTTTGATGAAAAAGGCTTTTTGCACCTGGAAACTCCGACCTTTATCAAGAATACTCCTGAGGGCTCAAGGGAATTTGTAGTTCCTGCGAGATTTGAGCCAGGGAAGTTTTTTGTGCTTCCTCAGTCGCCACAGCAACACAAGCAAATGCTGATGGTAGCTGGGTTTGACAAGTATTATCAGATGGCGAGGTGTTATCGTGATGAGGATCCTCGTGGAGATCGTCAGCCAGAGTTTACACAGGTAGACTTTGAGCTTTCGTTCGTTGAGCAGCAGGATATTTTGGAGTTAATGGAGGAGTATTGTAAGCTGCTTGCCAAGAAGTATTATCCAAATAGACCTATAAAAGCTGATCCTTTCCCTGTTTTGACTTGGAAGGAAGCAATGGATACTTACGGAATTGATAAGCCAGAATTGAGGGTAGAAAATGTAAAGCTTTTAGAACTCACTGATTGGGCAAAGAAATCAGAATTTTCTCTTTTTCAAAATTCAGTATGTATCAAGGGAATGGTCGTTCCAAAAGAAATGGGAAGATCAGAGCTTGAGAAAAAATATGAAAGCTTTATCAAGAATAAGGGGTCAAAAGCACTTCCTTGGCTCTGCTTCACCAAAAGCGAAGGAATAAAGGGAAGTATCGCAAAATTCTTCTCAGAGTCTGCTTTAGAAGAGCTTAAAACTTTGACAGGAATCCAAGAGGGAGAAACGATTTTTTTCCAAGCAGATACTTGGCTTAATGCTTGTAATTATATGGGAATGCTCAGAAACGAAGTGATCAAAGAGCTTGAGCTTACAAAAGGGAAAGAGGAGGAATTGGCGTTCTGTTTTGTCGTGGATATGCCACTTTTTGAAGAGGGTGATGATGGAGAACTCGGTGCAACCCACCATCCGTTCACAACTCCTACCAAGGCGGATATTCCTTTCGTAAAAGAGCTTGGGAAAAAGCTTTCTGAAGGAGGAACGATGACTGAAGAAGAGAGAGCTCGCCTCTTAGAAGTGAAATCTGATTCTTATGATATGGTGCTGAATGGTTACGAACTTGGAGGTGGAAGTATCAGAATCCACGACTCAGAACTTCAGCATGCGATTTTTGCTTTGCTTGGACTTTCTGAGGCGCAGATTCAGATCAGATTTGGACATCTTTTGAAATGTTTTCAGTATGGGGTTCCGCCTCATGGAGGTTGTGCATTCGGATTTGATAGGATCGTAATGCTTTTCCAAAAGATGGAGAATATCCGTGAAGTAATTATTTTCCCTAAAAATCAGAAATATCGTGATTTAATGCTCAATGCTCCGAGTGAAATTGATGATGATTTGCTTCATTCTTTAGCATTGGAGATTACGAAAAAGGAATAAAATCTGTTTTTTATCTTTTAAAAAAATCTGTTCAGAAATGTTCAGATTTTTTTATTATATCATAAAAATAAATTATCGCAAGTGTATTCTTGTCATATTGGATTAGGAATTTCTTTTTTCTTGGTGGAGTCGTTATAATAGAGTAAGGATTTTTTTATTTTCCTTGAGTGGGTATAGAGATATTAGCAATCTATTTTTACTTTTTATTTAATAAAGATGCTAAAAACGCAACACAAGATGATTTCACTCCTTATTCTTGCAAGTATAGGAGTAATTCTTTCAGTAGGATGAGGAATTTCTTTTATCGTTTCAGCCCAAAGTGGAGGTATAACAACATCTCCAAAAAAATATTTTGAGTTTAAAGATGGGAAAATTGCAAGCTACAATAAAGGGGCTACTTTACAGTGAGCAAGTAGTTTACCAGCTCCCAGTGTAATTGCTAATGCAGTTTGAAGTCCGTCTGTTAGACAGCCAACGTTTCCTCTAAAAGAGGATCTATCTCTTCAGGCTTCTTCTAGACAAAATGCTAAAAATCAGACTTCTCAACAGGGAAATTGAATTAACTTTGAGCTCGGTGGAAAGTATCTTGATGAATATTTTTCTGCAGTGCATTTTAATGTTGCAGGTAATGATTTTTGAGGAGGATTTTTCTGGCTTCCTGTAAAAAAACTAAAAATTCCTGTTGTTATAAAAACAAGAGATAAATCTTGAAATATTGTCGTAAAACGTTGTGAAAATCAAGTTAGAGGTTTCTATTATAATTCACAGAGGTGAGAGAGGTTGTGGCCTCTTGATCAAGAATCAAAAGTAGCTCTCCAGAGATTTAGTCCTGGAACATATGATAGTAGCTTAGTATTGCAAGGAGGGTGGTATACGAGTTGTGATAAGGATTCTTATGGAATTTATGGTGCGATTAAGCATATCTATAAGGGACAAGAGTTTTATCTCAATGCTGGGGTGGCTTATGATCCAAGTGCTAATAAGATGAAATCTGATGGGCTAAAGTGTAATTTTCAGAGACTCAATAACTCCTACCCTTTCTGATACATCTATGATGATCATGGGCATATCGGATTTGTTGGTGCTAAAATTAAAAAAGAAGCATTGTGAGATTCAACTAAGGTTGATCAATTTCATGTTGGATTAAATCAGCTTTTGAATAGTGGTATGTGTATGAGTTCAATATTCAATTATGATGGGCAAGAAATCTGATATTCTACGACTAATCCTATTCCAGGGTTCCCTAGTTGGAAAGAGGTTAATGATTTCTTGGATATTAATCCTTGAAGTGCTAAAACTACGCTTTTTAATCTTGGAATTAAAGGAATTGTGGGACTTACTCAGGATTTTAATAATGAAGAGAAGAAATATTTTGAAGGAAATACGAAGGATTCTACGTTATTGGTAAGGACTGATGAAACGATTTCACAGGTTATTAATCTTGCTAGAAAGAATGCTGAACGTCTTTGTAGGGGTAAATGGCAAACCACACCACAAGATCTCTCTAGTAAAGTTATTTGTATCAAAGGAGGAGATTATGTAACCATGCCTTTTATGGGAGATGTTCGTTCATTAGCAGGGAAAACGGTTGTTATTCAGAATGCAAACCTTTATTTAAAGCCTAATCAGACTGAAATCTCTGAACCAATTACGCTCTTTATTGATAAGGGAAATCTTTTTCTGCCGTCTTCAACCGATACTGGAGATCTTCAGACTTTTGATTCTTTTTGATATACGACAGATTGTGCTGATAATAAGTGTGTTAAAGCTGACTATCTCAAATGAAACTTTATTATTAATTGATTGTTACTTGGTGTAGGAGTAGGAGGAATGGAATCTATCAAAAATAAGCTCTATATCCATGGAAAATTTGTTTCTTTTAATACCTTTAAACAGCCAACAGAGGAAAGACTCTCTACTATTCAAAAAACGCTTGGATCAAAATGGACTGATGAATATCTCTCAATGGTTTCTTTTGATAATCTCTTTACTTGGCGATGTAATCTCGATCGTGGTTCAGACGGTACCTGGTGTAAAGGGATCAGTAAAGCAGAAAGAGAAGCTGCGGGTCAGTCTTCTATTCTTGTAGATAAAGCTTTTGGATTAATAGATATGAATTTTGCAAATCTCCTTTTTAAATAGTGATATATTTAACTGAGCTGATATTTTAACCTAGATATTAAATTATCTAAATGACAAGATAAAAACATAAAAAAAGTATAAAAGAACTATTATGCAAAAGGTGATAAATCAGAATGTCAATCAAAAGTCGGCTTCAAAAGCACGCTTTCACTTGAAAAGTGAGAAAATATAGCTAAATGTTCAAGCGAACAATTTATTTGTTTCTTTTTATTCTTTATTCATTCATTCAATGAAAAATTTAAGAAAAGGTTTTACCTTGGTGGAAATGCTTATCGTAGTAGTGATCATCGGTATCCTCGCGGCAGCTATCTTACCTAGACTTCAAGGTGTGCAGGCAGCAGCTAGAGACACTGCCAGAGAGACAGCACTTAGAGATGTAGCTATGGCTCTTGAGATGTATGCTGGAGCAACTGGAAAGTATCCAGAATTGTCAGGTAAGAATGTGTCACTTTTGTCAGGAACTCTTGTTTCAGAAAGAGAATATCTTAAAGAAATGCCTCTTGATCCAAAGAAAAATAGTAAGTTTAATTTTGCTGGTGTTGATCTTAATAATGGTGAATTTGGATATCTTCTTATTACGAAGAATAGCCAACCTAATCAGGCTTTCGTTCTTGCTTCAGTAGCTGAAACTTATGACAAAGCTAATGCAACTCAGAAGATGGTTGAAACTCTAACTGCTGCTAAAGATTTTAATAAAATTAAGCCTTGTAAAACTGTAAAAAAAGTCACTGGAGCTCAACAAACTGAAAATTGGGAGACAGAAGCATGTCAAGTAAGCGATCCATCTCAGCTTAGATATGTAGTAATTAGATAATTTCTTATAACTACTGCTAAATTTTAAAAAGACTCTCACGATGATGTGGGAGTTTTTTTTGTATTTGATTTTTTCTCTGTGAAATGAAAACCGTTCTGTATTTTGAGTGTTGATCAGTTTTTTGGTATGAAGAAAATGGTGGCTATGCTACGAGTTTACGCAGTTCAGAACTGATATAGGTCTGATAGGGGATTCCTAAATCTTGAGCTTTCGCTTTAATTTTGATGAGGTCTTCTTCAAAGATTCTAATGCTGATTGCCTTTCTCTTGTTTGCTTTTTCGATTGTATTTTTGGCATAGTGAGCATATCTCTTTTTTTCTGAGTTTAAATCTTTTATAGGTGTTCGCTCTCCTTGTGCAAGTTCTCTCATGAGTTCGAGTTCTTCTGCATCGTAAGTAGGAAGAAAGTCTTTTTTTGTCATTGTGCTGTCGGTTAAGGATTAAATTGTTTATTATATTTTCTGTCGTATCGTGCAGTTTTGAGAAAGATTTTTTCATCATCTTCTACGAAAGGAACACAGCAGATATAGCCATTGAGTTGGATGATGAAAATTTTTTGATGTTTTCTCGTGGGGTGTTCGAGAATTCCGATATAATTTTTGGTTTCTATGATATAGATGATTTCCAGTAGGTCAATTCCTCTTTCTTTTATGAGGAGTTTCCTTTTTTCTGGGTTATATGCAATCGTTTTCATCTCAAGAAACCGAGAAATAAATGTATATCTATAGTATATACAAAAATACTTGAAAAGCAAAAGAAAATTAGACTTTTATAGCTGAAAAATGCTTATGAATCAAAAAGAAAGATTTGCATTGGAAAGTAAATAATATATCATTAGAAAAATTAGTATTTTACTTTTGATAGCCTATGCTCACTCACTTTCAACCTCTTCCAGATCTCAAGATTAGATGTCCAGAGCTTTTTTGAGCTTTAGCGAGCTGTTTTCCGAGTGAAAAAAAAGTAGCGCTTGGGCTGTCTGGTGGGAGTGATAGTATGTTCCTCGCTTTTCTCATAGCGACCTTTTGGGAGGAGCAAAAATGGAATCCTGATCAGCTTTTTTTCTTGCATTGCAATCATCAGATAAGAAAAGAGAGTGATGAAGAGGAGCGTTTCCTTCGTTCTTTTTTCAAAGAGTGGAATTTCGTTTGTTTCAAAAGAGAAAACTCTTGATCTGCTTCTGAAGAGGCATTGAGAAGCTGGAGATATGGATGTTTTGAGCAGTTTTGTAGAGAGCATCAGATTGATCAGCTTGCTCTGGGGCATAATCTGACTGATAGGATTGAAACTTCGCTTATGAACCTTGTTCGTGGCTGTGGATTGCCAGGATTTCTCAATATGGAATTGATAGATTCACATTATCTTTTGGGTGAGATTCAGCTTTTGAGGCCTTTACTCTCTTTGAGTAAACAGAAGATTGAAGCAGAATGTCAGGCGCTGGAGATTCCGTTTGTTCAGGATCAGACGAATTTTGATACGACTACGAGCCTGAGAAATAAGATTAGAAATGAATTTCTCTTTCCTCTCAGTGCATTGAGTGCGAAGAATGCAAGTGGAGAACTTAGCTTTTTTGAGAGCTGGAAACTCGTATATCAAGAAATAAAAAAATCTGATACTGCTCTGTGGCTTGTCCCGATCAGAAAGAACCCTTATCGAAATGCTCAATTTGCCTATGAACGAAGAGCTCCTCTATGAACAAGGACAGAGCTTTCCGTATTAGGAGAGTTGTTTACTCAGCTCAAGATTCCATTGATTAAATGAGAACTACTTTCTCTCCAGCAGTGGTTAGGAGCTGGAGAAGATGGGTTTCGTGAGCTTGGAGATTGGACGATTTTTCTCTCGCATGGGCAGATTTTTATCATTCATGGGAAAAAACGTTTCCGAGAAAAAGAATTACAACTCGAAAAAGAGCTTCACTTTGCATGAATTCAGACTTTTTGAAATTTTCAGCTTGAGGTTTGAGAGGAGCTGATTGGTGCTAAGTTGAGATTTCCCAAAGAGGGAGATCATTTTCAGGCGAAGCAATTGAAAAAGCGAATGATCAATCAGAAAATTCCGATATTTCGGAGAAATTCACTTCCTCTTGCAGAAAAAGAGGGAAAGATTATAGTCGTTTTTAGACCTCAGCATCTTCTTTGGTAAAAAGAAGTTGATCTCATAGCTTTGTAGTATCTATAGAGGACGTATTCCTTTTGAAAAGGAAGTATAATGAAGCTTGCGATCAAAGAAATGGGAAATTTTTGAGTTTATCTTTAACTTTATTCTTATCTTCATGGAAATAATGCAAAACCTATTTGAGCACTGTTCTCAAGCGATAGGATGGCTTATTAGTCAATTTCAGTTTTTTACAGGGCTTTCTCAAGTTCGGGCGACGCTTGTTTTCCGGCTTATCGTCGGCTATATTGTAGTTTTTGTGATCATTATCCCTCTGCATCGCATGTATAAAAAGAAAAAACTCTGACTTCAAAAATCATTAGTGATTGCTGTAGATGAGATGATTTATCTCCTTGCAAAGACGCAGCATTTAAAGCAGCTTGATCTCAAAGCATTGGGATGAAATCCGAATATTGCCTTGATGAAGAGTATATTTACCAAGGGAAATAGTGACTATATTCAGAGCTCTTTTTTAATCCTAGATAATGTTCATAAAGTAGAGAGCTTGCTATGAAATAAAGTTATTCCTGCTGAAAAGGAAGCCATCTTCTTGAAAATGATCAAAAAATATCACAGAATCAGTTTTTTTGAGGCTTTTTTTAGGAGTCTTGCGGTGATTGCTACCTTTGGAGTCTATCTTCTCTTTATCTAGAGTAAGGAAATAGTGATGAGTTCTCCTGCTGGATCTTTGAACTCTAGTTGATAGGCTGTTAGCTGAACAGGGACTTCGGCTTCTTTTCCATAGAGATAATCTCCTAGGATAGGGAGGCCGTGATTGCTGAGATGAACTCTGATTTGGTGAGTTCTACCTGTAAAAATCTGAAGGAAAAGTTCAACTTTTCAGTCTTCAGTTTTTTTAATTTTTTCAATCTGAGTGATCCCTCGTTTAGGAGTGCAATTAGGGACTTTTGCTCTGACCTCTTCACTAATAATGAAAGGAAGTTTTTCAGTAATCTCTGCCAAAAACTTTTCTCCTTGTGGAGTGATTTCACAGGTGGCATGATACCATTTTTTGAGAGGAACTGCTTTTTTTTCTTCCAATTCTTCTGATTCAGATTTTGCTTTGAAGAGCGCCTTGAAGTGTTCTAGTCCTTTTTCAGATTTTGCAATAATCATGAGTCCATCAGTGTCTTTGTCCAGTCTGTGGAGGAGTCAGGCTCTGATAAAATTTCAAATGCTTGGAAGGTTTTTGTAATGATGATAGAGAAATCAGACTACGCTAGGTTTCGCAATATCCCAAATACTATTGGGGTGAGAGAGCACGCCTTTGGGTTTATTGATGATGAGATAATCTGCAGTTTCTTTCAAGATAGGAATATCAAGTTTTGGTGCTTCCTCGAGAATAATAGGAGAAAGGTATCTTTCTAGCTCATCAATTAAAATCTGATCTCAGGATTTGAGTTTTAGTGATTTTTTGGCTACTTTTTGATTCACAAGTACGCCCTTTCTCTCTAGAATGTGATGAAAAAAATTTCTAGAATAAGAAAACTGCTTGGTTAGCCAAGTATCGATTCTTTCACTCTCGCCCTCAAAGATCAGCTTTTGCATTTCCTCTCGTTATGATTAAAGTTTTCCGGTAGAGCCGATTCCACCAGCACCTCTTTCACTTGGAAAGGTCTCGGCAAAATGTTCAAAGAGTTCTGTATCCACTTTAGTTTCAATCCTAGGAATTTCCTCACTTCCAAAATTATTGTTTCCTCGATGATGAGGACAGAATTCAAGTTGGCAGAGTCTAGTGTATTTTTCAATATGGATAGTTTCAGATGTGAAATTGTACATCTGCATCAGGTATTCTCCTCTGTAATCAGAATCAATTAATCCTGTGTTGTTTGCTAGCATCAGTCCATTTTTGAGAGGAAGTGAGCTTCTAGCATACATTTTACAGCATCGTCCGAGGGGAATAAAGCTTTTGATCCCACTTTTGATGAGTTTTACTTCTCAGGGTTTGAGAGTGAAATCTTCTGCTGTCCTAATATCTCGACACATTGCTTCTGGAGTTTTTTTTTCTGGAAGGAGTTGTTCGTCATAACTACAAATAATAATTGTTTGCATTTTTACGATCGTTAATATAAAAAATCTGTTTTTGGAAAGTTTTTCCCTGTACTACGGGATGAGCTTTGAGTTGTTCATTACTTGAGATTTCTAAGGCTGTTCACTGATCAATTTTGATTCAGGATTTTCTTCTTTTTTCCTTCCAACTTTTGCAGCAAGGAGATAAACTAACGCTCCAAGACAAGAAAAGAATACTATAATCAGAATCCACATCATTTTATGCTCTTTTTCATATTTGATAGCGTCAATGAGCATTCGAAGCCAAAATGCAAATCCAATCATTCCAAATAAAGCTCAGATGATTGCGATGATGATTCAGAAATGGATGAGTTGAGGAATCCAGGTCTCAGAATTTTTCTGAAAAGCTTCTGAATTGAAAAATTTGTTGCTGAGTTCAAATGCGTCTTCTAATAGTTCATCGCAAGGTACCGTTTTCCCATTGATTTCGCAGTGGCTTTTGTTTCAGTAAAAAAATGCTGATTCGCTTTGGTAGTCATCATCGTTTAGCGGTAGTTGAAGTCCTGAGTCTTGCTGTTGAGCATTCGGAGCAATTTCTGCTGGTAATGCGTTGTTAAGTGATACTCCTGTTCCAGAAGCTGCTAAACTGATCTGAAATCGGCAAAATCCTCCCAGAATGAGGCTCATTAATCGTTTTTTCATTGTTCTTAAAGGCTGAAAATAAAAAATCAGCTTCACTATAGGATTTGTTTTAAGGGTTGCAAGAGAAATTTTGTTTTTTTGAGGATTTTGATGGAATTTTTGCTACATATTCTATGTTTTTTCTCATTTTAGCGGAATATTTTTGTGTTCTTGGGATTTTTTGTCGATTTTGCTCAAAAATTTTTGTGTTTGTTGGCTCTTGAGGAGAAAAAAGTCTTCGGATTCTTGTGACTTTTCCTTGCATTCAGTAGTCCAATCTTTACCTTAATTCAGGTTTCTTTATTTTTTACTCAAGCTAGGAAAAGAAGATGCAATTTTATGATGAAGTAAGAATAACGGTTGCCTCTGGAAAAGGAGGAGATGGAATCGCAAGTGGAAGAAGAGAAAGCTGAATTCCCTTTGGAGGACCGTCTGGAGGTGATGGAGGCGATGGTGGATCGGTGTTTTTTGTTGCTTCTAAAGATGAAAATACTTTGATTGATTATAAATACAAAAAAAACTTTAAAGCGAAACCAGGTGAACCATGAAGGACTAAAGACCAATATGGAGCACATGGAGAAGATTTAGAACTCGTGATGCCAGTTGGTACTATGGTAAAAGATGCTGAAAGCTGAAAACTTCTCGCTCAGCTTGAACATGATGGACAAAGGATCGAGATTCTCAAAGGAGGAGAGTGAGGATTTGGAAATATCCATTTCAAAGATTCGATTATGCAATATCCAAACTATTATCTTCTTTGAGAGCCTGGTCAAAAAAAAGAAGTGATCCTTGAGCTTCAGCTCCTTGCAGATGTTGGGTTGATTGGCTCTCCGAGTGTTGGGAAATCTTCTTTGATCAACTGTATGGCTGATGTGAAAGCAAAGGTAGCTGATTATCCGTTTACGACCTTAGTTCCAAATCTTGGATCGGTTTCTGTTTGAGATTTTAGGTTTAATGTGATTGATATTCCTGGGTTGATTGAAGGTGCTTCAGACGGAAGAGGATTAGGAAATGCTTTTTTGAGGCATATACTAAAGGCGAGAGTTTTTGCTTTTGTGGCAGATCTTTCGAGATTTGAAAGCTGAATCAAGGAAACGGTTGGGCTCTTTGATGAGATTATGACCTATGTCCAGGAGAAGTTTGGAGAAGGATGAAATCTGAATTTTGTCTTTAGAGAGGATGCTGGGTATTTTTTGTTTGAAGTAGAGAAAAATGATGAAGTCTTGCTCAGCAAGAAGGTCATGCTTATCCTCAATAAACGAGATCTTCTCAATGATGAAGAAATTCTTAGAGAATATAAAAGCACCCTATATGCAGAATTGCAGACTTTCTTTAGAGAAAAGGGACTTGCAAAGATAGAAGAAGGGCTTTTGGAGGCAAATACTTTTGTCACTTCAGCAGGAACGTATTATGGAGTAGGCGAGCTACTTAGAAAATTTGCTGAACTGCTTCAAAAATCAGAAGATAATGGCTATCATCCTGAAGCGGTTTTTGATGAAACTACTTATTATGAAGAATATGATGAAGAGGAGACAGCGATCGTGACCGAGATCACTGAAACAGAGAAGTCTCAACTCATAGAGCAAGGTTATATTGAAGCTCTAGAAAGCAGATTTGCAAAAGTATGGCTTGTTCAGAATCGTGACCAGAAAGACAAAAAAGGGCCAGACAGCTC
>CAJZIX010000020.1 GCA_916049765.1 uncultured bacterium
TCGAGTCCCGTCACCCGCTCCATTAAGGATTTCAGCTTAAAGCTGAGATTTTTTTTAATCCAAAATTTATGTCCTTACAAGCAGGGGGTCATAGGTTCGAGTCCTTTTAAAAGTTATAAATGCTTATTCTTATTGGATTTTCATAAAGTTCTTATGTTGAAATTTTTTTTCTAGATTTTATGCTCATGCGATGAAGCTTTCTAGCGCTTCAAGTGGAACGATTAAAAGACATTTTTCATATTCAGCTTTGAGTCCCTCTTCTTTGCAGTAAGCAAGCACTTCATCATCAAAAGTTCAAGGTTGAAACCAGATTTTTTTGATTTGTAATTCCACGACCTGAGGGAGTATCTGCAAAGTCAGCTTCGGATTGACCATAAAAATCACGACTTCGGGAGCGATTTTCAGTTCAGCAAGAGAAGCAAAGCACGGAATTCCAGCGATCATTTGGTAGTTTGGATTGATAGGAATGACTTCAAAGCCTCCTTCTCTTAGACGCGTAAAGAGCCTAAACGCAAGGGATTCCGGATTCTCAGAGGCTCCAATCAGGGCAAGATTAGGCATAAATAGGAAGAAAAAGAGGGTAAAAATTTGACAAAATACTATGGGGGGGTATAATGAAGGTAGAAGTTTTAGTTACTATTTCTTATCTCATGATTCAACATTATTTCTTTAACGCACTTGAGAATCCTCAGACACTTAGTCTCTTTGGGAGAACATTAGAATCTTTGTATTGGAGAGCTTTTTTCCTCGTAGTATGCAGTATTCTTTTACTTTTTGTTTGATATAGTGTCTATCTACTGATCAAAAAGCATTCTCTTACTTCAAAGAAAAAAAATCTGACTTTATCTGAGTTAAAAAACTCATTTCTTCTTAGCTATGAAAAGCGAAAAGACTCTCTTTCCAAGTCTCGTTATCTTATCCTTTGAGCCGTGCTTCAACTCCTAAGTTGGAGTTTTGTTCGTTTTATCTTTGATGTAATGTCTCAAGGACTAGAAACCTCAAATACAAATGAACATTTTGCTATCAATATGCTTTTGGGGAAGTGGGCATCTTTCTCTTTGTTGATCTTTATGATCGCCCCTTATTTTATTACGTTTTCCTTTGGGAATAAGCTCGTTCGTAATTTAGGAATGCTGACCTATATTTTTTGAATCTGATTTTTGTTTTTTGGATTTCTCGTTCAACTTGGGACGCTTGTTTAATAAAAAAAGAGGCTCTTGTTAGAAAAAAGGATTTTTTAATTATGCTCAGATAATCTTGTCAATTAAACCGTAGTTCAAAGCATCTTCTGGGCTCATCCATTTATTTCTCTCCATATCAGCAAGGGCTTCATCATAGCCTTTCCCTGAATGCTTCGCGATGATTTCAGTCAGCATTTTTTTTACTTTGAGCATCTCTTCAGCTTCAATCTGAATATCGGTCGCTTGTCCAGAAATTCCTCCTCCAGAAATCAACGGCTGATGAATCATAATCCTAGAATGTGGCAGAGCAAACCTTTTCCCTTTCGTTCCTCCAGCAAGCAAAAGCGATCCCATAGAAGCCGCAAGTCCAGTACAAATGGTCTGCACATCACACTTGAGAATCTGCATCGTATCGTAAATTGCCAGTCCTGAATAGACTTCTCCACCCGGAGTATTGATATACATGATGATATCTTTCTCAGGATCTTTCTTTTCCAGATAGAGCATCTGTGCTACGATCGTATTGACCATCGCACTATGTACTTGCTCTCCCACGAAAATAATTCTATCTTCAAGGAGTCTTGAGTAAATATCGTAAGCTCTTTCTCCATTTTTGGTTTTTTCAAGGACGGTAGGAATAAGGGTCATTCGTTTCATTTCAAAAAGAATAAAATTCTGATTCAGTCTAAGGTTTTATGTTAGGATTTCAACTTATTTTTTCCTGTAGCTAGAGGTGCTACATAAGCATCTATCAGTACTTTATTATCACAAAAATCCTTATCAAGCTTCATGAGCTCAGAAAACTGAACAGTTCACCAAAAGTATCAATATTTATGTCTATTTTCAAATATTCACCAACTACTATAATCATAACAAGCAAGATATTCCCATCTTCCTTGAGAATTAAGTTGAAAGACGCTTTCATATCCATCTCATGAACCTCATCAACAACTATCTACTATTGTCATAAGAAGTTTTTTGTTTTTTATGATAAAGTAATAAATTTGATTATCCAATGATCTTGCACATCAGTATTGAGAATGGAAAAATTCCCAATTATCTTTGTAGGTAAAAGCAAGCCTTGCTTGAGTATCTCCTTTTTTGGCAATAAAAATATAAGGAGTTCTAAAAGGAGTTATTAAATAATATTTACCAACTTTAAAGATGTCTGGGCGAGTTCATTCTTCTTCATTAATGTTTATTCATGCAGGTAAAATGAATCATGGATACTTTGATGGGAAATGGAGTGTTTTTCCTTTTTGAACTTCTCTGAGTATTCCTTGTATATCTTCTTGAGTAGCTAATCCAGAAAGGTAGTTATATTTATCTTTTGAAAAAGTATTCCATCTTTTTTCACATCGTTTTTGAAGTTCAGTCTTCTTTGTGTTTTTAGAGCATTGATACATGAGCTCTTCAATAAGTTTTTTAGAGTTTATGTAGTGCGTTAACCATTCTTGTTGAAATCTTTTATTTTCTCTTGTATTCCAAGATGACTTATAAGGTACTAAAAAAGGGAGATCATAAGTAAAGGTAAATGAATCATCAAGCATTTTAGAAGCTGGAAAATAAGGAGGGAATTGATATCAAGAGCTTGTTTCAATTGATGATGCTATACTTTTCTCACTACTAATGAATAAAAATATAGATAGGCAGCATAAAAAAATAGTTTTCTTCATTATTTTCCCTCAAAATAAGATAAAGTACAAGAATAGTAAATATTTTTATTATAAAAGCTAGAGTATGATAAAATTATAGAAAATTTCTTGTTTTAATTCGGAGGAAGAAATAATTTTTGCTTATCATTCAAAATGAGATTTTAACTTGCAATTTATGATTAAAACCTTACCAACAAGTATTCATCTTCTTTATTTTCTACTGATAAAAAATGAAAAAAATCTGAATTTTATTAGGAGTTGGAATTTTTACCTTGAGTAATGCTACTTTTGCAGCTGTAAATCACTCTCAAATCAAGGATTTTTCTTCAAAACTTGAAACCAACAAGACGAAACTGATTAAAAATATTGATGAGAGTAAGGTAAAGCTCAAAAATGTCGCTAAAGAAGCGAGTAAATTCTCTGATACTTCCTTATTCAAGGCTGCAAGTTGTCTAGGGGCGATCCCTGCTGAGGATCAGAATTTAAATTTTGATAAAATTACTACGACGCTTAAAGAAGAAATTCTGAATGAGTATATCAAGCTTGATGGGGAGATTAAGAGGCTCAGCTTTGGGATGAAAGAAAGTGATCCTTTGATTTTTGGAAATAGTCTAGATACTTTTTACAATCAAAATGCACTTAAAATCAGTAAGATTGAGAATGACTATTATCTCAAAACAGAGAAAGTAAAGAAGACCTTTCTTGAATATGTAGAGAATAATAAAACCTTGCTTACCAAGCTAGCTCAAGATCTGGATTCTATTGAAACTTTCCAGAAAGCGGCAAGTGGAGCGACAAGTTCTCTTGAAACTTTCAAAAAAGAAGTAAATACGCGTTCAGAATTCTTAAAAACACTTGAAAAAGCAAAAACTGATAGCGAGGCAAGTTTCGCAGCAGAACTGGAAAGGGTTTTCAATCAAGCTATGCTAGACCATCATCCTGATGATGCAACCCAAGCGAAATATCTTATTCATAAGGATAATTTCCTCAAAAAATTTAAATCTGAAATTGGTCAGGCTCAGTATTACCTTTTTTCAGCTATTTTTTCTTATGCAGACTATATGGATCTTATAGCAAAAAAAGCAGATATTGAAAAACAGTTTTATACAGCTTCAGGAACCATTGATTGTAATCTTTTGTTGACTACAAGTATGAATCTTGGTAAATATACTCAAGGAGCTGATACGAAATCAGAAAAGATTCAGAAAGGACTCCAGCTTCTTATCGATGCTACAAAAAATGGTAAACTTAATATGAAAGTCCTTGAAGAACCAACAATCTCTTATTTCAAAACTACGAATGAAAAACTAACAAGAAAACTGATTGCTAATTTTAAAGCGATGTTGGATGCCGAGAAACCTCAAACTTCGACACTTACTACTGGAGAGGTGGCTAATGAACCACAATCTCAAACTGAACAAATTCCTTTGCCACCAGAGAAGGTAGTCTTTACTCAGGCTTTTAAGAAAGGGCAGTATCATGAGCAGATAAAAACTTTACAAACCTTGCTCAAGAATTGGGGATATTACCAAGGGGAGATTAATGGAGTCTATTCTCCAGCCACGATAGAAGCGGTTTATAAATTTCAGCTCAAAGAGGGGATTATTACCGGAAAAGAGAAAAATAAAACGGGATATGGACGATTTTGAGTTAAGACAAGAGAAAAGCTTAATAAAAGTATCTAATCAGATTTTTCATTTTTTTGAATAGTGAGATTCCAATGATAACGAGAAAAAAAGGGTTTACCTTGCTTGAAATTACCTTAGTAATCATTATTTCCGGATCAATTTTGACAACGGTATATGGAATTATGACCTTTTTACCGAAAGTGAAGAATTTTAATGATGCAAGACAAAATCTGATCCAGCAAACGAATGATGTAATGGATCGTTTTACGATTCTTTTTCAAGATTATACCATTGATTATGAAGAATACTTTAATAGAAAAATGGTCGGTTGTGATAAAAATAAAAAAGGAACAGCTTTTGAGTGGATGGTAAATACAAGCGGACATTGTGATGCTTTCACTGCCTATGGAAATGAAAATGCAAAATTACAGGGGGAAAATCTTAAAGAACATCATCTTTCTTATTGTTCTTCTGATCGTTCTTCAGATGCAGGAAATTTACTTTTAGCTTATTCAACCTGCAAGGATGCTACTTTGCCAGAGGGAGGAATTTTGGCTTCTAATGATGGGAAACTTTCATATGGGCAATATAAGCAGTTTTTCTGGGATATGAAAAATGATACTGATGGACAATCTATTGCCGAAGGTAAGCCAAAAGAAGTAGGAGACTCTGATGATAGAGATGAGGGGACAGGTCCGATTGCTATTGGTCAGCCAAAAAATATTCAGGAGCTGTATCTTATCTCTCATGATGGAACCAGAAGACTTTTTCTGAGGAAACATTTAAAGACTTTTAAAAATCTGAAAGGGGAACTCTCTACAGGATATACGATTCAGATGCTTAAGTTGAGAGGATTTGATGCTGGGAAAGCACATCGTTTTGATGCAGAGCATGATAATGAGGTCTATGATGGACAGATAGACACTTGGGCATGTGATGCGGGACAAAAGTTTTCTTGTAATGGAAAAGAAATTCTGAATTATTCTTGATATTATCTTCCAAAAGATGCAGATGATGGATGGGTAGATTTGTTTGATGATAATCTTAATATTATTCATTGGAATATTCAGATTGCTCCTGTTAAAAATCCTGATTATGCTTGGGCAGAAGAAAAGCAACAGATTAATCCTTATATCCAGATTTCTCTTACTGCGGGTTTGAATGAACATTTATGGGCGAATAAACTTTGATGAAGTACTAATGGATATCAATACACTCTTCAAAATCTTTATGATACGAGGGGATTTTATTTAAAGTAGATGTATAAAAAATCTTAATGGATACTTTTTTAGGAACAAAGAAGTTTAGTTCTTCTTCGGTTAGAAAGGGTTTTTGGATTAAGATACCCTTTATTCAACAGCTGTTAACAAGTAAAGAATTTGCATTGGCTTGTTTTTTTTGTTGTTTGTTTTTTATTCTGGGAGTCAGGCTTTTTTGGTTGCAAGTAGTTAAATATGATCAATATGATGCGCAGTTGAGTAGATTACATTATAAAGAATCCTTATTAGAACCAGAAAGAGGTGATATTTATGCATTAGATAAAGGATGACATCCGGTTAAATTGACAGAAAATCTGACCTTATATGACTTGGCGCTTGATCCGAAAGATTTAACAGTTTTCCCCGCTAAGAGAGATCAAAATGGGAACATTACGGTGCCTGAAAAACCAATGAAGCCTCGTTTTATTGAACTCATAGCTCCGATTATTTATAAACATCTTTGTGAAATCAATGGAATGAAAGTTCCAACAAAGGCTGAATGCGTGAAGAATGTAGAACTTTTTTCTAACGAAACACTTTTGCCTAAGAAACCAGATTTGTTTTATTTTTGACAAGGAGCAAGATCTCCTGAGTATGAAACTTTTGATTTTACAGGATATCAAGAGAACTTTAATAATGTGGTTGAACACTTTACCAAGCAGAAGGCAATGGAACTCATTAAAGCAAGGCTCGATCAAAAAATTCAAATCTGAATTAAGACTTCAAATTACCTCGGATATTTTGTAGAACCCAGATTTTTAGATGAGGTAAAACAGCTTGATCTTCCCTATCTTAGTGTTGAAAATGAGAATTATCTCTACATTATTCCAGCAAGGATTGAAAACAAAACGAAAGCTATTAGCCAAATGAGATCGCTTCTGAAGAAACGAAGATATCCTATTGGGGTAAATTTTGAAACCCTTTTTGAAGTTCAAGAGTGGAGGTATATTAAGCTTATTTCGGGACTCAATCCAGAACTTGCTCAAGAGATAAGAGAGTTAAAATCAGAACATCAATTTGAAAAATCTAAAATTAATAAGGAAACAAATACGATCGGAATCCCAGTATTGTATGGACTGATTTTAGAGCCGTTTATGACGAGATATTATCCATATGGAGAGTTTATGGCAAATACTCTAGGATATGTAGATAAGAAGGGGGTTGCCTATTATGGAATTGAACAATATTTTGATAATATTTTGAAAGGAAAGAAAGGGGAAGTAAGAGGAAGAAGCTCGGGGATTGCAGGTAATATTTGAACTAATGAGTTTGAAATTCTCCAGCCAATTGATGGAAGTGATGTCTATTTGACTTTAGATATTGGACTCCAAAGAGAAGCTGAGGAAATTGCTCGTAAAGAACTTGCAGGTTTAAGGGCAGATGCAATCAGTATTTTGGTTTTGGATACAGAAAACGGACAGGTAAAAGCTTCAGTAAATGCTCCTACTTTTAATCCAAATAGTTATAATGATGCGTATACGTTAGTTCCATTATGAGAAGAGTATGCTCATTTGATAGATAATTTGAGCTATGTTGATATCCCTGTTTATATTTATACAGGGAATGATTATCATCTTGCAACAAGGTTAGAAAGACAGAATACAGGCCTCCAAAAATTTATCAATAAAAATGTCTTTGGACCCCAGGTTTTTGTGGATAAAAATATTAGTAGCCCTTTTGAGCCTGGAAGTATTTTTAAGGCCTTTACAATAGCTATTGGTTTAGATACTGATGAAATGTCGTATCAAGATAGATATCAAGATGAAGGTTCTGTTAAGGTATGAACCTATACGATTAAAAATGCCTCTCGTGCGTGTGAGGGAAATCATAATTTTTTGCATGCCTTTATTCATTCCTGTAATGTAGGTATGGCGAAAATTGTTCAAAGAATACAGAAATATGCGTTCTATAACTATCTCACAAGGTTAGGATTCGGTTCCTTGACTGAAATTGAATTAGCATGAGAAAAAGAAGGATTCTTAGATAATGTAAATACTGTATCATTAGCTAGATTCTTAAATAATGCTTTTGGACAAGGGTTAACTACTACGCAGATTCAGCTTGCTGCAGCCTATGCAGCTTTAGTTAATGGAGGGTATTACGTAAAACCAACGATTATTGCGGGTATTTTTAATAAAGATTGAGCAGAAAATGCTACATCAATTATGCCTCAAGAAAAAAAGAAAATTTTCAGTTCTTCTACATCAGAAGGACTTAGAAAAGGACTTTGGGAGGTGCTAAATAATAATCCAGAAATTTCAAATAGTGCAAATATTCCTCAAGTAAAGCTTGGAGCCAAGAGTTGAACAGCACAGATTTCATATAGATGAAGATATCAGAGAGGAGAGGGACGAACTAATGGAACTTTTGCGGGGATTATTAGTGTAGATCAACCAAAATATGCAGTTTTAATTTGGGTTCGTCGTCCGAGAAGGAATCAATGGTGATGATTTACGGCAGGACCAATTTTTAAGCAGATTGCTTCTTATATTTTGACATACGATATGTAATTATTTATCTTTAAGAAAAAAAATGCAGACCATTAATCTTTCTAAATTGGTGATGAGTTCTTATTTTATAAATCTTTTAGAGCAAGAGGATATTAGATTTGATCAGATTCTTACCGATAATCCATATTTGGCAAAAGAGTGAAATATCCTTTGTATAGATGGTGATCTTACCTCCTTTTTCCATAAACAAAAAAAAATAAAAACCTGACTTCTTATTTTAGATCAGCTTAATTTACAGGATGTAGCTCCTTTTGTTGATTTGTGTTTTGAAAAATATTATATTATTGACGCTCGAACTTGAGTTTCGAGTTTTGGAAAGAAAATTTCACAAGAAGTGAACTATCTTGATTCTTTGGTTGGCAATGCGATTTTTCCTTTTGATGAGAATTACTTTATACAAGCTCTGAAATCAGGAACATCTTCCGTTATTTTTCTTACAGATCAAGAAGTCCCTGAAAATATCTATGCTTCCCACACAGAGGAGCAATTACAGATCGTAGATAAGGCGCTTGTAGAACAACCACAATTCATTTCTCTTTTATCTCCAGAAAATCCTAGCCTTTTTCTCATTGGAACAGGGAATCATTTGGAAGAGTTGATAAAACTTTCTCAATTTTTATCTCTTCATGAGCAAAAGATTGCTTTAGGAGTAATAGGTAATCTTTCTGTAATCAAATCTCTGGAATTTCAACAAAAATTTCTATCAGTAAAAAAAATCTGAATCCTAATTGACCATACTCCTACTAATTTTTTTTCTAAATTTTTTTCTACAAATAAAGAAATTACTTTGATTACACCAAAGTATCAACAGTTGACAAGTATTTCTCCAGATTGGGCTTTTACACAAACAGAATTTGATGCTGAAGCTCTTTTGAAAAGGGTAGTTGAATGAGTTGAGTAAACTTCCCTTTGAAAAAAAAATCGGAAACCTTACACTAACAAAAGATAAAAATCAGAATTTTATTATTTTTTTAACAGAGCTGATGAGCCTTGCAAACAAGTATCGTCCACAAACGTTTGATGAAATGATTGGTCAAGAGCATATTATTGATATTCTCAAGGCTCAGATGTTGGCGAGGGATACCGTACATCATAATTATCTACTTTTTTGACCTAGAGGAACAGGGAAAACAACTTCAGCAAGATTGATTGCTAAGGGGCTCAATTGTCTCAACCTTCAAAATGGAAATCCATGTAATCATTGTGCAAACTGTGAACTCATCAATACCGGAACAAGTTTGGATTATGTAGAGATTGATGCGGCTTCTCATACAGGAGTAGATAATATTAGAGAGGAAATTATTGATAAAGTGCTCTATCCTCCTACAGCACTGAGAAAAAAAATCTATGTCATAGATGAAGTCCATATGCTGAGTAAAGGGGCTTTTAATGCACTTTTGAAGACGATAGAAGAACCAAAAAGCAATGTCTGCTTTATTTTTGCGACGACAGAAATTCATAAAGTTCCAGATACAATTATTTCTCGTTGTCAGGTGTTCAATTATAGAAAGGTAAAAAATGATGTGATGGTTCAATATTTGCTTCATATTGCAAAGGCTGAAGGCTTAGAAGCTACAGTTCCAGCTTTAGAAATTATTGCGAGTATCTCAGAAGGTTGCGTGAGAGATGCTGTAAAATATGTAGATCAGGTCAGTATTCTCGGTGCAATTAACGAGGAAAATATTACGAGATTTCTAGGAGTGGCTGGCGAATCAACCATTAAAAATCTGATTGCGACCATAAAAACCTGAACGAGAGAACAAATTTTTGCTCAGCTTGATCAAATCAATCAAAATGGAATAGATCTTGGACAGTTTGCAAAACAGATAATCGGTTATATTGATCAGCATCTTTTGGAGGATGTAGATTTTTTGCTTCAATGTTCAGAGCTATTTTGAAAGGTGCTTAGTACCCTTAAACGATATCCTTATCCTATTGTAGCCTATAAAATAGCAGTGAATAGTTATCTTAAATCAGATCAAGAAGCCTGATCTTCTGTTTCTCAGGTTCAAAAGCCTAATATTCCATCTGAAACTATGGTCATTCAAAAAAATAATGCCCAAGAAACTATGGTAAAAAAACCTGAACCCACAGTTGGTCAGAGCAGTGAGGAGAAAGAATCAATATCTGAAAAAAATCATTCAGAAATCGCTTCGAATAGCGCTTCTCTCCCTTCTCAAAGTGCTACTTCAGTTCAGATTTCTAATCCTTCTTCTGATCCAAAAAAGCTCTGGGAAGCAGTTATTTCAAAGCTTCAGAAACCAACCGTGCAATCTAATCTGAAAGATCAGGCGATTATTGAAAAGATAGAAGGAAACCAGATTTTTCTTATTGTGATTACAAAAATCGCAGAAATGCTCCTCAATAACGAGGAAAATAAAAAACAAATTGAATGATTCTTGACAGAAGAGCTTTGAGTTCCTGTTCAATTAGTAGTTAGTTTTGAGAAGAAAGAAGATTATTTTGCGAGGAAAATGGGGCTATAAATTATAGTATTCATTTTTTCAAGGAAACTATGAGTGTTTCTGAATAGTTTATTCACAATATCTTTGTGCAAAAGTGAAGCATCTGATACTATTTATTCTTCTAATTCATTTGCTTTCAGAATTAATTGTTTGAGATGAGCTTTTTCTTCTGCTATTTTTGCAAGACCAATGGCCTTCATAAAGGTCGTTGTTGCTTTTTCTTGATTTCATTCCGCTAAGGCAAGTTCTCATAATAGTTGGAAGAATTCAGATTTTGGCGTCTTTCTAGCAAAACGATTGATTTGAGCTTCTAGATTAGGATCAGAAAGTTCTTTTGTATGTACTTTGAGTCATAATTCTCCGTAATCACAGATTTGCAGATCTTCTCAGGAAAGTTTTTCAGCACAGGTCAAAAGATAGGATTGAACCAGCTTTGGATTTTTTTTGAGATAGAGAGATTCTTGTCCTATGCGATAGGGTTTCCAAAAAGCTTCTTCAAAAAAAGAGTAAAAATCAGATTTTTTAATAGAAGGGTAGCCTAAAAGTCTCTGTCGACCATTGAAAACTTTGTTCTGCTCTCCAAGTGCGATATAGCTTAAGATTAAATATCTATCAGAATCTAGAAGAATACGGTTATCGCTAATTTGGGCAAGATAGAGTACGGCATCATCATATTTTCCTAGCTGATAATAGCAAATTCCAAGATGATAAAGATAAAGATTCTTCCCTTGACGGTCAAGTTTGAGAAGCTGAGAAAAATAGCTAGCTGCAGAAGCCCACTTGCCCATCATAAAGTCTATGTTTGCGAGAATCTGTTGGGGTAAAATATAATCTGAATGCTGATTAGTAAGTTGTAATGCTATTTTTTTTGCAGGGGCCAGGAAGCCTTCATTCATCAGTTGGTATGAGAGTAGCCCTTCTTGGTAGTATTCAGGAACGTCTTTAAGAGATTGATATTGACTAAAGGCAGAAGCAATAGCTTTTCAAAAGCTTTCATACTGACTTCCTTTTAGGAGTTTTAGTTTACTCTTTGCTTCATCAAAACGGAGTTCTACAAGATCAAATACGATACTATAATAATTTTTTTCAAGTTCAGAAAAAACTTTTTGTTGGTAAAGCTGCTCTAAAAGGTTCTTTACTTGCTGATATTCTTTGTCTGAAGTCTGAGAGAAGGTGTTGATTCAGATTTTGAAAGCAGTATCAGCTGGGAGTTGATTCTGAATTTCAGAGCTTAAAGAAAGATAAATTTTCTTTGCCTTATCAAACTGATTATCAAGAAGGTAAGAGGTGATCAAGAGCTCAGCATTTTTTTTATTTGTTTGCTGTTGAAAATCTTGCTCGAGAAGTTCAATTTTGTCTTTCAGAGTTTCTAAAGTTTCGAGATCATTCAGTGAAATTTTCTTTTCACCAGTTAAAAAATCAGAATAAAGAGGGGAGTCTACGTTTCTTTCTGTTGTTTGTTCTTTTAAGATAGGGGAGATTAAGTCATCTTTTTTTGCTTCAAAAAAAACAAATCCGATCCAAGCTAAAAAAAGGATTCCTCCAAAAAAATATCAAAGACTTCACCGTTTTTTCATTTCTTTGTGTGTTTGAAGGAGTAAAGATGTTCCGTATGGGATTCTTTAAATCATATTGAGAACTAGAGTCTTTCCATTAAGCATGCTAATTTTTACAATCTTGAGCGCATCTATTGCTAGGGGTCATAGGAGTCCAAGTTTTACCATTACAGTAGCAGAAACATCCTGCTT
>CAJZIX010000021.1 GCA_916049765.1 uncultured bacterium
TCACCAAACTTTTTCTTATCAATCTTGGCAAAGCGGTAGCAAAGACTTTCCGCTGGGGTTCCATACAAGGCGAATCCGATTCAGGTTTCTTCTTTTCGTCTAAGAACGGTATCCTTGAGTTTTTGAAGCACTTTTACCGCGAAAGCTTCCCCTTCAGGCTTGGTATGGGAATCTCAAGTAATCAAAACTGAAGCCTCATAAAGTCCGATATATCCCAGCGTAATCGTTGAATACCCACCAGTCAGATATTTATCAATGGTTTCTCCTTTCTTAAGTCTTGCAAGTGCTCCATACTGCCAATGAATAGGGCTAATGTCTGAAGGCGTTCCTTTGAGTCTTTCGTGTCTGCACATGAGCGCCTTAAAACAGAGCTGAAGTCTGTCTTCTAAAAGCTCAAAAAACTTCTTTTCATCATGATTTGCGAGAATTGCAACCTGAGGCACATTGAGAGTTACCACTCCTTGATTGAAACGCCCCTCGTATTTGTAGTTTCCGTTTTCATCCTTCCAAGGCGAAAGGAAGGCACGGCAGCCCATCGGAGCAAAGACATTTCCTTCCTGGATTTCTCTCATCTTCTTGGCTGAAATATAGTCAGGATACATTCTCTTGGCAGAACACCTTACAGCGATCTGTGTGAGGTAATCATACTTTCCACCTTTGAGCGCATTACATTCATCCAAAACATACACGAGCTTTGGAAATGCTGGTGTTATATAGATACCTGCTTCGTTTTTGATTCCCTGAATCCTTTGATTCAAAATTTCCTCAATAATCTGAGCTGTTTCCTCCAAGTATTCATCTCTTTCATCTAGCTCTAGGAAAAGCGTTACAAAAGGCGACTGCCCATTGGTCGTCATAAGAGTATTGATCTGATATTGGATGGTCTGTACTCCAGAGGAAAGTTCATCCTTTACTCTCATCTCTACGAGCTTTTGAATCTGTTCATCGGAAAGTTCGGATCAGAATTGTTCTTTATATTTTCTTTCATATTTCTTCTTAGTATTGAAAAGATATTTTCCAAGATGTTTAATATTCACAGACTGACCTCCATACTGAGAAGAAGCTACAGAAGCGATAATCTGCGTCATCACGGTGCAGGCTACCTGAAAAGACTTTGGAGTCTCTACGAGCTTATTATTCATCACGGTTCCATTCTCAAACATATCCTTGATATCAATCAGACAGCAGTTGAAAATTGGCTGCACGAAATAATCCATATCATGAAAATGCAGAATCCCCTCATCATGTGCATTTCTAATCTCCTCTGGAAGCAAAACTCTACGAGCAAGATCCTTGGAAACCTCTCCAGCAATGAGATCTCTCTGAGTGGAAGCGATTGCAGAATCTTTATTGGAGTTTTCCTGACCTACCTCCACATTATCATTTCTAATCAGCGTAAGGATGGAATCATCGGTCGTATTTGCCTTTCTAATCAAGGCTCTCTGATAGCGGTAGATAATATACTTCTTGGCAAGTTCTGCTTTATTGAGCTTGATCAGCTGCATTTCAATAAAATCCTGAATTTCTTCAATCGGAACGGTTCCCTTTTTTGAAGCTTCCAAAGCTCTAATAACTTCCTCAATTACAAGTTCGCTCGCCTGTTCTGCTTCTGGCACTTCTTTATTAGCCTTCTGGATTGCAATGTGAATTTTTTCAGGATTATAAGCGACTTCTGAACCGTTTCTCTTGATTACTTTTTGGATGCTCATTTGGATGCTAAAATTAAAGGTATAAAAAAAATCTGACTTTCGCCAACGAACTTTCCCCACAATATCTTGTGTTTATTTTTTTGTTCGACTACAAGATATTGTATTCTAGAAGAAAATCAAGGGAAAAATCAGACTATTTTTTTGGAGAGTGATAACGCTTAGTTAGCAGTTTTTTAACATTTCAAGGGAAAGTAAGCAAGCTTTTCGCTTTTGAGAGCTTAGAAGTTGATTTTTTATAAGGTGAGAAGCTGGATTTCAGAATCAGATTTTTCTATCATTTTTTTCACATTTTACCATATTCTAAATTCAAAGAAAACTACAAATACCTAGTAATTAACATTTTTTCAAAAAAGCCTCAAAAGCCTGATCCGCAGTCTTCTTTTGCTCTACAATAGCAATAATCATCTCCAAGAGTGGAAGATTGAAAGAATGTTGAGCCAGAAAAGCTGAAATCGTTTCTACCATATACAGCCCCTCTGCAACCATATTCATGAGTCCACCAGTAATTTCTGCTTTTGTATGCCCTTGCGCCAATAAACGCCCAGCATTTCGGTTTCTACTTAGAGTACTTGAACACGTTACATAAAGATCTCAAATTCCTGCATAACTCCTAAAGGTCTGCAAATCTGCTCCTAAAAAAGTTCCAATTTCTCAAACCTCCTGAATTCCTTTAGTAAGGAGCAAAGCCTTGGTATTAACTCCATACCCGAGCCCATCTGAAACCCCACAAGCAAGCGCTATAAGATTTTTAAAAGCTCACATCAACTGAACTCCCACCACATCAGTACTCTCTGAACATTTGAATCGCTCATTCTGAAATAACTTTTTAACTTGGTGGGTAAGTTGCTCCTGCTCCGAAGCCAAAACAACTCCTGTTGGAATCTGTCTTACCACTTCTTCAGCATGAGAAGCTCCTGAAAGAACAACAAAAGGAACCTTTCATAAAGTTTGAATAATCCAGGAAGAAAGAGGAGAAAAATCTGAAGCATTCCAGCCTTTTGAAGCCAAAACAATAGTCTGCCCCTGATAATAGGGTTTCAAATTTTGTAAACAAGATTTAACTGCGACTGACGGAACTGCAATAACTAACACTTCATCCCCTTGAAGAAGATTTTGTAAATCTGTAGAACAGGTTAGTTCATGATGCAACTGAACTCAAGGTAAATAATTGACATTCTCGTGACGAGTATTAATCAATTCTGCATCTTCTTGAAAAAGTGAGAATAATATTGTAGGATTCCCATTCTGAATAAGCGTTTGAGCAAGTGCCGTTCATCGACTTCCTGCACCAAAAACTACACACTGCATGATACAACTCATATACGATATAAAACTAACTCTTCATTCGTTGGATTTCTATTGATTTTCCTCTTTGTAGAAGCCAAAGCATCCTCTTCTCTCTCTTCAAAAAATAGGCTTGATCTGTAGCAAAAATAGAAACAGCATACTCAGATTTTTTAGCCTGTGAAGTCAGACTGCAAAAGATCTGTTCAAGCTTAGCTAAACGATGAAATCTAATCTTCTTGAAATTGAAAAATTTTGCAATTGCTTTCTCCGCATTAAAATAGAGATAATTCAGTGGAATCACGGTATCTACACGAGCATCTTTGAAATAACGGAGTTCATGTTTCAACAAGGTATTTGTGAGAAGACTTTTTCGTGAGAGTCTTGTCAAAAGTGGGTTTAAAATTCCACATTCCTTAGACCAGAACTGAAAAGGAAAAACAAAAACTTTGGTAGATCTTTGAACAGAACTAGGAGAGAAAGAACAAGCAAGGTGAGAGATGAGTTCTTGAGCTCACTGTAAATCAGCAAATTCTCAGAGAAGACCAAGCTTTCCAACAAGAGAATAAGGAAAAACCTCTTGCAAAAGATAGGTTTGAAAAAGAGGTAAAATCTGATTTTTTTGCTTTTGTTGCAAAAAATAAAGTTCATAAACAGGAGGAAGTATGATAGTATCAACATTTTCAGCCTGAAGCCACTGAATAGCTTTCTCTACTGCTTGTAATGAGCTTGAGAAATTCTTATCTCCATAGGGAGCATGCAAGCTATCATAATAAACAACATACTCATGATCATAACGGGTCAAAAAACGGAACAAAGCCAGCGTTTCCATCCCACTTGAAACAATTCCTATTTTCATCACTGTGCGATAGGAAATAAAGTCAAATATATCGTGAACTGCCTAATAAAAACATCCATCGTTTCAGCAGACAAAAGCTTAGTAATCACCTCCTGCTTTGATTTCAGTTCAGCAAGCGATTTTTTCGTAGAAGAGGTCATTTCTTGTGACTGTTCTATCTGATTTCTAACCTCCTGAAGTTTTTTCTGTTTCTCCAATAAAGTAGGCCCCAAAAATCCTTTACTTTTACTGAGAAGCTCCGCCTCAAACTCATTTACTGCTGTCTGGATCATTCTTCTCTTTGCAAAAAGCTTTAAAAACTGAGATTTTTTACTTTCATAGAGTGAATTTCGATAACCAACATCATCTCAACGATTAAGATTAGACTGGATCTGGAGCATAGTTTGATATTCAGCTTTCAAATGCCTGTTCAAGATAGAAAGATAATCCTGACATTTTAAAGTTTCTGGCTCCTGAAGAAGATAAACTCTTACTGCATTTTCACTTACTTTACAAGAAAGTTTCCTTTGAAAATCAGAGATTTGCTGTGCAAAGACTCCTCACGGGACAAACAATCAACAGAATATAAAGAATAAAATATAAGATTTTTTCATAAGAATTATAATAGGAAATAAGAATTTTAATTCAGATTTTAAGCTTGTAATCTAGGAATAGTAAGTTATCATTCAATAGATAAATCTACAATTATACCAAAGAAAGTAACTCTTGCTTGACGGCTAACCAATAATAATTATCTGGATATTTTCAAGTCTTGATAGCATACTCAAGATCAATCAAAGCTCTAAAAAAATGAACAATAAAGTGCTGATGCTCCAAAAGTTGTGGAAGTAACTTCAGGTTTTTATTAACAACAAAGGGATGAAGCTTTGTTTGAGCAATAATTTCTTTTGCAGAAGTAATCCCCTGCTGATGAAAATCAATCAAGGTTAAATATATTTTCAATCCCCAGGTCAAAAGCCCCTGTACTTCATTCCAAGATTTCCCATCACTTTGCATTTTTGCAAGACTCTGAACTGTAAGTTTCGGATCAGAAAAAAGCTGATCAAAAATCACAAAAGCATCTCCTTCTACCATTCAAAAACAGTATTCATCAATAAGTTCCTTGGTAATGGTAGTTACTCACTGAGGGATTCAGAATTTTAATTTTTCTGTTTCATTTGCAAGGCGATAGAGATCATTTCAAACCTTCAATAAAAAATAACTCACAACATCATCAGCAAGCTGTAAAGGTTGAAGTTGCTGTACTACAAAGGCCTTAAGCTGTGCTTCTTTATATGGTTCAAAGACTTTAAGCTGAACATGTTCCGAGAACCACTTAAAAGGCTTTGTTCTCTTGTCTGGCTTATTGGAAAGAAGAATCACTACCGTATCAGAAGAAAGAAACTGAGCATTTTGCTGAAAATCTTCAAAAAATTTTTCTATTTTATCAGCAGAAAGCGCATTTTCATCAGAAGAATCCTTAGGTATCCCCTCTAAAATGATCAGTTTCTTGGAGACAAAAAGCCCACCTGCATACAAAGCCTGTTTAATTTGTGCAAGATCCCAATTCTGATGAGAAAAGTGAAATAAGGTATCTTGTCCATATTTCTCCAAAAAATTAAGTTTCCATCTCTGAAGCTCCTGCCTCAAAGCATAGGTATTCTCTCCATAAAACAGAAAAACTGATGAAAGCATAAGGTTGATACTAAACTAATAGTAAAGTTTTTATAACCCCAGTATAGAAAAGCTGAGTGAAAAATCAAGTAAGGCTAAGAAAACAATCAGCAAAATTTAGAAACGATCATTTTCCCATTTAGGAGCAAACGGAGGATTACAATAGCGATAACTCTTTGGTAACGCATCAATTTGAGCTATAATGGATTCTGAAAGATGGAGATTTTTCGCATTAAAATTTACCTGCAATCTCGCAAAAGAAGAAGCCTTGGGAATCACAACAGCATTTTTTGCAAGCAAATAAGCTATACAAAGCTGAGAAATGAAGATTCATAACTGATCAGCTAGATCAAAAAGTGCTTTTTGCTTAAAAAGGTTTCACTGTCAAAAAGGAGAATAAGCAGTCAAAATCAGATTTTTCTCTTTTGCAAAAGATTCTAATGCTGGAGCATTCAGGCAAGCATGCCATTCAATCTGATCGGTATAAATTTCATCACCAAAACGAGTATACAACTTTTGAAGCTGAGAAAGAGGAAAGTTAGCTACTCAAACCTGCCTGATCTTCCCTTCTTTTTTGAGTTGAAGTAAAGTTTCAAAGGCCTGAGCATCATTATCAGGTGTCGTTGGTCGATGAAGCAAAACTAAATCAAGATAATCCGTTTTTAGTGCTTTTAAAGAGGATTCAAATCTAGAAGTCAACTGAGTATAAGCAAAATCTGAGGAAGAAAATTGGTGTGCTTGATGATTTGGGACATAATCAAACCAAACTTTACTCGTAATCCACAGTTGATCTCTTGGAACACACGCTTGTTGTAAAGCTGTTCAGAGCTCGGTTTCATTTCCATAAATCCATGCAGTATCAAAATGACGATAGCCGATTTCTAAAGCTTCAGGAATCGATTGAAGAAGCGTATCTCAAATCAACCTCCAGGTTCCCAATCAGAGCTGAGGGATCTTCTGCATCCATCAAAAAGAAAAGCATAAAGCAAATTTTAAACGATTTAGACCTAAAATTTATCTATTGTAAATAAATTAATCAAAAGCTGATTATAAAGCCACTTTTTATCTGGAGAAAGCCCCGGTTTTACCATATCACGAATAATCGTAATGAAAGGCTTCTGATATTTCTTTTTCCCATATTTCTTGAAAATACCATCAATCACTCCAGAAACTTTAGCTAATTGTTCCTTATCTGCATCAGTTGGCTGATAAGTTTCTACCTTTGGGATTGATTTAGGTTCTGGGGTAATACCGGTAAGCTTAATATACTCTTCTCTATTTAATACAACAAAAGCGTCCATAACTCTGGCTCTTGAACCCCTATCAAGTGTTTTTCATTCATACACCATTGCCGTACTCGCTCCAGCATCTAGAGAAAGTGCATTCCAGCATCAAAACTGTTCTTTGAGATAAGCAGGAAGATTAGGAATACTACTAGATCCAACAACCCCCATATAAACCGTAGTTCCATCTTGAGTAGAACAAATAAAATTTCTATTTGAACTTCCTGTCATTTTCTTATCAATATAAGAATTGTAGGTATGAACGACATCCTCTCCATCTAGCAGAAGAACTGGAAAATTTCAAATTCAGAAATAAATCTGATCTAATTTATCCTGATTGGTATTACTCCAAAGTCCAACATCCTGCTCTCCAGAATTTTTCTGAACAAAAAAAGGATTCCCTTGCTGATCAAAAGAAAAAATCATCCTAATACTGGTATCTCACCAGAATCTACTCCAATCTTTCCCATTTCCCATAAATACTCTTTCTGAAATAGTATGCGTCACCCTTTTCCCATCAATTTTACAACTCGAATAATCATCAGGACAAAAAAATGCAGCATTAATCGCAGTATCTCCTCAAACTTTTTTTGCCAACTCCTCAGTAGTCGCACCACCATCACTTGCAGGAGAAGCAACAACAAAATGTTCTCCATCAAGAACGACCTTAATCACTCTAATAGGCCTTCCTCCCCTCTTCTCTATCAGAAGCTCTTTATATGCAAAACTTGAATTTAAAAGAAAGAAAACTCAAAATAAGAAAAAAAATCAGAATGCTTTTTGTCGTTTCATACTACTCTTTATAAACAAAAAATAAAATTCAAGAAAAAAGTGTAGTGACTTGCTCCTTTTTTTCAAGAGCGAATTATTTGTTTACCCTAAGATTTCTCAATCTAAACAAAAAACCTGACACTTCCGTCAGATTTTCTTATTCTTTAGATGAACTATAATTTTCCTAGAAGATCTCAAAGTTTTTCTTCTTGATCAGCTTTAACTTCCTTCGCCATCTGTTCTCTACCCATAGTATCTCTCACAGCATTTCGTTTCTTGAGCCTCATCTCTCTTTCTGAATCTATCGCTCACTGTTCTGATTCATCTTCTTTCTTAAGAATCTGAAGGTTCATCTGCTCCTCTATATAAATTTCATAAAGCCTCAACATTTGAAAAGACCACAGTTCAGAAACTGTTTTCACAACACTCTGATCTCCACTTTTCACAGCAATATAAAGTTCGTAAGCTGAGTTTTTATCATCAAATTTCAGTTCATAATCACTAGAGAAAGAGCCTGTAACTAACTTCTCAAGCAAATTCCAATCAAAATCATTCCCTAATTCATCAGGAGTCAAAAAAGGCACGAAATCAAACTTTGTTAAATACTCTTTATACCATAATTGATCTTCAATATCTCACTGAATAGGTCAGTAAAGATTCTCATACTTTTCTACAATCTCTTTTTTCTCATCCTTTTCTCTCATCTCGTCAATGAAAGATTGAAAATTGAATAACATTTTTTGTAAAAACAAAAGGTAAAAAGCTGATTCTTATATAAAATTTACTTTCTTATAGTAAAATAATACAAGAATGCAAGAAGAAATCGCAAAATAAACCCGTCACATAATCCTCCTCATTTTCGATAAAAGAAAGAATCCTCTTGATATATCTTTGCTGATAATTAGAGTAAAGCAACCTTTATTCTCATAAAGAACATATGTATTCTACTGACAGTGAACTTATCTTGGGCTTTCAACAAGGAAAATATACTAACTTTGAATTTCTTTACGAGCAG
Organism: uncultured bacterium; assembly: GCA_916049765.1. Taxonomy (GTDB): domain Bacteria; phylum Patescibacteriota; class Gracilibacteria; order Absconditabacterales; family Absconditicoccaceae; genus HOT-345. Next base: position 8,575 of record CAJZIX010000021.1, read on the forward strand.
AATTTCCAAAAAGTTTATCGTTATCTGATTTTTAAAACTAATGGGAATAAAAATCTAGCTCAAGATTTATGTTCAGAAGCCTTTCTTGCAGGATTTGAAGCACTAGGAAGCATTAAAGTTGGTGAAAGAACCAACTTTTGAGCACGAATGATCAGTATTGCTCATCATAAACGAGTTGATTATCTAAGAGCCAATCATGAAGCAGAACTTTCACTTGATGAGAACCTTCTTCCAGCCAAAGAAAATCAGATTTTAGAGATATTAGAAATAGACGCAAAAACAAAAGAAATTTTCACCTTTCTAGATACCCTTGGAAGTGAAAAAAGAGAGATCATTACCCTGAGACTTCGAGATGAATTAAGCTATAATGAAATTGCTTCTCTCCTAGGAAAATCAGAAGAAGCCTGCAGACAGCTCTTTTCTAGAACAATGAAAACACTCTGTGAACATTTCTGAAAATAGTAAAAATCTGAATTTATATCTTATACCCTCTTTAATGAAAGTAAGTGAACTCCTACAAGAGCATCCTGAACTTAACAGTGAAAAATCACAGCTAGAACAGTTTATAAAAACGTTCAAATCGCCAAAAGTAAAAAGTGATAAAGATTTTTCTCATAACCTCAAACAGCAAATAAAAGAGAAAATCCATGAAAAAAAAGCTGAAAATCCAAAATACTTAGCTTTTTATCTCCATAATTTTAGATTTTATTTCACAGGATTTAGTGTAGCTTTAGGTTGTTTTATGATCCTCTTCGTTTTGGGATTCTTCTCCTTCAACAAAACACCTCAACTCTTACATAATCCCAAAACGCTTTCCTACAAAGAATCCGAAGCTTTTTGAGCACTACCAAAACACCAGATCAAACAATTTGCATCGACTTCACTTTTAGCAACAAGCCTTGTATCAGAAGAATCAAAACCAGATCCTTTATCCCTTTTAGAAACTGTTGATCAAACAGAAATCCCAGCACTAAATACGGAAAATGTACGTTTCTATATTTGAGAAAAACAAATTCCAAAACTCAACGGAGAATATTTTATAGCAAAAACGAATACTGGAACTACAATAGCACTCAACTGAATTGTAAAGACACTCCGTATTCCGAATTTTTCACTCAACAAACTCGCGAAAAGTCAGATTAATTCGATACAATTTACAGATAATAATAAAGAATATGAGTTCTCGCTTGATCTAAAAAATAATACTTTCTCAGCTGAATTTATACAAAATGAAAATACCCATGAAACGACAATAAAATCTGAATCTCTTTCTGAAAGAGAAATCAAAAAACTAATCAAAAAACAGCTTTTAACCTTTTGACTTTCACTTGAATATTATTGAGATCCTCGTTTTGAAAAAAATGAAGATGAGCCACAGAAAGTAGATATTTTCTATCCAAAAATAATTGATAAAAAAGAAGTTTGGAACCCAGAAACCCAGCAACAAGAAGAGATGCGTGTCACCTTTGATATTTCTTCAAAAAAAATCCTTAGCCTCTATAACTTTAAATTTCAATCTTACGATCTATCAGAATACCCTATTTCACGAGAAAAGACTCAACTACTTGCTGAGATTGAAACACTAGGAAACATTGACACTTCAAAACAAGGAAAAAAGACTGCTATCCCTATGAAAAAATGAAAACTCGTTTATCTCCAACAAGAGGATTTCCTTATACCGGGACTCATGTTTGAGCCCAAAACTAC
>CAJZIX010000022.1 GCA_916049765.1 uncultured bacterium
TCGGCGAGGTGTGTGAGAAGATTACAGATGGAACGCATCAAACTCCAACATATTTTGATAATTGATTTGTTTTTTTATCTTCAAAAAATGTAACTTCAGGAAAAATTGATTGGGATAATATAAAGTACATAGATGAAAAACAACATATAGAAATGCAGAAAAGAATTGCCCCAAAAAAATGAGATATTTTGTTAGCAAAGAACTGAACAACTGGAATTGCTGCGATCGTTGATAGAGATATTATTTTTGATATTTATGTAAGTTTAGCATTGCTTAGACCTCAAAAAAATATCATTGATAATAAATATCTTTTGTATTTTGTAAATTCTCCCTCTGCGAAACAGCAATTTAATAAGAGGATAAAATGAGTAGGAGTCCCAAATTTACATTTGAAAGAAATTAAGGATGTAGAACTTCCTCTACCTGACTTAGAAACACAATCCCAAATCGTTGCTCATCTGGATCAAGTCCATCAACAGATCACTATGCTCAAAACTCAAGTAAATAGCCAAATCGAGCACTGCGATGAGCTCTGGCAGAGTAGTCTAGAAAAAGTCCTCACTCAAGGAGTGGAATAGAATCTAAAGTCAGATTTTTCTTCTCTTTCTCCTTGAAAAAGTTGGAGTTATCGTTATAAAGTATTCGTTTTCAAATACTTTCTGTGCACAAAATGAAACAACTAACAAAACTTATGATGACCAAGCAAACGGTCTTTAATATAGAGGAGCTTACTAGCTATCTTCAAATCCCTACATCAGCAGGCTTGAAAAGTTTTTTGCAAAGAGCGAAACAGTCAAAAGCTTTGCTTAATCCGATCAAAGGAATTTGGACTTTCCCGGTATATGATCCTTTTGAGTTCTCATGCAAACTCAATCCTGATGCTTATATTTCTTGTGAAACGGTACTTTTTAGAGAAGGTATTTTCTTTCAGTTTTATGGGAATACTGTCAGCTCAGTTACCTTCAAATCAAGGAGTTACGATATTGGTGGTCAGCATTTTATCTATTATCGTATTCAGCCAAAGATTGCTCAAAATCTGATCGGAATAAGAGATTATGATCGTTATCGTATGGCAACTCCTGAGAGAGCTTTGTGTGATTATATCTACCTTCATCCCAAGGCGAGTATTGATGCTCCAGAGTTGATCAATCAGAGAAGAATAGAAAAACTCTATCCATTCTATCCTAAAAAAACGGTTTTAAGAATTAAACAGCTTCTCAATGCTCAATCATAATAAGCACAAAGAATTTATGTTCAAAATTCTTATTCGTATTTTTCAAAGTCCGCTTAAGGATGTACTTGCTTTCAAAGGAGGAACGCTGGCTTTCCTTTGCTATGGTTTACCGAGATTCTCTACAGATATTGATTTAGATTTACTAGATTATAGTAAGGAGTCAGATCTATTAGAGATAATGCAGGATATTTTGGAAGATATTGGAGAAATTAAGAATATGACTTTAGGAAAGGAGCTTCATCGTTGGATTTTTCGCTATGATCCATCGGCTATGAATATCAAAGTAGAGGTCAATAAAAGACCGCTTGATGGCAATACTTATGAGCGAAAAACCCTTGAGAATACTCAAGTATATTGTATGAGTCAGTCTTCTATGGTAGCAAATAAGATAGTTGCTCTTTATGAGAGAGCGTATCCTAGAGATCTCTTTGATGTATATTATTTCCTTGCTCATGATTTCCCTTGTGATAATGCAGTGATTGAGCTTAGGTCAGGGAAGTCTCTACATGAGCTTATCTGAGAGCTTCAAGAGATTATCCAAAGGTATTTCCTTCCCAATACCGTACTTACAGGGCTAGGAGAACTGCTCACTGATACTCAAAAACTCCGAGTAAAAAAGCATCTTGTCACTGAAACCGTAGCACTTCTCGATCAATATCTTCAAAAAAATAAATAAAAATCTGATTTTATTTTTTGTTTAATCTTAGTATGCAAGCACAAATCAATCGTATTACCGATATCCTTCGTCGTGATGATGGAATCTCTGGTGCAATGCACTATACCGAGCAAATTAGTTGGATTCTTTTTCTTAAGTTTCTTGATGACTATGAATCAGCCCATGTATTAGAAAGTATGCTCAATGGTAAGGAATATACCAGATTACTCGCACCTGCTTATCAGCGATCCTCTCGAGCGGCTCCCAAAAAAGATGGAAAATTAGATCATACGAAGGCTCTTGTTTGAGATGATCTCAAGGATTTTGTCAATACTCAACTTTTCCCTTATCTCAAGTCTTTTCGTAGTGTGGATAATAATTATCATAGCATGAAGTACAAGATCGGAGAGATTTTCTATTTTCTAGAAAATAGAATAGAAAACTGAAATACAATCAGGGAGGTTATTGATATTATTGATGAAATGAATTTCCAATCGCAGTCAGATTTATTTGAACTTTCTAAAATTTATGAAGACCTCTTGCAAGGGATGGGGAATGATGGAGGAAATAGTGGAGAGTACTATACTCCAAGAGCGGTGATTAAGGCGATGGTAGAGTGTCTTGACCCAAAGATTTGAGAAACAATCTATGATGGTGCGACAGGTTCTTGTGGTTTTCTGATAGAAGCCTATCAATATCTCAGACCTCAAGCTAATACTACTGAGCAGCTTACTTGGCTCAATCATCAAGCCTTATGGGGAAATGAAAAGACGCCGATTGCCTATATTATGGGAGTAATGAATATGATTCTCCATGGTATTGAAAATCCTAATATTAACAAGAAAAATACTCTTGTAGACAATATTAGGGATTTTGAAGAAAAGGATGCTTATCATATCATCCTTGCAAATCCTCCCTTTTGATGAAAAGAAAAAGATGCCATCCAGTCCAATTTCCCTATCAAGACCAATGCAACAGAGATGCTTTTTCTCCAACATTTTATGAAAAGATTAAAAACCTGAGGAAGGTCTGCGATCATTGTCCCAGAGTGAGTTTTGTTTAATACTTCCAATGCTTTTCAGGAAGTCAAAAAGCAGTTACTCTCAGATTTTAATTTGCATTCTATAGTTTCTTTGCCTGCTGGGATTTTCTTACCATATAGTGGAGTTAAGACCAATATTATCTTCTTTGACAAGACTAAAGCTACCGATCAGATTCGATATTATGAAATTGATCTTGGTCGTAAATTAACGAAGAATAAGCCAATCACTTTTGAAGAGCTTCAAGGCATGATTTCGGCTTTCAAAGAAAGAGAAGTCTGACCTCATTCTTGGATTGTGCCATATTGAGAGATCAAAGACTATGATCTTTCTGCTAAAAATCCTGCAAACATCAAAGAAATTATCCATAGAGCTCCAAATGAAATTATGGAAGATATTATTAGGAAAAATGAAATAATTTTTGCGGGAACTAGTCAGCTTCGCACTTTGATTAAATAATATTTCCCTCTTGCTTTCTTTTCGCTGATAACTACACTGAAATTAGATTTATTTCTCATTTTTACCTTATGCTGACCAAAAGACAACTTTTCCTTATTCTCCTTGCGGTACTTTCCGTTTTGATCGCTGCAGGAACGCTTTTCTATATGAGGAAGATTGAACAACAACTTCGTGAACCAATGCCAGGAATGATCTATCAGCCAGAAGCTAATTCTCAAACAGAAAATTCAGCATCTCAGCAGGATGCTAATCCGCTTCAGCAGGATTTTGATACCTTGCTCTCTGGAGAATCTCTTTCTGATATGTATGAAGGAGTAGAGGAGTATGGTTTTACTGGTTCTCAAAACTAGCAGATGATAACCAAAAATCCGAAATCTGATCTTATCCTCCAAGAACAGTCAGTTTTTGAGCTTTGGGAAAAAAGCTCTGCAGAGAAAAGAATTATGCTCAAAAATTCAGTTCCTCTTAGATATTCAGCTCTTGTTTATGCAAGTGAGCTGGATTTTTCTTTGGAAACCGCTCAAGAGGGGAGTGTCCTAGATATGATGTTCCTCTGTCCGGTGATGGACGAAAAACCGCTTCACATTAATCTTCATCTTGACCTAAAGCATCATCATTGTAAGATTGCGCTTCATCTGGTTGCTTTGGTGCAGACAAATGCTAAAACGGCCTTGAATGCGACGATTATGATGGAACCGCATATTCAGGATACTTCTGCTCATCTTTTAGAAGAAACTGTTATTTTATCTCCTAAAGTTCAGCTAAAGAGTTTGCCAATTTTAGATATTCATGCTAAAAATATTCAGGCCTCTCATGGAGCGAAAATCTATCGTTTAGATGAGGAAAAACTTTTTTATCTCGAATCGAAAGGGCTTTCCTTTAAACAGGCTCAACAGCTTTTGCTTTCCTCTTATGTTGAAAAGCTTTTTGTTGATCTTGAGCTGGAAGAGGAGGAAAAACAGGCTCTGATTTCAGATTTTTTTACTTTTTAAGAAGTGATGGTATGAAGAAGTATTTTGATTTAGTGCTTGATCTTTTGGAATTAGAAGAAAAAGCTGAACTTTTGGAACTTGCAGAGCGCCTTTCTGAAGCTTCTGAAAGGGGAGAAAAGGTAGTGATAGCTCATCGCTATGCTTTTTTGCTCAATGCGTGGTTGAAACTTTGTTCAGGAGAGATTGAACCTGAGGAATTTGTGCTGATTGGTGATGTAGATTCAGCTTTTCCTTTACTTCAAGAGGGACAAGAAACGAGTAAAGAATTTATTGAAAAATTAAAAACCTGATTTATCCCTGATGAAGAGCTAATTATCATAGATGAGCGTGTTTGGAAACTTTTTCTCACTCCAGAGGAAAAAGTTACTCTAGAGAAAACTTTCGCATCCCATAAAAAAGTGCTTATTGCAAAATAAGACTTGAACCTTTAGGATAAATCGATATACCAAGGTAGTTCTTCAGATTTTATTTTCTTAAATCTATTTCACAGATGGTAAACAAAAAGCTTCAGCACTTCCAAAAACTCGCACAAAAGCATGTTTATAAGTTTACAAACTATACCAAAAATCAGAAAGTTTTTACTCTTTTTCTGCTTATTTTTGCGTTTGTGTTAGTATGTTTCCCTTTGGTAAAGATTAAAGGATTGACCGATAATGAATCTACAAAGACGATTTGGTTTTTGGGAACTACGTATTTTAAGTCAATGGTTATTGTTTTTTCAAGTATGCTTTTCCTCCTTGGGTGGAATATGAATACACGTTTTAAGGGATTTATTGTGAATTTTCTTGGGTTTAGAGAGAGCGAGCCAATGCTTAATTTTGCCTTTCTCTGGATCATCGCAAGTGCTTTCATGGGAATAACTGATACCTTGGGAATGCTTAATGATATTACTGAAAGAATTTCTCTTGCTTGGTGAGGAAAGTTTATGCTTATTTTGCTCCTTGTTGGTTTGATTCTTAGTTTTATTGAGGTTTGGAAAGGGGCGAATAAAAACTCTCAAAAGACTAAAATTCTGAATATTGTTGATGAAGATGCTCCTAAAAAGGTTGAAAATAAAAGAGCGGTTCAGCATTTATTCGAGGATGAAGATTTGGAAGGATAGTTTAACAGAGATTTATTTCAGAGAGGAGCAGAGAAGGCTTCTCTTTTAGTTTCTGATCCATAAGATGAGGGATACTATACAGCAAAGTTTAGAAAAAGCCCAGAAGATAGCGCTTTTTGGTCATGAACATATTGATGGAGATGCTCTGGGATCTATTCTTGGGCTTGGAAAACTCCTGGAGAAACAAGGCAAACAGGTTTCTTATTTTACGCCCCATCAGCCAAGCCGTGTTTTTGATTTTTTGCAACTGGGAGAGAAAGTTCAGTATCAATTTGACTATGGGGAGTATGATTTGCTCGTTTTTTTAGATTTTAATCAGTATCAGAGAATCTGACTTTTTACTTTTGGAAAAGATGAGTATTTTGATTTGCATCAGAAAGTTATCATTGATCATCATAAACCTGAGTCAGAACCTGCAAATACTTTGATTTATCGTGACGTAGAAGCAATTAGTACCTGTGGAATTCTTTATGAATTGACTAAAGAGCGGCGACCTGATTTGCTAGATGAGGAGATTGCAACCTACTTTTATATGGGGCTCTCTACTGACAGTGGAAATTTTCGTTATGATGAGTGAGAACAGTCGGTCAGAGCTTTTACTATTGCTGCAGAATTGCTTCGTCTTTGAGCTAAGAAAAAGCTTATTATTGATGAAATTTTTCGTAATAAAACTTACCGTTCAGTACAGTTTATGCAGCTCCTTCTCTCTAGAATGCAAAAGATAAAACTTACAAAGAAATGACAAGAAGAAGTTCAAGTTTTTAATTTAATTTATTCTTTTTATGAAGATACGGAATTAGAACAATTTTGAATTGATCATGATGAAGCAGATTATGGACTGTATATTATGCAAGATATTAGAAATAATCAGCTTGTTCTCTTATTAAAAAAGGTTGGCATTTTTCTTAAAGGTTCACTGAGAGGAAGGGGGGATATTGATTGTGCAGCTTTAGCTAATTTTCTTGGAGGTTGAGGTCATCATAATGCAGCTGGGTTTAAAATTCAAGGCTCTGGTTATCTTGAAAAGGATATCCAAGATGTTCTTTCTCAGATTTCTAATTTTTTTAATGTCTAGCTTAGCAGTGGTGAATACTTCTCTGAAAATCATTCTTACTTGCAACTTTACTCTGATTCTTTATAGTAGAGCTGTTTTTTTAGTTCTTTTGAGAATATGAAATCGCTTTTAACTAAGCTTTTTGATAAGTCTGCTCTAGAGGCTGTTGATGAAATTCTTTCAAAGTATCATCAAGAATCATTTGCTGTAGTAAATTTTATCTACTTTTCTAATATTGTTGCTCAAAGGCTTTTTGAGGATAAAGATAAAACAGAGAAGGAAAAGGAATATAAAAAAATTCTTTTGAAATCTGATTTTTTGCTTCCAGATGGAATTGCGCTTCAGCTTTTTTATTTTTTAGCCAAGATTCTTCGTCGTATTGAAGCTTCTCATGCTTGGCTTGCTAATCTTAATGGAACCGATTTTGTGCCTTATTTTCTCTCTGAATCCAAGAAAAGATACGGAAATCAAAAACTTTGCCTTTTACTTTATGGAACAAAACCTGAATTTCTTAGTAAAGCAGAGGAAAAATTAAAATTTCAGGGATATAATGTGATTTATACTCAGGATGGGTATTCTGAATTTGATTGGGAGACTGCTTCTCAAGCTTTAAGTGAATATCAGGATACGATTAATATTTTGCTTGTTGCGAGATCAACCCCAAAGATTCCACTTCAAGAGCTTTGGACGAGTAGAAATTATCAGAAAATTCAGCAACATCAGCTCCTTGTCTTTAACACTTGAGGGCTCCTCGATTTTATTGCTTGAGTCCAGAAAAGAGCCCCAAAGTTTTGGAGAATGATTAAAATGGAACGATTCCATAGGCTTTGTACGGATCCAAAGAGAAATTTCAAAAAGGTTATGAATTCGTTACAAATTATACCTTATATTTTCAAATATCTGATTTTGAGAAAAGAGTAAATCCAGATTCTATTCTAGAAAATTGTTCATTGCATGGAGCTTGAGGGGATTTCGTTTTGCCACAAAAAAGCTTATCGTTTTTCCTACATAACTACAAAGTGAAATAGGATCGCCAAGAATTTTGTAGGTATGGATTTTTGTGTTCGCTCTTTTTTTAGTAAGGTATCGGTCAGCATCAAGATAAAGATTTTATTTGGGGCAGATCCCGGATTAAAAGTGCAACAATAGTCAACTTTTCTGTGTTTTGCTACGATATAGCACAAGGTTCCTCCCAAGGAGTGTCCACAGATCCATTTTGCATATTCAGGATGGCTTTTCCTTACTTTATCAAAAAGCTGTAAACTTCCACCAACTCTTGGGTCAATGGCATTTACTCCGAGGATGATTTGGGCGTCTGAGAGGAGGTCAGCTTTTTCTTTTGCATCAGTTCCTCTATATCAAATGATACAAATTTTCTTTTTATGATTGAGATAAATACAGTGGAATAATGAATTATACATCGGTTCCAGGTAAAAGTCTTCTATTTGATAAGGTCTTTTTTCTGGATCAAGATAGGAATAACTGGTAATTTTTGCACAAAGTGTATCTTGTGGTGGAAGGCTGATTTTTCTTTTGAGTTGGCTATTTGATATAAGGGTTAAAAAAGTGTTTTTTGTGATGGGAGGTAGGTCTTTAAGTTCAGAAGAGAGGGCTTGAATTTCCGTTTCTTTTGAAAAAGAGCCAGAAAAAATATTTTTCCCCTTTTGTAGGAGTGAAAATGAAAAATCACTTGCTCGGTCTTTAATCTTCATTTTCTCTAAATAAAGCTAAAAAATTCTGATCACTGAGCATATCTATCATTGTTTGCATCATCTTTTCTTTGTTTTCAGCTTCTATCGTTTTCTTTTTGCCAAAAAGAAGCCCAATGAGGCTAACTTGATCGTCATCAATGAGGTCTTGCTTTAGGTAAATGATATTTCTGTCAATGGCGATATTGGTTACTCCAGAGTTTTGAAGGGTTCAGATTTTTTCTTTAACTTCTTTTGTGAAAATTTTAAGATCATGAGGATTAAGATAAGTTACCGTATGATCTTGTAAAGCTTTACTATTCATTTTTGTAAGTTCAAAGAAGTATTTTGTAAACTTAAAAGCGAAAAAAAGAATAAAAATCAGAAGTGCAATAGCATTGATAATTTGTAAAATATCTCCAAACTTTCCGGGAATAAACATTCCTAAAAACATAAAAATTAAGAGAGAAACCATAGGAAATGATCTAATAAATCAGGCAATGTCTTTGATAGAAATATTTTTTTTCTGATTGAGTTTTATAGAAACGAGTGAGCGAGTAATGTTGGTTTCTCTCGGAATGGTGATCTTATGTACAAAAAAAGTGTCATTAATAACGTGATCATTGTCATAGGTATCAATTTCGGCACCTTGAATAATTGTTGCCCAGTTAGTTTTTTGAAAAGAATATTTGATGTCCATATCGATACTAAGGATACTTATAAACCCAATTTTCTGCAAAAATTCAATTTTTTCTGGGAAAAAATCGTTACTTGAACTATATTGAAGTCAGAGTTTTGGTGCATGAGATTCTACGGACATTTTGTTTATTGAGCTAAAATCTTCTCTATTATATCTAAGCTGTTTCCAAAAGTCAAAAATCAGAATGCTTTTTTTCATTTTTAGTAAAGAAAAACTCTGAAGGAAATACCATTCAGAGCCTCTCGCTAGAGGTCCTGATCCCGATTTCATACAATCGGTAGGAAGAAATTCTTGTTTTAATCCCTTCTTACCGAGCATATAAA
>CAJZIX010000023.1 GCA_916049765.1 uncultured bacterium
GGTGTGGCCTTGCTTTCATGCCTCACTAAAAATGAGCTCATGGATGAATCAATAGTTTCTATTTTGTGAATTGTCACAAAATTTGTTATAATAGTAACTATGAAAAAAGTATTTGTCAGCCGACGAGTTGAAAAAAAACTAAATAAGGGTCAGGTAGTTTTGGAGGAAATTGACTTTGCAGAGGAATTAGATTTTGTGGTTTGTGAGCTTTCAAGCTATATGTTGGAGCGTTTAGAAAAGAAAAATTATCTCTCAGTGCTGGGAAATATTTTTCCTGAACATATGGATTGGCATGGAGGATTTGAGAAGTATGTGAAGGCAAAGTTGAACATTCTCAAGGGATCAGAATTTAATATTGTACTGCAAAAAACCGTGGAAGAATATGGGCTTGCAACGGCTTATGAGAATATTGAAACGTATTGAATCTGAGGAAAGACCTCTTGGGCAAACGGTTATTTTATCCATGAGATGCAAGAACTCTTTCCGACTGAAGACAAACTTCTTCTTGGTGAGCATAATACTCAGAATATCGCAGCTGCGATTGCGGTTGCGCTCAAAATTGGCGTTTCGATGGAAGTTATTCATGATACGATCAAAAATTTTACCGGATTACCGCACAGACTGCAGTTTGTAGGTGAGTTTCAGGGGGTTCATTTCTATGATGATGCGATTTCTACCACTCCAGAAAGCACTTTAGAAGCGCTAAAAACCTTTTGAAAAAGGATAGGAACACTTTTCCTCGGAGGAACCGATAGAGGTTATGATTTTAGGCTTTTGATGGAAAAGGTGCAAGAATACTGAATTCAGAATTTGGTTTTCTTCCCCCCATCAGGAGAGAAAATGGCAAGATTACTTCCAGATTTTAAGGGAAAAGTTTTGCATACTGATGATATGCAGGCAGCAGTGGCTTTTGCGTTTCAGTATACGGAGCCAGGGAAAATTTGTTTACTTTCTACGGCATCTCCAAGTTATAGTATCTGGAAAAATTTTGAAGAAAAAGGCGATCTTTTCCAAAAAGCAATTAAAGCAAGTTCGAGTTAGTTTTATTTTGTTAAAGCTCTTAAATAAGCTTAGTTTTAGCTTTAAAAGTAAGAATACTCTACGGAGAGAAGCTCTTGATTTCCTCTAAAAACTTTCTATACTAAAGAAAATCTTAACTGAACTCAGTTTTTATTCCCTTTCTTTTTTGAAATGGTAGAAAAGAAATTAGATAAGCCAACCGTAAAAGCCACAAAACCTCGTTCAACTCAAAAAGTTTCTAGAGCGACAGAACAAAAAAAGAAAGCTACGGTGACTTCTTCCAGAATAAAAAAAACTTCTAAACCAAAAGAAGAAAGAACTCTTGAGGTGAGCTTCGCTCCAAAAAAGACTAGAAAAATAGAGAGAAATCAGATTGAGATCAATAAAGACAAGAGAATCCCTGCTTGGATTATGGTGCTTTTCCTTTTTTCTTTAGTGTTTTTCCTTTTCGCTTTGTATAAGGCTTTTATTTATGGTCAGGGCTATCATGAGTCAGAAAGTATCGATGTTTCCTCTCTCTATGACGAATCAGAACTTTCCTCATGAGAAATATTGTCATTTCCTGAAAATCAAATAGAAACCTGAGCTTCTCAGAAAGATCAAATGACAAAAGATACACAGTTGATTCAGAGTTTTTATGACTATCTTGCGAATAATGAGATCACCAAAATGAATGAACTCGTTGATCGTCCCTTGAAAAATTCAATTGTTCGAGCGAATCATTGGAATAAAAAGAATATTCAGATTTTTACTAAACATTTATCTGATAGTGTAGTGCTTGAGGATCTTTTCCTCATTCCTAATTCTACAAATCCAGAAAAACATACCAGACAGTATTCTTATGTCCTCAAATATACGATTCAACCAGGTCAAAGTTTTCAAGAAGATTGGGAAATGACCTTGGTGGATCGTAATGAAAAAACACTGATTTCTTCAATTATGTGCAAGACAGAGTGATGTTCACATTCTCCTTTCTTTTGGCCACAAAATTATGGATTGAAATAATAATTGAAAATTCTGATTTTAGTCTTTTTCCTTCCTGAAAAATAATCCCCATCATCTGATATAGCCTTTGATAATACCGCCTATAATGCTCCATCTCGCTTCTTTTCAGTAGAGGAGCGCTTTTACTCAAAGTCGACCACAGATTCCTCGAGAGCTTCGTAGAAAGAAAGTTAATGTTTGGATGGAATTACCATGTTTCTTTACCCAGAGGAAAAGGTTTTTGATTTTTTGTTGAGCAGAAGATGCGGTTCCAATTCGTGCCTCTTCAAGATAGGTTTTATCTCTTTCTTGGTGTCTGATTTTTAATGCTTTAAAAACAAGGATAGGCGTCCCTTGCTCTCGCACACTATAGATAAAATCCAGATCTTCAGCGATCCAAGCAATTTCTTCATCATAGAGTACTTTTTTCATAATTTCCGCTTTCCCAAAAATCCCATTTCCACTGAACATTTTAATCTCAGCAAAGTTTTCCTCAGGCTTGAGAAAATGAATCTTAGGACGTGCTAGGAAATAACTATAATCTGAAAATCATTGGTTTTGGATAATATCGCTATTTCTCCACATCAAAGTTGGAGTGATAAAAACTTCTTTCTGATATTTTTTTGTTGCCGTTTTGTGAAGCTCAAGAACTTTTTCAAGGTAATGAGCGTCAAATTCATTATCATCATCAAAAAGCTGAATATAGCTTCCTTTCGCTGTTTTGATTCAAAAGTTCCTAACGTAACTTGCAGCTCACGGATGATGAGGAACAAAATCGGTATTTCGATGAGAAAGTAATCTAATTTTTTCTTCATTGCCTTCAAAAGCTAAACTTTTGCATGCTGTTTGAAAATTTTTTCGTTCCGGCTCTGTAAACTCCCTATCACAAACGATAAGAATCTCAAAATCTTGGAAAGTCTGAAGCGCAAGACAGGTCAGAATCTTCCCTAAAAGCTGTAAATTATTTGCCCTTGAAGGAATAACGATAGAAAGATAGGGGCTTGTGTTTATTTTGCTCATAAGAAAAAAATATCTTATCTAAAGAGATAATTCCCTTTTAAAGATGCCTTAGTATTTTACAAGGACAAATGTTTTATTTTCTTTTCCCTCGTTGTTTTGATGATACATAAAATTAAAATCTGATTTTTTTCTTTATTATAATTGAAAGGCAAAGGAAAAAAATTAGTAGTGAAGTAGAAAAATCCGCTATTAGTTAGAAGATTTTTTATTTCCTATTTTCTTCAACGTTGGAGTATAAAGATCTTCTAAAATGATAATAGCTTCTCCGTAGCTTCTTGGTAAGTGTTCATAGAGCCATTTAATATATAATCCAGGAACTCTTATACAGCCATGAGATTGTGGATTTCCATTACTTCGTCATTGATGAAGAAAATATCCTCAATGAATATTAAGAGAATACGGCATAGGAGCTCTATTGTATCTTCTGGATCTGCGATAGATTGAACTATGACTAAGTGGGTATTTACCTTTTATGGTTTTATGATTTTTGGTTCATGCAGAAACATAGGTTGCTAGTTTGAGTTTTCAGTTTTCATAGTAAGTAAGTGCGGTCTTGCCATTCTCACAGCAACTCACAATTATCGTGTGCTTCATCATCTGATTGCTGTATTTTTCAAAACTCGGATATAATAACAAGGTTTCAAGTCTTTTTGGAAAAAAATCTTCTAACTCTGGATAAATCAAAGGAAAAGTAATTTCTTCATTTCAGAGAAGTTTTTGATTAGGGTCGACAGAAGATAGATCATTGTAGTCTTCCATAATCGCTTTTGCCTGAGAGTAGCCCAGAAGATTTCAATAATTCGGGTTAATTATCCTTTTTTTTCATCGAAAAGGTGTTTCTTCTAAATCTTGTATAGTAACTTTTTGAATTGCTTGATCTGAAAGTTTTTCTACTTGATTGCAGCTAGGATTGTTTTTGAATGTTGTGGTACATACAAGAGGATCTGATTGTTTTTCTTGTTTAGGATTAAGCGTCTCTATAAGTCCTTTCTTTGTTTGGTTAGGAAATGGAGTTTTAGGAGAATCTGCATCAATTAAAAACCCAGTAACTCCTATTAGAAGAGCTTGTTTTATGCTCATAGTTAATTTTACAATAATGATAAATAAAAGAGTATGTCAAGTATAGCTATTTTTTTGAAAGATGCAAATTTTGGGAAATTTCTTGATTTTGTTTGTGAGTTTATTAGAGTTTGGCTATTTTAAAGTATATGATGAAGATGAGTAAGAAAATACGATTATGAGTTACTGCTCTTTTGTTTTTATGCTGATTTTTCCTTTTTTTTGTGAAATCATTTCCTGCTAAACAGCTTTTTGATGATGCGATGAACGTTTTATCTTCAGATTATACTTCTCCAGAAAAGGTTGAATTGGTCGTGTGAGGAGATATCATGCTTTCAAGATGAATTGGGCGATGGGCAAAAAATGAGGGCTATGGTCGCATGTTTTCTTGAGAAAACTACAATCCACTTTCACAATTCCCGTGTTATAGTAGTGGAACTTGTTTGCTCTATTTTAATTTAGAGAGTATGTTTTCTGCTAAAGATAATGATCAGCCTAAAGCAGGATTCCTATTTCGTTCTAATACAGGGAATATTCAGACCTTACTTGATCTTCAGGCTAATAATGAATTGGTCCTTTCGCTTGCTAATAATCATACTAATAATGCTGGAGCGGCTGGGGTTTCGCTTACTCGTCAATGGCTTTCAGCGCATGAAATCGGCCATTTTTGAGCAGGGAATACTACTTGAGAAGCAGAAAAAATCTATAAAACTCAAAAAAACTGAATCCAATTCTGCTTTCAGGCTTTTTCTTATGATGGAAGACATGGAAAATATGGAGGAGCACCACTAGCTCGAAATCCTTTGAATATTGCTCTCATGACAGGAATTTTAGAAACGATGAAGCAAGAAGCCTGTGATGTGAAAATCCTAGGTTTGCATCGAGGAGCAGAATATCGCATTAAACCTAATGCATCACAGAGGGAACTTGCCCATCAACTGATAGATGCTGGGGCGGATATTCTTCTCGGAGGGCATTCACACGTCCCTTGATCCTATGAAATCTATAATGGAAAGCCAATTTTCTATTCATTTGGGAATTTTATTTTTGATCAGGATCGATGAAAGAAGGCTACCAAGAAACAATTTGATTATATTTATGATTACGAATTAAAAAGGAAGACAGTCCCTACCTATCTTCCTCTTCTTGTTGAACTAGAAATAAGCAAAACCTGAACTGGAATTCAGATTTCCTCTCCTAATTTTAAAATGGCTCGTATTCAAAAAGGCTTGTTTTTCCCTTTAGATCCAGAGACCTTCTCAGGCATTATCAATCAATTAGTTCTTTAGATGATGTCCTGTGATTTTCACTTCACCACAATTTCTTAGTACCTTAAGGATCATATCTTGAGTTTCTGAGTTTTCTTCCTGTAAAAAAGTATCTCCATGCCAAATTGCGATCTTCAACTCTTTATACGTACTCAATAGTTCCTGAACTTCTTGCTCCTTGATGACTTCAGTCTTGAATTTTTTACTCAAATAAAAAAATAATTGTTCTTTATTAAAGATTCTATGTCAATTCAGAATAAGACGATTATTAGCAAGGGAGATCTTTGTCATATATAAGTGTAATAACATTAAAGAACCGGACTGAAAATATTAACTCACAAAATTCTGATCAGCTCTTTTGTAGTTGAAAATTTCTTCTTCCTTGAACCAATGCTTGATCTCAAGTTCCGCTTCCTGAGGATCACCAGAAGCGTGGATTACATTAGGAACTCCTATTCCTTTTTCATCGGCATACACAAATGACATATGGGAAAAATCTCCTCTAATTGTTCCTGGTGCAGCAGACTTAGATTCGGTGGCTCCAGCCATTTTTCTCACTAAGCTTACTGCCTCTACACCCTCAAGTACCATAGCAATTACGGGACTTCTTTGCATTGCTTCAAGGTTGAGATTAAAAGCTTTTTCTCCACGGCGGGTAATCATCGTTCCAATTGTTTCATAGTGATGATAGAAGAAATCTCTATTAGGTTGTAACATTTTCATTCCTACAATCTTAAGTCCTACCTGCTCAAAACGAGT
Organism: uncultured bacterium; assembly: GCA_916049765.1. Lineage (GTDB taxonomy): Bacteria > Patescibacteriota > Gracilibacteria > Absconditabacterales > Absconditicoccaceae > HOT-345. Next base: position 6,111 of record CAJZIX010000023.1, read on the forward strand.
TAGAACCTGTCCAACAATTCCACGAGAAACTGCATCAGGCTTAAAAATAACAAGTGTTTTTTCTAAATTCATACTCTTTAAAAAAGAAATAAAATCAGCTTCCTTCTATGATTTCGCTTAAAAAATACAAGTGATTTTTTCGTTTTTATTTTCTCTTGCATTTTATTTGTAAAACAGTATAAGTTCAAGCGCGAATTTGGAGATGATTGGGGAATCGTCTAATGGTAGGACACCGGACTTTGACTCCGTTTGTCCAGGTTCGAATCCTGGTTCCCCAGGTCTTATAAATAATGCGGAGTAGAGAAACGGTATCTCGTCGGGCTCATAACCCGAAGATAGGTGGTTCAATTCCATCCTCCGCAACCAAATAATCGGGAGTAGCTTAATTGGTAGAGCATCAGACTCTGAATCTGGGGGTTATAGGTTCGAGTCCTATCTCCCGAGTATTAAATCAACTTCTGCCGGGATGGTGGAACTGGTAGACACGCTTGGCTTAGAACCAAGTGCCTTACGGTGTGCAGGTTCAAGTCCTGTTCCCGGTAGTTGGTTTGATTAACAAGAATAAAAAATCAGATTTTATAGCTTTTGGATTGATATTATTGTCTTGTAATTAAAATATCTTCCATAAAAAGTGAAAAATCTCTTGAAAATGGGTCTGAATTTTGTATAGTAGCTCTCGTAAATCTCAATCCGAGGTAGCTCAGCGGTAGAGCAGATGGCTGTTAACCATTTGGTCGTGGGTTCGATCCCCACCCTCGGAGAGTTTATACTTTATTCATTATCTCTTTTTCAATGCCAATCAAGAAGTCCGCAGTTAAAGCTATGAATAGATCTCAAGTTCTCGCAAAGAGAAACTATGATTTCAAATTAAGGATGAAAATGGCGATGAAAAAATTCCTCAAAGGAGTAGAAGCTAAAGAAGCTTTGACAATTGAGGATTTGAGTAAAGTGTATAAAGCTATTGATAAGGCAGCTAAGGTGGGAATTATTAAGAAGAGAAATGCTGCTAGAAAAAAGGCAAGAGTTTCAAAGGCTTTTGATACTCTTAAGAAATAGTCCATTAGGGACTTTAAATGCCAGCTTAGCTCAATTGGTAGAGCAACCGCCTTGTAAGCGGTAGGTTGTCGGTTCAATTCCGACAGCTGGCTCCATTAGTTAGATGATATTCGGAGCTGGGGTGGTAGTTCAGCCGGCTAGAACGCCTGCCTGTCACGCAGGAGGTCGAGGGTTCGAGTCCCTTCCATCCCGCCACTCTAACTTGTATGGTCTTATCGTCTAACGGCTAGGACAGGAGACTTTCAATCTTCTAATCGGGGTTCGATTCCCCGTAAGACCGCCATTTGAATTTCTTTTTGAAATTCTAACCACTTTGTAGGTATAAATAATGGGTGATTAGCTCAGTTGGCTAGAGCATCTGCCTTACAAGCAGGGGGTCATAGGTTCGAGTCCTATATCACCCACCATTAAAAAAATCTGAATTCATTTCTTTTTTGGGCTTTAGATGAGGGCCTATAGCTCAGTTGGTTAGAGCAGAAGACTCATAATCTTTTGGTCGCTGGTTCAAGTCCAGCTAGGCCCATAGAAAAAGACTTGAAATTAGGAGGAAGAAAAGTATATTGTACATTGCAAAT
>CAJZIX010000024.1 GCA_916049765.1 uncultured bacterium
ATTTCTTTATGATTGTAAAAACTCATGGTCTCTCTCCAATTTTGTGATGTTACTATTATACCATTTTTGAGGGAATTTGGTCTCGTTCTATTCTATACTTTTCTATTTTACCTTGCTCTAGAATTTTTAAACTGCTATACTTATAACAGAAAACCCTTCCAAGGAGGTAGCGGATGTCTCATTCCTTTAAAAAATCTCTCCAAAAAGAAATTCTCCATAGAAGCTCTATCGCAGCTTTTATGACCTCTCTTTTACTACTCATTTTACTTTTTGGTTTTTCCTATTTTTTACAAAAGCAACAACTCTCCAAAGATACGAGACAGATTGTCAAACAGGTTCAAGAAATGAAAGAAGCCAATAATGAGCTCCTGACTACTATGAACCATAAAATGATTCCAGGATTTTTGGATGGCAAACACACAGAGAGAGAAGTCTTTAGCTTATTTTACGAGACAAAAGCTAAATTAAAACTTAGTTCTGACCTCATTATCCTAAGTGATACAGGTGAATTACTATTTAGTACCAATCGAAATCACCAAGAAAGTATTTTATCTCCCTACTATCTAAAACTACTCATTCAAAATCCTTCTCAAGATAAAGTTACAGAAAAAATTGCACTCTCTTCAGATAAGCAACATTACACACTCTTTATCAAACCACTACTTCAAAACCAACGAGTTAAGGCCTATACTATTGCTTTCGTAAATGAGAATGATTTCATCTCAAGTTTCCCAATGATCAATTCTAAATACATCATTACCGATAGCTTTGGAAATATGTTTTCCAACAATACAAATCAGTTTACTCGTTCCACTCTTGAAAAATTTGATGAAAAACTCCTACACTCTCGCACCCACTGGTATGCGAATGAACCGCTTATTGTTCAAAAAGAAAAAGTCGGTGCTATTTTTTCAATCTATACTTTTCAATCCTTTTTTCCCATTCCTAGCTTACTCGGCCTAGCCTCCGTCCTCACCTTATGTATATTCTTCCTCTACTTCTGGCAAGCAAGGCGAATTGCTCATAAAATTGCCACACACAATGCTGTTCCTATTGAAAGTTTGGTTTACCAACTTCAAGAAATTCCTAAACAAGCAGAAAAAAGGCTTTCTCTACAAACAGGTGATGAGTTTGAGTTTATGGCAGAAAAAATCAACAATATGTTGTACGAATTAGATCAACTTCATCAAAAAATGTTGACCATAGAAAAAGAAAAGTGGATTTTTGAAAGAAAAATGCTGGAAGCTCAGTTCAATCCTCATTTTCTCTACAATACACTTGAGACAATTAAAATTACTTCTTTAATGGATGCCACCCTCACACAAGACCTAATTCAAAACCTCACGCGCATCCTTCGCTACAGTATCACCGATTTAGAAAAAGAAACAACCATTTGCCAAGATTTAAAGATTATAGAGGATTACCTTATGATTCATAAGATTCGTTTCGAGCACTTTTCCTATGATATTGTCTGCCCAGAAACTGTTGATAATCAGCCTATCCCTAAGCTTTTCTTGCTTCCTCTCGTAGAAAATGCTATAAAATATGGGATGCAATACCGTATTGATCTTCATATTGATATCCAAATTACCTTGGAAGCAGATTCTCTAACTTTTTTAGTCAAGGATAATGCTGGAGGACTCACAAAACAAGAGCGACTCGCTATTTTAGACTCTTTAGAAAGCCCTCATACCCAGCATGGCATCGTTAACAGCTACAAACGATTGAGCAATTTCTTTTCTGATGTCCAGCTAGATTTAGGAGTCAATCGCCATGGAGAAACTTGGGTCAAATTTATAACGAAAGGACTAACTCATGTTTAAGCTCATTATCGTAGAAGACGAACACCTCATTCGAAAATGGCTAGAGATTGCCGTAGACTACTCTGCCTTAGGTATCCAAGTAGTAGGAACTGCCAGTCACGGTCAAGAGGGAATGAAACTCATCCAAGAAAAAGAACCTCATATTGTCTTAACAGACATCACCATGCCAATTATGGATGCTTTTATGATGTTTGAAGCCACTCGTACTCTCTCCTATGAAAAAGTTATCTTATCAGGCTATAACGATTTTCAAAATGCCAAAAAAGCCATGCAATATGGAGCAGTTGATTTCTTATCCAAACCAATTGATACCAAGGAGTTGACAGAATGTCTTCAAAAAATTGTTTTGCGATTAAGAGTTAGCACTTATCAAGAAATTCCTTTTTTAGAAGAATATCAAACTTTACTCACCTCTATCCAACAAGTTGATACACAAAACCAAATCATTCAGCAAATTCTTGAATTTGTGCACCAACACTACTGCATGCACTTTACCATTTCTACCATTGCAGATAATCTAGGATATAGTGAAAGTTATCTATATAAGGTTATCAAAGAAGACTTCCCAATGACGCTAAATGAATATATCTTACGCTACCGCCTCAAGCAAGCTATAGATAAAATAGCTGAGTCCCCCAATTCCCCCCTAAGCGATATCTCTGAACAAGTTGGATTTTCAGACTATAAATATTTTGCCAAAGTTTTTAAAAAGTATCTTCATATTTCTCCAAAAGAATTAAAACTTATGGATAAAAACCATTGATGTAAAAGGATTGCTCAACTCTAGCAATCTTTTTATTTTGTACTTTTACCCAATGAAAATCAAAGTGCTAACTACTCAAATCATAGCTTTGAGATTGCAGATAAAGTGACGTATTCTGAAGAGGATTACCATCAAAATCTCAGCTAAAATTCACCAATTCTTACTCTAGGAACTCATTTCCTATTTTTCGTTTTAGATTTCTTTAAGGTTTTTATTATATCCTATAGGACTCTACAATTTAAAAACATTAACAATCTAGGTAGAGAAAATGTTCGTAAAAAAGGAGATACTTATGAAAAAAATACTATTCTTTCTCTCTTGTAGCTGGATATTCCTTTCTTTATCAGGATGTTCTTCACCTATAGAAGCGGAAACTAGCACTGAAAAAGATTCAGATAGCACTTTGGTTGTCTACTCGCCTAACCCTGAAGATCTTATCGAAGAAACAATCCCAGCCTTCGAAGAAAAATATGGTATTAAGGTTGACTTAGTACAAGCCAGCACTGGTGAATTGTTCAAAAAAGCTGAGGCCGAAAAAGAATCCCCTGTAGCTGATGTCATTTTCGGAGGCTCCTACGCCCTCTTCTCTTCTAACGAAAATCTTTTTGAACCTTATATTTCTCAAGAGAACGACCAGATAATCCCTGATTATCAAAATAAAACTGGATTCTACACGCCTTATACACTTGATGTCAGTGTCATCATTGCCAATTCAGCTCTTACAAAAGATATTAAAATTGAAGGCTACAATGATCTACTCAATCCTAAATTAAAAGGAAAAATCGCTACTGCTGATCCTAGTAACGCTTCTAGCGCCTTTGCTCAATTAACAAACATGCTTGTAGACCAAGGTGGATACGAAAATGAACAAGCTTGGACCTATGTAAAAAATCTATTTACCCTAGTAGATGGAAAAATTGCATCTAGCTCTTCAAATGTTTACAAAGCTGTCGCCGATGGGGAAATGGCTGTTGGGCTCACCTATGAAGATCCTGCCTTAAAACTTTTAAACGACGGAGTTGATGTAAAAGTCATTTATCCAAAAGAAGGAACCGTCTTTTTACCTGGTAACGCGGCTATCGTCAAAAACGCCAAACATATGGAAAACGCTAAGAAATTTATCGATTTCCTCCTTTCTCAAGAAATCCAAGATAAGCTAGGAACTGAAACTACAATCAGACCCATTCGTAAAAATGCTAAAACCAATAAAAATATGAAGGCTATGACAGAAATCAATATTGCCACTGAAGATTCCGATTATGTCATTAAAAACAAATCCGCTATTCTTAAAAAGTACAATGACATTTTTACAGATATCCAATCTAAAAAATAAAATTTGACTTTCCAATGATTAACTGTCAAACCCTACTATAAAATCAAAAAGATTACTTCCGTTTTTGTAGAGAATTTTACTCTAATAGAATAGAATTATCGGTTTTAAAAACGCTTACATTGTTTTAAAATAAGCTTAAATAACACAACGGAGGTATCCATCATGAAAAAGAAATGGATGTATTATGCTGCTTGCGGACTAGCTCTTTTTGGTCTTGCTGCTTGTTCTTCTAATGAATCTGCCGATGGCGGTTCATCTGATAAAGGAGACGGCGGTTCGCTAGTCGTTTATTCACCAAACTCAGAGGGCTTAATCGGAGCAACTATTCCTGCCTTTGAAGAAAAATATGGTATCAAAGTAGAACTGATTCAAGCTGGTACTGGAGAACTTTTCAAAAAACTAGAGTCAGAAAAAGAAGCTCCTGTAGCTGATGTCATCTTTGGTGGTTCTTATACACAATATGCTACCCACGGAGAACTCTTTGAAAACTATACTTCAAAAGAAAATGATAATGTTATCAAAGAATATCAAAACACAACTGGTTACTCTACTCCTTATACACTAGATGGTAGTGTTTTAATCGTCAATCCTGATTTAACGAAAGGCATGAACATCGAAGGATATAGCGACCTTCTCAAACCTGAACTAAAAGGAAAAATTGCAACTGCTGACCCAGCAAACTCTTCTAGCGCATTTGCTCAATTAACAAATATGCTACAAGCTCAAGGTGGTTACAAAGACGATAAAGCTTGGTCTTATGTAAAAGATCTCTTCACACTTATTGATGGTAAAATCGGTTCAAGCTCATCTGGTGTCTATAAAGCAGTCGCTGACGGAGAAATGGCTGTTGGTCTCTCTTATGAAGATCCAGCAGTTAAACTCTTAAATGACGGAGCTAATATCAAGGTAGTCTATCCAAAAGAAGGAACAGTCTTCCTACCTGCTAGTGCTGCTATCGTTAAAAAAGCGAAAAATATGGAAAATGCCAAGAAATTTATCGATTTTATTATCTCTCAAGAAGTACAAGATACACTTGGCACAACCACTACTAACCGTCCTGTTCGTAAAAATGCTAAAACAAGCGAAAATATGAAACCAATTGACAAAATCAAAACACTCACTGAAGATTATGATTATGTCATCAAAAATAAATCAGATATTGTTAAGAAATACAACGAAGTCTTTACAGATATCCAATCTAAACAGTAAAAGAGGTTCACTATGAGTGAGATCAAAATTATTAACGCAAAAAAAATCTATCACGATGTCCCTGTTATTGAGAATTTGAACATTACAATCCCAAAAGGAAGTCTCTTTACCCTTCTTGGGCCTTCAGGGTGTGGGAAAACGACCCTTCTTCGTATGATTGCAGGTTTCAACAGTATTGAAGACGGAGAATTTTACTTCGATGATACAAAAATCAATAATATGGAACCCAGCAAACGCAATATCGGCATGGTTTTCCAAAACTACGCTATTTTCCCACATTTGACTGTCCGAGACAATGTTGCTTTTGGTCTTAAGCAAAAGAAGGTTCCAAAAGAAGAATTGATTCAACAAACCAATAAATATCTTGAACTCATGCAAATTGCTCAATATGCGGATCGAAAGCCCGATAAACTCAGTGGGGGACAACAACAACGTGTCGCCTTGGCACGTGCCTTAGCCGTTAATCCAAGTGTTCTCCTCATGGACGAGCCACTTAGTAACCTAGATGCCAAACTTCGCTTGGATATGCGTCAAGCCATTCGAGAA
>CAJZIX010000025.1 GCA_916049765.1 uncultured bacterium
GGCTAATGCTTCAAAGGTCATCGCTCCACCAGAGTTAGCAATTTTCTTTGCCATCTTCGAAAATTCTAAGATGAGAACAACTGATAAAATCGCAACTCCAAGAGGCTGCATGACACTTTTAGTAATACTAGACATATAAGTCCAAACTGTTGGATTGTAGCTAGATAGAGATTTAATCAGATCTACCGTAGATTGTAAATCTACATTAAATCCTTCAAATAAATTTTCAGCTGATATTTTTTCAGATGCAAGGTAAACAAAGGGTGAGACTAAACTAAGATTCATGTCATTGTTTATCCTCCTAAATTGAAATCTGGGTTACAAAGGCTCCAGCAGCCCCAACCATAACACCACCGACAATTTCCAGAATGGCATTCCGAACACCTGGTCCACCATCTTTAATGTTGGTTGCAAGATTGACAATCCCCACAACAACGAGAAAGGCACCAACCGCAATCAATCCCTTCTGTAACAAAGACATAGCTTGTGCAAACATAGCACTTGCGTCTACTCCATAAACAAAACCTTTAAAATGCGTAATCATCTATTTCCTCTTTTCTATTTTTATTTTAAACTAGATTCAAAAGTTAAATCACGAATTCTAAGGCCTTCAAGATGATTTTCTTGTCTTTGATTCAAAGGATTGATTTGATAGTTCCACCACCGTTCATCGGTTTCTTGATTGGCTAGGTACTTCCAGTTTGGATGCTTAGTGGAATTGTATTTTTTGCTTTTAAAGACAGGCATATTGGCAATTCGAACCAAGCATTCATGCCGTTTCATATTTCCGACCTCATCAGGTGTCATTAAATCACGAGCAATCTTTTGATGAGAAAGGGATCCTGAACCTGTCTGGCCAAAGGAACGACTAGTATTTCGAACATCAATGGTTTGTTTACCGAGTAAGCCACTCATAAATTTAAAGGTATCTTCATCATTACCACCTAAGTAGACTAAGCTATCACAGTTCCCCAAAATGGTTTTCCAAGCTTCTTTTTCTTTATAGAGCCCTTGAAGTTGGGCAATATTTTGTAGAATAGGAACGAGACTCATATTCCGAGAACGGACTGTTGAGGTTTGTTCAGCAAAATCTGGAATTTCTCCGATATTTGCGAACTCATCTAAATAGACTCTCACATGAAGAGGCAATTGACCCTTAAAATCAATATCTGCTTGTCTTGTTAGGGTTTGAAATACGGTTGAAAAAAAGAGGGCTGAAAGAAAGCGAAAGGTACTATCGTTATCTGGGATAACTAAGTAAACCATTGATTTTTCCTGGCCCCATGTCTTCATATCAAGGGTATCTCTTTTGGTCAAATCCATGACACTTTGAATATTGAAGAGGGCAAATTTAGCAGTGGTTACAGCTATAACAGAATCCAGAGTCTTATCCTTATAATTTTGAAAATCTGCCCAATTTCGCATGGTAAAATTTTCAGTTCCATACTTTTTAGCATAATTTTCAAATAGAATTTCTAAGACACTTTTTTCTTGGTTTTCACCCTTGGATAAGTGTTTAATGAGTTTTGAGATTTCAGCAAAACTTGGATAACGCCCTCGTTTTTTTCGCTCTTCCACTTCTTTTTTTTGACGTTTCAACAAGTTTTGATATTCCTTTTGACTTAAACGACTTTCTTCTATGAGCTGTTCTCTTGTTTTAGGTGGATTATAGAAATCGACCAAGTAAGAGGCTAAAGCTCGAACCAAAGTCATAGAAGCTTCATCCCAAAATGGATCACTACGAGAGCCAGAGCCTTTGGTGTTATTAAAATAAACCGTCAGCATGCGATTCAAATCATTTTCTGTCTCTATATAGCGAAAAGGATTGAAGCCATCTGAGTTCTTCATATTGACTAAATCTAACACCTTTACTTGGTAGCCATGTTCTAAAAAGAGTTTGCCTGTTTTCTCGGCCAAGTGATCTTTAGGATCCACTACAATATTAGAACTATTCATCTGAATCAGATTAGGTTTTACAAAGCGAAAGGTCTTCCCACTTCCTGAACCTCCGATCACCGCAATATTCTTATTTCTATCATATTGAGGTGGTTTTTTATCTAATAATGTCAAACGAACATCTTGTGCTAAAATCGTATCATGAGAAAATTCCTTACCGTAAAAGAGCTTCTTTTCTTTTAGAGTTCCAAAACGGGCGCTCCCGTATTCTACCCCTTCTCGGTATTGTTTTTTACCAGTCTCTAGATAGAGATAAACCAGTAACATCATCACAAATCCTAGTAGAAAAAAAGCACTTGATTTTCCAGTAAAAGAAACATTCCATGGCGACTGAAGAACTTCATCTTGACCCTCCATCAGAAGATGAGTCCATTTATCTAAGCTATTTCCAGTATAGGAATCATACAAAAGCGTCAAACGATGAAAAAGATAGCCTAGTAAGATACCTAACAGTGAGAATAGTAGGAATTTCTTTCCACTGTACATCATCTCACCATCTCTTTCTGTTTGACGGATCCTTCTTGTCTAAAGGTTATTTGGGATTTAGCTTCATCAATTGCATCGTCCAATGACTTATCCATGGTAAAATCAGCTAATTTCTCCGGATCATTAACC